>PMTP01000117.1 GCA_003167305.1 Acidobacteriaceae bacterium
CGTGCCGAAAGAGGAACAAAAAAATGTTGGGCTTTAGCCCCTGCGGTTTGAGTTTGGACAAACCGCAACCGAGGTCACGCCCGTCGAAACGTCTCCTTAGGCAATAGAGAATAGATTCCAAAGTTCCCTCAATCAAACAGTCGCCATTGCGCTCTTCGGCATTGAGTGGAAGAATGAATGCGCCACGAAATCTTCTGCAAAAGAAGAACGAACGCATGAAACAATGCCCACAGTGCGATACCGGCTATCCCGATAGCCACGCCACCTGTCCCACTCATGGCGTTCTTCTTAATGAAATCCGTGATCTCAAACCGGGGATGTTGATCCACAAGACATACCGCATCGTCCGCAAGCTGGGACAGGGCGGGATGGGGGCTGTTTACCTTGCCCAGCACATCTTCATGGAGGAGCCGCGCGCGCTGAAGTTTCTCTCCGCCGAGTTGAGCCAGGATGAGGCTTTTACCGGCCGGTTCAGGCGTGAAGTGCGAACGCTGCGGCAGCTGCGCCACAACAATGTGGTGGATTGCGGGGATCTGGAACCGGCGGAGGATGACTCGCTCTTCTTTCCCATGGAGTTTGTCGACGGTCCGGACCTGCGGAGATTTCTCCACGATTCACGTTTGCATTCTGCGGATGAAATCAGTGCGGAGGGAGGCGGGGGTTTCAACCCCCGCATTCAGCCCGAAGAATCGGGTCGGGCTTTAGCCCTGGACGCACTGTATCAGGGCACGGCTTCAGCCGTGCCGCTAACGCTGCAGTACGAAGCCCGGCCTTCAGGCCCTGCGGGTTCTCTACCCGTCCCACTGGCGCTGGCCATCACGCGCGGAATCGCCGAAGGCCTCGGCGCGGCCCACGCCAAAGGCATGGTCCACCGCGACATCAAGCCGGAAAACATCCTCATGGCGCGCGAGGGCGGCGCATGGCTTCCCAAGATCGCCGACTTCGGCATCGTGGCCACCAGGGAGTCCAGCAACGTACTCACCCGCACCGGCGGCACGATGTTGACCATGACCTACGCCGCCCCCGAACAATGGCGCGGAACTCCAGCCGCCCAGCTCGACGGCCGCACCGACCTCTACGCCCTTGGCGGAGTCCTCTACGAGATGCTCACCGGCCAGNNCGTCGAACCCCAACCGCCCAGCACCCTCCGCACCGACCTGGCTAACTGGGAAGGCCTGGACGCGTTAGTCCTGCGCCTGCTTGCCAAGGAACGGGGGACGAGGCCGAAAGACGTGGGTGCCTTCTTCCTGGAACTCGATGCTCTCCTGCATCCGCTGCCTGGTGTGCGGAAACAGGAAGAGGCTTCAAAGGAAAAGAGCGCTGGCAGGCCATATCCGGTCGCGAATGAGCGACAGCCCACACCTAAGGCCGTGAGTCGACAGGATCGCCCTCGGCTACTGACCGCGCCGGCACCTGTTCTCTCAGTGCCCCCCGTCCGCACCTTTCAAGGACATGGGAGTTCTGTCCGGTCCGTAGCGTTCAGCCCCGACGGGCGAACCCTGGCCTCGGGGGGATTCGACAACAATATTAGGCTTTGGGATGTGGCAGACGGGAAGGCGATTCGCGTATTGCGAGGACATGCAGACGCTGTCATTTCGGTAGCGTTCGGCCGTTATGGCCTCACCCTGGCTTCGGGGTGTCTCGACAANNTTCAGCCCCGACGGCCGCACCCTGGCCTCGGGGAGCCTCGACAAGACCACCAAGCTGTGGGATGTGGCCAGAGGAACGGTGGCGCGCACTTTTGAAGGGCATACAGGAATCGTCGAATCCGTAATGTTTAGTCCCGACGGCCGCACCCTGGCTTCGGGGAGTGACGACAATACCATCAAGCTTTGGGATGTGGCAGGCGGGAAGACGGTCCGCACCTGGCAGGGGCTCACAGGAAAAGTTCTTTCCATGGCATTCAGTCCCGACGGCCTCACCCTAGCCTCGGCGGGGAGTACCGACGCAACCGTCAAGCTCTGGAACGTGGCTGATGGGAGGGTGATTCGCACCTTGCGAGGACATGCAGCTGCTGTTGTTTCCGTAGCCTTCAGCCCCTACGGCCGCACCCTTGCTTCGGCGGGGAGCATCGACACGACGATCAATCTTTGGGACGTGGCAGCTGGGACGATAATTCGCACTTTTGAAGGGCATACAGGCATTATCGAATCTCTAGCGTTTAGCCCCGACGGCCTCACCCTAGCATCGGGTAGCGATGACAAAACAATCAAACTATGGAATGTGGCCGATTTACGTAATTAACAACAATGGAGCTAAGATCAGAGACTTCTATGGTCTCTTTGGCGAGTGGCCCAGGTTTCAGGTACTAAGTTTCCGATTATTGTCATTTATTCCTAAAAAAATCGAACGCAAGTGGGGGGGGGCGCGTGCTAACCCATGCGATATTCAAGATGAAAGGAAAGGATTCAGGGAAATCCAGGCCCTAAGCACGAGTCTGGCACAAAATCCAGTTCCGAAGGAGATTCACAGATGAATGATCAAGAATTAATACCAATCCTCGCAAAGATCGTGGAGGCAATTGAAACGATTGGAGAACGAACGGCCAACTTGATATCAAGTGGTGACCCGGTCGACGCCATCAATGAGAACCCTGGTTCGAGCGCAATCGCAGGATCACTTCGTTGCGAAGTGATTGAACTCCGAGCATTATTCGATAAGACCTTAGGAAATCCGGGAGCATGATTTATCAGGAGGTGAGATGATGCGCAAAGGCTACAAGAATAAAACGTTATGTAAACCTAAACCGTTGATTCGGAGAATACGCCAGCCTGTCTACAGGAGAGTCAGGGACGGGAGCGGCCGCTGGTCTGCTTGCTGACGGTTTGGGAATTTCGGCCGGCGGGTGGCCCACATCTGACCAATAAAGTTGGGTGGCCCAGGTCCGGATTTTTGGACCTGGGAGTCCAACTCGCCGCAAGGTTTTGCAGATAATTACCCTCCATGCGTGGACAATCATCAATAGAAGGCAGGCCGGGAAACCTCTCTGTGCCGCCGGAGGGCGAACTCATGAGAAACATCACCGTTACCGTCAGCGACAAGGCATACTGCGAGGCGCGAGTCTGGGCAGCCGAGCGGGATTCCTCCCTCTCCAGGATTGTGCAGTACCTGATTCAAACCCTGCCGAACATCCGGCGTGCAGTAAACGCCTTCCCGGTGGCTAAAACGGCCGTTAAAAGGCCTGAAACAACGCCAAATGACGCGTTTTCGACCCCAAAAAACAGCACTTTGAACGAAAAAAGTAGGCCTCTAAGCTTACATTCCGAGGGGAAAGATTCTGTGCAAGTATCTGAAACGAAAGCGCCGAATTCAGAAACCGCCGCGTCATTTCCGAAAGAGATTTCCATTTCCCGGTTGTGAAACTGTGAAGCTAACTAACTCAATTAAATTCAATAATATAACCACGGGAAATTCCACAGAAACACTCTAACTGTTAATCCGTGAAACTGTGGCGGCAGGTGCCCCAGATCCCGCCTTTGGGACCTGGGATGCGACAAAGCTTATGCCGGGTGCCCCCGGTCCCTCGCCTTTGGGGACCGGGAACAGCGAGCGTCTGCCCCACCGCAGGTGGCTAGTCGGTGTAGTTGAGGCTTTCCAGTCCAAGGAAGACCGCTCCGCCGCCCAGTTCTTCTTCGATGCGCAGCAACTGGTTGTACTTGGCAATGCGGTCGGTGCGGCTTACCGATCCGGTCTTGATCTGGCCCACTCCGGTGGCGACGGCGAGATCCGCGATGAAGGTGTCCTCGGTTTCGCCCGAGCGGTGCGAGATCACAGAGGTGTAGCCGTAGCGGCGGCCCAGGTCGATGGCCTCCAGCGTCTCGGTAATGGTGCCGATCTGGTTGAGCTTGATGAGAATCGAGTTGGCTACGCCTTCATCGATGCCGCGCTGCAATCGCTTGATGTTGGTGACGAAGATGTCGTCGCCGACTAACTGAATCCGGCTGCCCAGCTTGTCGGTGAGAATCTTCCAGCCCGCCCAGTCGTCCTCGGCCAGGCCGTCTTCCAGCGAGACGATGGGATACTGGCGGGTCCAGTTGTCGTAGAAGGCCACCATCTCTTCGCTGGTCAGCTCGCGCTTGTCGCTCTTCTTGAAGATGTAGCGATTCTTTTCCTTGTCGTAGAACTCGCTGGAGGCCGGATCGAGCGCGATGGCGATCTGCTCGCCGGGCTTGTAGCCGGCCGCCTCGATGGCTTCAAGGATCAACTCAATCGCCTCGCTGTTGGACTTCAACGAGGGAGCGAAGCCGCCCTCATCTCCCACGGCGGTGTTGTAACCCTTCTTTTTGAGCACTCCCTTGAGGGTGTGGAAGGTCTCGGCGGCCCAGCGCAGCGCCTCGCTGAAGCGCTCCGCGCCCACCGGCATGATCATGAACTCCTGAAAGTCCACATTGCTGTCGGCGTGCGCCCCGCCGTTCAGCACATTCAGCATTGGCGTAGGCAGAACAGAGGCGTTCACGCCGCCCAGATAGCGGTAGAGCGGAATCTCCAGCGTCTGCGCCACGGCGCGCGCCGCGGCCATGGAGACAGCCAGAATCGCATTAGCGCCCAGCTTGGACTTGTTCGGCGTGCCGTCCAGCGCGATCATGGTCTGGTCCAGCAGCCGCTGGTTGGAGGCGTCCATGCCCTCCAGCTCCGGCGCAATCACCGTCTCCACGTTTTCCACGGCCTGCAGCACGCCCTTGCCCAGATAGTGGCTCTTGTCGCCATCGCGCAGTTCCACGGCTTCATGCTCGCCGGTGGAAGCGCCCGAGGGCACGATGGCGCGGCCCAGCGCGCCGCTTTCCAGGATGACGTCCGCTTCCACGGTAGGATTGCCGCGCGAGTCCAGAACCTCGCGGGCGCGAATGGCAACAATCTCAGTCATATCGGTCCTCGCAATGCGGTGTTGCAGCCGGTCATTCAGTTGCGGACGGCGATCCACGGCAAGAGCTTCTCCGGCGGCGCTTTGAATCGTGCTCAGAAGCTTATGCACCTTCGTGATTCCTCTCCGTCCAAATTCCCAAAAGAATTGATCTCTCGCAAGGATTCTAGCAAATAGGGCTGAGGAGAACGATGAAATGCCGTTCCCTGGGGCAAAACGTTGCCGGCATGGGAACGGCGCCAGAGCAGGTTGCCTTTGTTGATTCGTGCTGTCCAAGGCACGTCCCGGCTGCTCAGCAGGCCATCGGCGCCTGATCCAAGCTAGCCTTGAATTGGGTACGTTCGCGCGAAGCTGTCACGCGGACGGGAGTGAAAGCGCAACTCTCCGCCTGTATGGGCATGTTGATTGGTCCGTAGCTGACTGGAGTTGATGATGGACAGAGTCGAACGCATTGAAAGCGCAATCGTAGCAGGAGCCGAAGACCTCTTTGAGGACGCCAACATCCGAGTCGATTTGCGTTCGACAACCCGAGAAGATTTGCATACAACGATCCGTATAGCGAAGGATTTCTATGATTTCCTCGTAACACATGGAGAGTCGCCCAATGGAGAACAGATCGACTACATGGCAGGAACGATCAGATCTGGCATCGATGAGTTCTATTTACTTGCTTACTCCTGCCGAAGCGTTATCGGAAACGGAGGAACCAAGAGCTTTGACCCGCACGAACACTGGGATTTTCCAGCCTTGCGAGAAAGGTTCATGCGTGGCTTCGAGCATCTGGCTGATCCCGATGTGAGCGCGGCGGACAGACTGGCATCTCTGTTTGCCCTCACACATTTTGAACTTGTGTTTTTGGCGCGACACTTCCCGTCGGCCATATTTGCGGAACGGGCCAGTGATTCAATGACCATCAATGAAAGTCTGCAATCTATCAAGAAGATGATAGGTGGCAATGCAAGCTGGACCCGGGATGCAGGTTGACTACGGTCCCCGGTACCCCAGATCGCCTTTTGAGACTCACCGCATAGGCCCGGCGGGGTTTGAACTCACAGCGAGTTTTTGCCCGCGCCTCGAATCAAGGAGATTTGAATGAACCGGTCAATTCATGTGTGCGCCTTGCTGCTGATGACTGCTGCCACTCTGGGGGCGCAGGAGGCAAGCCAGTCCAGCCCCTACCAGGGAACCTCGACACCTCCCCCGGACAACACCATCGTTACCGCCAGAACACACCATGCCAAGCCACCGGCCGGACGGCCAGCCCAGCCTGTAGCTACGCCTGCCGTAACATCTGCCCAGGAACTGGCGCAGACGCAGACCCACCCTGCTTCCGCTGATCCCGCCGTGAACGCACCCGCCCCGGAGAATGGCGTTGTTGCGGTTGCGCAGGGCGCTCCCGCTCCGTCGCAGCCGGCTCTGACGCAGCGCGACTACGACGCCGATCCGGATGGCGACATTGTGCACCCGCATCCGCTGCGTCCCGGCGAACTCCCGGAAGGCGCCACCATTCGCGTTGTGCTGCTCGATCAGCTCTCCACNNACCGCCAGCGAGAAGGGTGAAGCCTTCCGCAGCCGCGTGGCCTCGGATGTCTTGCAGGGCGGCCAGGTGCTGATTCCCGAGGGAGCGGAGATTGACGGGCGGCTTGCCGAGGTCTCCAGCGGCCATCCCGGCGGTCACGGCTCCATGATTCTGCGGCCGGAGACGGTAATTCTGGCCGACGGCACGCGCTACCAACTGCATGCCGAGATCACCGCAACCCCCGGCGCCAAATCCAAAGTCGGAAGCGAAGGCAAAATCCTGCCCGGCTCGCGCCTCAAGCGCGACAGCATCGAGTACGGCGGAGCCGTAGGGGCGGGCGCAACCACCGGCGCAATTGTCGGCGGCCCGGTGGGCGCCATGACCGGCGGCCTGATCGGAGCCGGCGTGGTGACGGCTCACCTGCTCATCAGCCATCCTCAGGCTACGCTTGAGCAGGACACCGTCTTGATCTTCACTCTCACCGAACCGCTGCAAATGGCCCCGGCCAGCGCCAGCGGCAACTGACATCTTCCTTACCGAGATCAATGAATGGGCTATTATGGTCCTTGAGAAGTCCCCATGGCTACTGCCGCTGTGACTTCTTAAGGCCAGATTACGATTCCACTCGAGGTCCGCATGAAACAAGGCACGGCGATCATCATCGGAGCAGGCCCGGCGGGACTTACCGCGGCGCTCGAGTTACAGAGGCATTCGGGCGTCAAGCCCATTCTGCTTGAGGCCAGCCAGGAGATCGGCGGTATCTCGCGGACCATTCGCTACAAGGGCAACCGCATGGATATTGGCGGCCATCGCTTCTTCTCCAAGTCGGACCGCGTCATGCGCTGGTGGCTCGAACTGATGCCTGTCGAGGCCGGCTGCGGTGGGGCGGAGGGTGAGTTACGTTACCAGGGACAACAGCGCGAACTTCCCGCGGCCGCTGTAGCTCTCGATCCGCAAACGGAGGACCTGGTCATGCTGGTCCGCCAGCGCAAGAGCCGCATTTATTTCCTGCGCCGCTTCTTCGACTATCCCATCAGCCTGACCACGGCAACCTTCAGGAACATGGGCTTGATCCGCACAATTCGTTGCGGCGTAAGTTATCTGCGCTCGGCGCTGCTGCCTCAACGCGAAGAGCAATCCCTCGAGGATTTCATTATTAATCGCTTTGGCAAGCAGCTTTATCTCACTTTTTTCAAATCTTACACGGAAAAGGTTTGGGGCGTGCCCTGCCGCGAGATCAGCGCCGAATGGGGAGCGCAGCGCATCAAGGGGCTTTCCTTGAAGGGGGTGGTGACGCATTTCCTCAAGAAGTCCTTTGGCCCGAAGAACTCCGGCAGCATCGCTCAGAAAACAACTGAGACCTCGCTGATCGAGAAGTTCCTTTATCCCAAGTTAGGCCCCGGCCAGTTATGGGAACATGCTGCCGAACTGGTGAAGAAGGGCGGCGGAGAAATTCATTTCGGCATTCATATCGACCGCATCCACGTGGAAGGGAAGAAGGTAGTTTCGGTAGAAGGTTTGAACGAAGCGGGAGAGCGTGTCACTTATGCGGGCGATTACTTCTTTTCGACGATGCCTGTCCGCGATCTGGTTCGCGCTGTCACCAGGGCGGTTCCTGCCGAGGTGACGGAGGTGAGCGAAGGCCTCATGTATCGCGATTTCATTACTGTCGGCTTGCTCGCCAACAAGCTTACGGTGACGGAGAAGGACGGCTCGCCGCTCAAGGATAACTGGATCTACATTCAGGAGCCGGATGTGGTTGTTGGCCGGCTGCAGATCTTCAATAACTGGAGCCCCTGGCTGGTGAGCGACAAGGATAAGGTCTGGATTGGCCTGGAATACTTCTGCAACGACACCGATTCGCTGTGGAAGCTCTCCGACGAGGAGATGGCGAAGTTCGCCGTCGCGGAGATCGCCAGGATCGGCATTCTCAAGGCGGAGGATGTGGAAGACTCGCACGTCGTCCATGTGCCGAAGACTTATCCGGCATACTTCGGCAGTTATGGCCGCTTCGATGTGATTCGCAACTATCTTGACGGCTTTGAGAATCTATTCCTGGTGGGCCGCAACGGCATGCATAAGTACAATAACCAGGACCACTCGATGCTGACCGCGATGACCGCTGTCGAGAACATCGTCAACGGCGTTACGACCAAAGACAACATCTGGGCGATTAATACCGAGATGGAGTATCACGAGGAGAAGGTGGAGAAGTAACGCAGGCAGGCTGTAAGCAATGAACTGGCGCCCAGAGCAAAACCAGGGATACTGTAGCCTGATTAGCCTCGTCGAAGGTCGCCGCTCTCTCCACCCCTGCGACGAAGACCTGTCGCCGGGGACCCCGGGCTGTTGGTCGCGTCGACTTGAGTGTGTTGGTTTCGGGATACGCTATCCCTGGTTTTACTATAGGCACGTTATGCCTTCCACTTGATGTTGCAGCCGATCGAGGAGTGCTGGTCTGCCGGGATTGGCTTGCCGGCGAGCGCTAAGTCGATGGCGGCGCGCAGGTCTTCGCCGGTGACGGGGATGCCGTTGCCGGGGCGGCTGCGGTCGAACTGACCGCGATAGACCAGGCGGAAGCCGGCGTCGAAGAGAAAGAAGTCCGGTGTGCAGGCGGCTTTGTAGGCGCGCGCCACGGCTTGCGTCTCGTCGTACAGGTAGGGAAAGACGAAGCCTAAGGTTTCAGCCTGGCGCTTCAGTCCGGCGGGCGAGTCGGCGGGGTGGGTGACGGCGTCATTGCTGCTAATGGCGGCAATGCCGATAGGTTGGCCGGCATAATCATTGCCTAGCGCAGCCAGTCCCTTCTCAATGTGCTTGACATAGGGACAGTGGGCGCAGATGAACATGACGAGCAGGGCCTGTTGGCCGCGGAAGTCGTCGCGGCGGACGATCTTGCCGGTAACTACGTCGGTAAGTGTGAAGTCAGGGGCGGTGACGCCCAGTTCCAGCATGGTGGATTCGGTAAGGGACATAACTTTCCTCCTGTTTTATTTGGTCAATCATACTAACTTCGCAAACTATGCTCTCTGCTGACTCCTCGCACGACGGTTACTTCTCACTTGTTTTGGGAAACATAGTTCCATTTTCACGCAGAGCATTTATCGCTGCTTTTCTTATTTGTACGCAATATTCGTTACCTCCCGTTGGACAAGAACGAATTGCATTTAAACGAATCATTTCCAGATCATCATCTTCTGTCGTCGCATCGATATGTATTAGTACAAATTTGTAAAATCCAGCATTGCTTGCAAACAATGGAAATGCTTGCGGAAGTGTATTCCAATGATGCGCTAATATCCGAACCACAGAGTCACTATAACCTTCCGCAATAGAACCATCATCGCAACCAGAATAATGAAGATATGAATGGTATAACTTATCCCACGCCTGCAGTCTACCTGCTTCATAAAAAGCTTTTTCCGAATCAGCATATGAACAATGGATCGCCTGACTGACAATTCTGGTTTGAGGCAGAATGATCAGTATGAATATTGCAGCAATTTGTTTTCTGCCAAGAATCATTTCGATTTTCTCCATCAAGAATCATCCGTCTTGCTAAAATAGCGGTGTCTGTCTTCCCGGCATGGCGAGTCCAAAGTGCTCATAGGCGAGGCGCGTGGCTACGCGGCCGCGCGGAGTGCGATCAAGAAAGCCGATCTGGATTAAGAAGGGCTCGTAAACCTCTTCGAGCGCGTCTTGCTCCTCGGCCAGGGTGGCGGCCAGGGTGCTGAGGCCGACCGGGCCGCCGTCGTATTTCTGAATAATGGCCAGGAGTAGGCGGCGGTCGATCTCGTCAAAGCCGTGGGCGTCCACTTCGAGCATGGTGAGGGCGGCGTTGGCGGTGGGTCGGTCGATGATGCCGGAGCCGCGGACCTGGGCGTAGTCGCGGACGCGGCGCAGCAGGCGGTTGGCGATTCTCGGAGTCCCGCGAGAGCGCAGGGCGATTTCGGCGGCGCCGTCCTGGTCGATGGGAATCTGCATCACTTCGGCGGAGCGCGAGACGATGACGCGCAGCTCTTCCTCTGTGTAGAACTCGAGGCGCAGCAGAATGCCGAAGCGCGAGCGCAGCGGTGAAGAGAGCAGGCCGGGCCGCGTGGTGGCGCCGATGAAGGTGAAGGGGCGGATTTCCATTACGTGAGTGCGCGCGGCGGGGCCCTGGCCAATGATGATGTCGAGCTTGTAGTCTTCGAGAGCGGTGTAGAGCTTTTCTTCCAGGACCGGCTGCATACGGTGGATTTCGTCAAGGAAGAGCACTTGGCGCTCGCGCAGGTTGGTCAGGATGGCCGTGAGGTCGCCTTGGATTTGCAGGGCCGGGCCGGAGGTCTGCTGGAAGCCGACGTCAAGTTCGTTGGCGATGATGGTGGCTAGTGTGGTCTTGCCCAGGCCGGGAGGGCCGAAGAGGAGCACGTGGTCGAGGGCTTCGCCGCGGGATTTGGCGGCTTCCAGGGCGATGGCCAGCTGCTCCTTGGCTTTGGATTGGCCGATGAACTCGCGCAGCCAGCGGGGGCGCAGCTTGAGTTCAAAGCCCTGTTCTTCGTCGGCGCGCGAGGCGCTGACCAGCCGTTCGGGAGTGTTGTCGCGCGCGATAACCATGCTGGAAGAAGTGTAGCCGCTGGCGGTGGAAGGGGGCAAAGCGCGGCCAGCGGCGGGGCGAGAAGCAGGCCGAGGCCGCTGGACTGGCAAGGGCAAAGTGCTTGAACTGTCGGGGGATCGCTTATTGACTCTTTTGATTCTGTTTGCTGGGGAACTTTTTTGTGGGCCAAGAGTAGAGTGACAGGTGTAAAATCATCAGGAAAAGCAAGGAGTCTTCTATGCTTGACCGTTTTTCTCTCAGGGCGCTTGTACTCGCCAGCCTATTGCTTCCGCTCGCCAGTTGCAGCGTGTCGCCTTCCCTGTCGTTAATCACAGTGACTCCGGCTACGATGACCTTTGGGGGGCCAGGCCTCACCACGCAGTTGACGGCGATTGGGACCTACACCCAAGGGAGCCATCCCTCGACGACCCGGGACATCACAGATTCAGTCACTTGGACAAGTTCAACTCCCGAATGTGTAACGGTCAACAGCACCGGGCTCATCACATCAGGCAGCAACATCTGCAGTAACATCCTGGTCACCGCCAGCGCGCCCGGGTTTACCGGTATCATTACGGGCAGCATGACGGTGAACGTGACTGGGAGCGGCGGAGCCGCAGAGCCGATTACGGCGCTTACCATCACTCCCAGCACCGATTCAGTTGCATTGGCGGGTCAGACCGGCCAGTTCATCGCGCTGGGCACCAGCGGAACCACGGGCCTTCCAACCAACATGACAACCCTGGTCGCGTGGAGTTCCAGCAATGCGGGGGTTGCCACGATTGGCGCCAACACCGGACTGGCCACGGCGGTGGGCCAAGGCACTACGCAGATTACGGCCCTCTATACAAATCCCGACAAGAGCGTGGTGGCGGCTACGGCGACCTTTGTGGTTACCGGTTCGGCGTCGGAGCCGCTGCAATCGATTGCCATCACTCCAGCTACCCAGTCGATCCTGGCAGGTCAAACCAGCCAGCTGATCGCGATCGGCACCTTCTCGCCGACCGCCCCGACTCCGGGAACGCAGAACCTGACGGCTACGGTTGCCTGGACTTCCAGCAACACGTCGATTGCTTCCGTAACCAATCCCGGCGGCCTGGTCACTGCGGTTGGCCCGGGTACGGCTGTGATCACGGCCATAGCGGCAAATCCCGACAAAAGCGTGGTCACCGCTACCGCGACCGTCACCGTCACGGGTGGTTCTTCCTCCTCGGAGCCCTATGTGTCGCTAGCCATCATTCCGGCCGCGCAGACGCTTACATCGGCCGGTCAGATTGCGAAGTATATTGCCATTGGCACCACCTCATCCGGCACGACTGTTGACCTCACAAGTCAAACAAATACAATTTGGTCAACTAGTAGTCCTCAGGTGACCACGCCGTACATTCCTTCAGGACAGACCACGGCTGTCCCAGGAGAGTTCACGACAGTCGGAAACGGCGCCGCGGCCATCACCGCCACCTACACGATTACCCCCGCCACCGCTACCAGTCCGGCGATTGTGGTGTCGGGAAGCGCAGCCCTCACGGTCGCAATTACTCCCACCCCTGAGCCTCTGCTTTCGACCGCGATTTATCCCAGCTCTCCCTCAGTGGCATCGCCCGGTCTTACCAGCCAGCTAGCCGACATCGGAACCTTCTCGGCCGCACCCATCACTCAGGATGTGACTGCGGGTATCGCTTCCGAAAAGATTACAACCAGTTGGAGTTCCAGCACTCTCACGGTAGCCACGGTGACCACCGTTTGTCCCACCGGCCTCAGCGCATTGTCTTGCACGATCTCCGCTTGTCCGGGCACTTCCAACGCCGGAGTCTGCACCAGTTGCCCGGGAGGCACTGTGGCCTCCGGCGCATCCTGCGCCACCCTTAATCCCACGACTCCGGTAGGGCTGGTCACGGGCTTGAGCCAGGGCACGACTGCCATTATGGCGGTTTCGTCGAACCCCGACGGCTCGCAAGTGATCGCTTCGGTGCCCTTCTCGGTTACCGGGGGATCGACAGAACAGATCACCGGGCTGACCATCATTCCAGCCGTAATCTCGGCTACGTCGCCGGCTCAACAGAACCAGTTGCTTGCGCAGGGCACCGAGGGTGCCCTGCAGTATGACGTAACCAGCCAGGTTGTCTGGAAATCCAACACTTCGACGGTAGCATCCATTTGCACCGCTGGTGATCCGTTACCCTGCACCCCAGCGACAGACGGCCTGGTGACGGCTGCTACGGCAGGTACTACCATTATCACTGCGACGTGGACGAACCTGGACAAAAGCGAGGTGGTGGCGCAAGCAACTTACACCGTTGCCATCGGGGCATCGCCGGAGCCTCTGATTTCGATCAATGTTGTGCCGGTGAATATTACGGTTTCCAATAAGGGCATGACCCAGCAATACCTTGCCTTCGGAACCTTCACGACCATTCCAACTCTTCGCGACATCACAGACTCGGTCACCTGGATTACCCTCACTCCGAATCTTGTATCCATCAACTCTGCCGGGACACCCGGTGAACCAGCCGGGCTTGCCACGGCGATGGGTTATGAGGGTCTGGGTGTCATCTATGCGGAGGGGACGAACCCTGACAACACTGTCGTCCTCTCCAACCCCGTTTCGTTTTCCTGCCAGGAACCAGGCATCTCGCCCCCCGTCTGCGATCAATCGGTGGCCCCTGCATTGCTGGCGACGCTGACTGTCTTTAACGCGGGCAGCAACGACACCAACTGGCTGATTACGGCTCCCTCCGATACCGGAGTGCCGAACCTGATCCATTGCGGTCCAGGCTCGGAAATCGACGGCTTGGGGAACTCTGTTTGCACGGGAACCTATGCAGCCGGCACTGACGTGACGATCACTGCATCGTTGGCTGGAGGCGCACTCGATAATACCTTTGGCGGCTGGACAGCGAACTGCGATAACAGTATCCCGCCGATCTATACGCCAAATATGACCAACACTTGCACGTTGCCGAATCTCTCCAATCCCTCAGGACTCGTCGGCAATCAATCTGTTGGCGCTCTCTTCTACGGTCTGACTCTAAACTGCTCCACAGTGACGAGCGGCACGGTGGGCGTTGCCTTCAACAGCGGCGCGATCACGGTGAGCAACGGTACGCCTCCCGACACCTTCTCGGTGGTGGGCACGCTTCCGGCGGGGCTGACGCTAAATACATCGACGGGCGCGGTGACAGGCACGCCGACGGCCTCCGGTTCCTTCTCTCTCAGTGCGACGGACGCACACGGGATTACGGCCGCATCGACCTGCGCGATCACGATCGCTCAATAACTCAGGAAAGCTTAACCCTGTCAAAAAAGCCGCCCTCCGGGGCGGCTTTCTTGTGTCTGGCATGAAAAGGCCAAGGCTGGCCGGCGGGGTTTAGGCGGGCACATTCACCCGAGGCCAGTAGCGGAAGGCGCGGAAGGTAGCTTTGCCCGATCCGCAAGCATAGACGGCGGGGCGAACATCGAGAAAGCCGTCGAGAACGTTGTGGTTGATGCCGGAGATTTCCGCCGATTCCGGGGTACGCTTCCAGCTCTGGCCGGGGAGCCGGTAATAGAAATCGACTTCCTGGCGGTCATTGACGATGCGCAGGGTGGCTCTGGTTGCGCCTGGCTGCTGGCGGCTGGGGATGAAGCCATTGGGGTTGCGCGCGCCGATCCCTTCCGGGGAGATCAGGATGCCGGTCGCGTGATGGGGATTGTAGAAGAGCAGAAATCCGGCCTCGCAGCCGGGCGAGACTTCAACGTCGATTTCGACGGTGTAGGAGTGGCCGCCGACCGGGGTAGTCAGGGCGGAAGTCTCGGCGATGGATTTGCCTTGGGCCGCCAGGGTGAGCGCGCCGTTGCCGGTGGTGAAGCGGGCGGGGTCAAACTCGTGCCAGAAGGCCCACTGAAGGCCGAGCTCGGGGCTGGTGAAGTCGTCGGAAGGATCCATGAAGGGTTGCTGGCTTGTGCCGGGTATGGGCATGGGAATCGCCGCATCCGCCGTGACGCCCGGAGGAATGCGGTACCAGCCGTCGGCGGTCCACTCGACAGGCAGCAGCATAAGCTGGCGGCCCAGGGTGCGGTAGCCGTTTTCATAGGAGTGGACCGTGATGTACCAGCGGCCGTCTGGGGTATCGACGAGGCGGCCATGGCCCAGCGAGAGCCAGCGGTCGTCGCGCGAAGGGGTATGGACGATGGGGTTGTAGGGCGAGAACTCCCAGGGCCCCTCGGCGTGGCGGCTGCGGGCGCTGACCACCGCATGGCTGGTGCCTGGGCCCGCGGTGCCACCCTCGGCCACGTTGAGATAGAACCAGCCATTGCGCTCCAGCAGCTTGGGGCCTTCCAGGCAAGTGCATTCCATGCGAATGGAGTCGGGTATGGGCCAGGGGTCGAGGACCTTGCGGGGCGGTGTCTTGACTGCCAGGCCGTCCGCCGTGAGCTCGGCCACGCGCCCGCCGTCCATATAGAGAAAGCGGCGTCCGTTCTCTGCAATATGGGCGGGGTCGATGGCGTCGATACCCAGACTGACAGGCTCGCTCCACGGCCCGGTGGGGTGATCGGCGTGAACGACGCGCAGACTGCCTTCGGCAGGGAAGTAGATATAGTAGCGGCTCTGGTACTCGCAGAGATAGGGCGCCCAGACGGTGCCATAGTAGCGGTGCAGAGCGGCGGCTGCCGGACGCCAGTTGATCAGGTCGCGGGAGTGCCATATCAGCAACCCCGGGGCGTAGTCAAAGCTGGAGTGGGTCAGGAAGAAGTCGTCGCCGACGCGGATGGGGCTGGCGTCGGGATGGTCGCCGCCCAGGATGGGATTGCGATAGACGTTTGCGGTTTGCGCCGCCAGCAGGCGGGTCTTGGAAGCGAGAGCGAGGGTGGCGGCGTTCAGAACAAAGCGGCGGCGGGTTAGCATGGCAGAGCCAGTGTAGCGTCGAGTGGTTTGTCGAGTAAAGCTCGGGCGACTTCGACCGCGTGCCGGCGGAGCAGGGCAAGCTATGCCGGAAACTCGTGGTTGGAGTGGCCGAGAGTGAAGAAACTGCTCATGCGCAAGCCCTTGCTGAGGAGCATAGCACTTCAAGAACAAACGCCGGTCGAGGTTCGCGACGGCACTACTCGGGGTGGATTCCGGACGGGGAAAGGACGAAGTCAGCCGGGGTTCGTGCGGGAAGGTAAAAGTGGGCGTCCAAATCGGCCTCCAGCACGGCGGAGACTTCCGGCTTGCCGGGCCTGACGTGAACGCGGATTCGCTTGTGCTTCAGTAACTCCAGCCACTCCCACGCCTGCTCTTTGTCTGCAAAGAAGCGCGAAAAGCTTCCCGAGAAGTAGCTGGCCACGCCCGCGTCCAGAACTGTGTAAGAGTATTTGAAGGTCGCGTTGAATTGTCGCGGGCTGCCAAAGAATTTGGTTCCTGTGGCTACGTTGATGTCCAGAACCTTCCCATCCACGACGGGCCAGTGTTGGGCCAGGCGGGCATTGCGGCGTTTGATCCGGCGCCGCAAGAACTCAGTAAGCGCACCCCCAACGAGCGGGATCAGTGTGTGAAAGGGTATCCAGGTGTGGAAGGAGTCCCACCGAATCCGCTTCAGCAGATCGACGATTTCTGGGATGGTCACAAAAAAAGACCTCAATCGGAAGCTTTCTACTACCATACATCAGGCCAGGATGGACGGCCGAATCGGAGAGCGAAAACAACGGGTTGGAGCGTTTAGACTGGTAAGGTTCCATGGAGCACGATGACCCACCGCTTTGCACGCATTCGCCGCTTTCGCTTCAATCTGCCGCAGCGCATTGCCGCCGGGTTGCTGGCGGTGTTTCTGGTGCAGGGGCTGTGGCTCACCGGCCACCAGACGCTGACCGATCGCGACTACCAATACGCGCGCTGCGGGCGCGAGATGTGGGAGCGGCCATCGCAGTTAGCCGGCTACTTTACCAGTTGCGGGAACATTCACGACGGGATTCTGGCCTACCGGCTTGCCGGGCTGCCGTTGACGCTGAATCTGCTGGCGGAGCGCGGGCTAGACCATTTCCGCAAGCCCGAAGACCGGGTGGTGCAGGCCGGCGGCGAGTTGAGCAGTTGGGAGCTGCGCCATCAGTTGACGCACATTCTCTTGCTGCTGCGTCTCCCGTTTTTGGGCGCCGGGTGCGTGCTGGGCGCGGGCCTGTGGTGGGTGACGCGGCGGCTCTACGGCAACCTGGGCGGCTACACCGCGCTCGGGCTCTACTGCTTCTTTCCGGCGGTGCTGCGAGCCTGCGTTGTGCCCAACCCGGAGGTGCTGGCGGCGCTGGGCGTCTATGGCGGCGTCTACACCTGCATTGGCGTGGCCCACGCGATGCAAGGGCCGCGGCGCAAAGGCTGGCTGCGCATCGTGCTTCTGACGGCGGCCTTCGGCCTGGCTGCGGCTTCGCACATTGCCGCGCTGGGGTTGGTAGTGCTGCTGGGCCTGGCGGCGATGCTGTGGGTGGCCGAGGGGCGCCGAGCCCAGGTGCTGCTAGTGGTGCTGATGGCCGTGGCCGGGGCGATGGTGGTGGTCTTTGCCTGCTACGGCTTCTCCCCGGATGCCTTCAGCTACTTTTTCCGCTCTCAGGCGGGGCTTCTAGGTCTCTCGCTCGACCCGGCCCACCGCTTCTTCTCCACGCTCGCGAACGCGGGAATCACGGTAGCCGCCGCCGCCGCCCTGGCGCTCTACCTGGGGGTGCGCAAATCGCGCTACTTCGGGAACTCCGTTCCTTTGATCTGCACTTCGATCCTCATGGCTCTGATCATGACCGGCGCCCCCGGCTCTCCGTTGCTCTGGGCGCTGCCCTTTCTGCTCACGTTGATCGGCGGGGTCTTTGCCGACGCTTACGAAGGGCCAAGGGGCCGACTGGCGATGGGCGCAGCCGGGACCATCGTGCTGCTGCAGGCCGTCTTCTGCGTGCTGAGCCTGCCGGGGCTGCTGTAGGGTGGGCCAGTTTGGCCGATGAACAGCTTAATAGGAAGGAACGAAATTCCATGGGACAGTTCGGCGCATTGAGAAGCGCAGATCTCTATCTCTCGACGCTGCGCAGCTACGTGGAGGGAGTCGGCGGCGAGTTGACATTGATGGTCAGGTTCCCAGACCAGCCGCCTGTATTTCTTGCAGGATTAGGGGAGAATGAAACCCGCAAAAAGGCAAAAAAGAAGGCTGGAGAGAGCGCCAAATCCAAAGGAAAAATGCGCCGCGCGGCTTGGGGAAATCAGGGCTCTGGAATGAGTTCATTAAGAAGGCTATAAATTCAAGCAAAATAAGGACTTATTTCTTTCAATCCGCCTTGCAAAAAGCCCTCCCGAACGGGTAAAATAGAAGCAGTGCCCACGCCAGGCCGGCCCCGCTTTCTCCGGTCCTTTTCCGCCGCCTTCCGGTGGGCCTGAAATGACCCTATGCCAGACGATCAGAATCCTCTTCTTCCCCTCGTAGGCGGCACGCCGCCGCACAGCGGCACTAACCTCATCCCCATCAACATTGAGGAGGAGATGCGCCGCTCCTATCTCGACTACTCGATGAGCGTCATCATCGGGCGCGCGCTGCCCAGCGCTTTGGACGGCTTGAAGCCGGTGCATCGCCGCGTGCTTTACACGCTCAACGAGATGGGCCTCCAGCACAACAAAAAATACACCAAGTGCGCCAAGGTGGTCGGCCAGGCGATGGGCGTCTATCATCCCCACGGCGACTCGGCTATTTATGACACGCTGGTGCGTATGGCCCAGCCCTTTTCTCTGCGCTATCCGCTGGTCGACGGCCAGGGCAACTTCGGCTCGGTGGACGGCGATCCGCCGGCGGCCATGCGCTACACCGAGTGTCGCATGATGCGCATTGCCGGCGAGATGATGGCCGACATCGAGATGGAGACCGTGGACTTCGTGCCCAACTACGACGAGTCCACCGTCGAGCCCACGGTGCTGCCCACGCGCATTCCCAATCTGATCGTCAACGGCTCCAGCGGCATCGCCGTCGGCATGGCCACCAACATTCCCCCGCACAATCTGACCGAAGTCGTCAACGCGGCGATCGAACTGATTCAGAGCCCGGAGGCGGCGCAGAACCGCGAGGCCGCGCTTGCCATCGTGCTCAAGCACGTGCAAGGCCCCGACTTCCCCACCGGCGGCTTCCTTTACGGCAAGTCCGGCATTCCGCAGGCCTACCGCACCGGCCGCGGCCGCTTCCTGATGCGCGCCCGCACCGCTCTGGAAAGCCTGACCAAGGAAAAGCAGGCGATCATCGTCACCGAGATTCCTTATCAGGTGAACAAGTCCAAGCTGATCGAGCGCATCGCCGAGCTGGTCACTGACAAGATCGTCGATGACATCAGCGACGTACGCGACGAGAGCGACCGCGACGGCATGCGCATTGTCATTGAGCTCAAGCGCGGCGCGCAGCCCGAGATCGTCCTCAACCAGCTCTACAAGAACACGCAGATGCAGGAAAGCTTCTCGATGATCTTTCTCGCGGTGCTCAATGGGCAGCCGCGGGAGTTGGGACTCGATCAGGCCATTCGCTGCTTCATCGATCATCGCATCGACGTGGTGCAGCGCCGCACCGTCTTCCTGCTCAAGAAGGACCGCGCGCGCGAGCACATCCTCGAAGGCCTCAAGATCGCGCTCGACAATCTCGACACCGTCATTCGCCTTATCCGCGCATCTGGTTCGCGCGCCGAGGCCCGCGAGAATCTCTATGCCTGGAGCAAGGGCAGAGAGATCGTCATCAACCTCGACCGCGAGCGCCTGCCGCACGAAGAGAAGGGCCTCACGCTGCGCCAGATCGACGCCATCCTCGAACTGCAACTCTACCGCCTCACGCAGCTCTCCATCGACGAGCTGCTCAACGAACTCAAGCAGGTGCGCGAGCGCATCGCCGAGTACGAATCGATTCTGGCCAGCGAAGTCAAGCTGCGCGCGGTGATCGTGAAGGAACTCGTAGAAGTTCGCGACAAGTACGGCGACGCGCGCCGCACGCAAATCGTCGACGAGAGCGCCGAGTTGCAACTGGAAGACCTGATCGCCGACGAGCAGGTCGCGGTCACGGTGAGCCACCAGGGCTATCTCAAGCGCACGCCCATCAGCATCTATCGCCAGCAGCGCCGCGGCGGCACCGGGCGCATGGGCATGAAGACGCGCGAGGAGGATTTTGTCGCGCAGTTGATCGTCAATTCAACCCACGCCTTCCTGCTGTGCTTCACCAACGCCGGGCGCGTCTACTGGCTCAAGGTCTACGAGATTCCCGACGTGGGCGCGGCCGGCAAGGGCAAGTCGATGCAGAGCCTCCTCGACCTGCAGCCCGGCGAAAACGTGCGCGCGATTCTGCCTGTGCGCGATCTTGAAGAAGAGGGCAAGTTCATCTTTTTCACCACGCAAAAAGGCACCGTCAAGAAGACGCCGCTCAAGGATTTTTCCAACGTCATGGCCCGCGGCATTATCGCCATCGGCATCGATGATGGCGATGAGCTGGTCAAGGCGCGCATCACCGACGGCTCGCAGATTGTTTTTCTGGCCACGCATCTGGGCATGGCCATTCGCTTCGACGAGAACGATGTCCGCTCCATGGGCCGTCCGGCCTACGGCGTGCGCGGCATCGCTCTGGCCAAAAACGATTATGTCGTCGGCGTTGCCATCACGCCCAAGGAGCACGAGCCGGGCGAGTACCGCATTCTGGCCATCACCGAAAATGGCTTCGGCAAGCGCACCAATGTCGAGATGTACCGCCTGCAAACCCGCGGCGGCAAGGGCGTCAAAAACATGGCCGTCACGCCGCGCATCGGCCGCGTCAGCAGCATTCAACTGGTCGAGGACACCAGCGAGCTGATGGTCATCAGCCAATTCGGCAAGATCATCCGCATCGACACCAAGACCATCCGCGCCGCCGGCCGCGCCACGCAAGGCGTCCGCCTGCTCAACCTGGAGCCGGAAGACAAGGTAGCCGCCGCCGTCATCATCCCGCCCGATGAGCTGAACGGCAACGGCAACCACGACGAGCCGACGCTGTTGCAGTAAACTGTTTGGGTGCCCCAGGTCTCGATTTTGAGACCAGGGGCACAATGTATGTAAATTAGGGACGTAATTTTTTAACCATTTTCTGAAAATTCTCTTCGTGAACCTTGTTTTTCTCGTCCATGATTGCCTTGCGGGCCTCGAACGTTTTGAGATGGTTGTAACGAGATAGTGAACCGTTACAGATCGCACATGCCAGTTTCAAATTATCCAATTCTTCCATCGCACCGCCAGATGCTACTGCATGGACATGATCCACTTGCGCAGCACTATAAGTCGCACGGCTAACCAGCAAGTCAGTGCCGCAATACTGACAGAAGCCTTTGTCGCGCTCAAACACCTGATTCCAAACTTTGGCCGAAATGCGCATTCTTACTCCTTGAATGTTGCATGATTTGTTGTCTGCATCACCGTCTCCGATTCTTTCAGTGGAGAGGTTCTTACACAATAGCCTTGTAAGCCCGTGTCAGGGCACGACTTCAGTCGTGCCGTTCAGCCACTTCCAATTCCCGGGCTTTAGCCCCTGCGTGTTTTTGCTTCTTCAAATAAGCCGATCCGAAAATGTACTCCTCCGCCGAATTAGCCAACCCCGCCGTTACCGGATTGTTGTCGATGTACGCCCGATGCTCCTCTAAACTCTGTCCATCGACGATTCGCACGTCCGAAAATCCCCGCTGCCAAATCTCGCCCCGAAATCCAAGTTCCTTGTTGGCGCGAAACGAAAAGCTTCCCTTGATCAACTGCATCGCCTTCTCAAGACTTACCTCGCCGGGAAGGGTCATCAGAATATGAACGTGATTTGGCATGACAACAAAGTCGTGAACAACTATCTTTCCCGACCGCATATAAGATCGGAGGACATCAATGAAGAGATTCGCCATCCGTTCGGTCTGGAAGAGCGATCTTCTCCCCGCCGTTCCGGAACTCACAAAGAACGTTCGCGGGCGTCCCGTGGCGCTATTGGGGTCCGAAGGTCGGGAAGGTTTCGACATCGCAGGGGCTAAAGCCCTCCACTATTTGGGGTTGCTAGCGGCACGACTGAAGTCGTGCCCTGACACAAAGCGGGTTGATTAAACACGTTCAAATGATTCCAGAACACATGCGGGCGTGGACGCCCGCGCAACAGCCGGTCTGGAGACCGGCGCTCCATTCCAGACCGTCGCTACAATCCAGCGATTACACAATCACACGTTCCAGGTACCAGCTTATTCGGCAGGTTCCGGCTCACGGGGAAAGAGGCCCGGCTGCTCNNGCCTGCCGCGGCAGGTAAATCCGCTGGGTGTTGGAGCGCGTATCGGGCGGGGTCAGCAGCAGCCCGGCGCCTTCGAGCAACGAGCGGTCGTTGGCGGCCAGGCCCTCCAGCTTCTCGCCGTCGGTCAGCGTCATGCGCAACCACAGGCCGGGCGTGCGCGGGCGGATGGCGAAGCGCTTGTGGATGAGCCGCTCCGGATTGGCGGTTTCGTCGGCAGGGAAGTCGCGGACATAGCAGACCCACTTGACCTGCTCCCAGGCGATGCGTAGCACCTTGCCGCCGAGATCCAGAATTTCCAGCTCGACCGCATCCTGGCCAAAGCTGGCTCCCGCATAGCCGGCGCACCAGTCGCGGGAGAACTTGCGCACGATCACCGGTTTGCGTAAAGAGGCCATCGTTCTGGATTGTCGCATGGAACCGGCCAGTGTCGGAAAGGGAAGCTTGCAACTTCGCTCAGTAGAGGTCTAGCCAAAGGGAGCCGCTTGTGATATTGTACTGCTTGAAATCATTGCTGGAGTTTGCTGTAAAATCAACGGCATCAGTCACTTGGCTGCGGAAAACAACCAGCGGAAGCAGGAACACGAATGCCTGACTACATTTATCTTCTGGAAAATCGGCTGTCGGCCGACCAGCAAAACGCTCTGCGCCACTTGCGCGAGGTAGCTCGCGAAGCCGGCACCATCCTGTTTCTAACCGGCGACGCGGTGCGCGATTTGACCAGCGGCCACGCCGTCCGCGCGCTGGAATTGGCCGTGCATGGAAATGCTCTCAAACTCAAGAAAACGATTGAGAACCTCGGTGGCACCGTGTGGGGCGAGGACGAAGTTTCCGGCGCCCTTTACCTGTGTTTTCCCGGCACCGTTCGCGTCGATCTGGTCAGCGCCCACCGCATCGAGTATCCCAAGCCCGGCAAGCCCGTCTATCATCCCGCCACCATTCAGGAAGACCTCCGCCGCCGCGACTTCACCATCAACGCCATGGCCATCTCCCTCAACGAGGGCTCCTTTGGTCTGCTGATGGACCCGATGAACGGCGCCGCGGACATCGAGTCCCGGACGCTGCGCCTGGTTTCGAATTACGGCTTCCTGGAAGAGCCTTCCCTGCTGATTCGCGCCACGCGCATCATGACGCGCCTGGGCTGGGAGATGGACCACAAGACCCGCACCCGCTACGCGAACGCCAGGGAAGAAGGCGTCATCGAGTACCTTTCCGCACAGGCGCGGAGGCAGGAGCTGGAGCAGATCGGCCATGAGGATGAGGGACTGAAGGTCTTGCAGGCGCTCGAAGCCGAGGGTTGGATGGACGTCCTTTTTCCGGCCTGGAGCTCCACCAAGGCCGATGAGGAGGGGTTGACGGCGCTGCACGATCTGGCCGTCGAGTTGCTCGTGCAGGGCGTTCATGCCGATATGTCCGCGGCGCAGATGCGCTTGCTCACCGCCCGGCTCGCCCCCAAAGAGCTTGCTGCTCTCAAAAAGCAGATGCTGCGCCCCGGCTTTGTCGAGGAGTGGAACAGCCTGGACGCGCTGGCCGCCGGATTTGCCAAGGCGCTCACCGCCCCGGAGAACTCCGCCCCCTCGGCCTGCTACAAGCTCTTCACAAGTTATGATCCTGAAGCAGTTCTCTGGCTTGGATTTACCAGCAAGGATGAGGCTGTCAAAGATCGCTTCAATCTCTTCCTCAAGGTCTGGCCCGAAGTTCGCCAGCGCATGCCCCACGCTCTCTTGCAGGAGATGCGCATTACCGCCGAATTGCCCGCGTACCGCGAGATCGCGCAGTCCGTTTTCCTGGAGCTGCTCGATGGCAAACTCGCTACGCCGGAAGAAGTCCGCACCTTCCTCGAACCCCATTCTCCGCCTGCTCCGCCTCCCCAGGTCAGCATCAAGCGGACGCGCGCCAAGCGCGGAGCCGAAGTCAAGCTGAAAGAGGACTCCTTCGACGACGAAGAGGAGGCTGAAGACTCTCTGAACAGCGAAGACGATCTGGACGACATCGGCGGAGACGAGGATGAACTTGACCTGGGCCTGGGCCTGAACCTGCCCAAGGTCGAACTAGACATTGACCTCCTCGAGGAATCCGAAACCGCTGCCGAAGACGAGGTCGAGGATGAGGATGAGGACGTGAATCCGAAACCGGCTGCCAAACCGGAATCGGTCAAGCGTGTTTCCAAGCCACGCAAAGTCGGTCCCACGCTGCCCGCCGCTGCGCCCGTGGAGGCAGAGATGCCGGCCGCTTTCCCGGTTGCGCCGAAGCCGGAAGAGGCAAACATAATTGCGCCTGCCCCTAAGCCCAAGGCTGAACCCAAGCCAGCTCCCTCGGCAAAGCCTGCGACAGCAGCCAAGCCCACCGCGCCAACCGCCAGTCCCAAGTCCCAGCCCGCACCGGCCAAGGCTGTCCCGGCTCAAGCAAGGAAGCCGATGCCCCCGGCAAAGCCCGCGCTTAAGAAGGTACCGGCGAAGACTCCGGCCAAGCCGTCCGTAAAGGCTGCTCAAAAGCCCCCGGCCAAGGCTGTCGCCAAGCCGCCTATCAAGACTCCGGCCAAGGCTGTTGCCAGGCCGCCTGTCAAGACTCCGGCCAAGGCTGTCGCCAGGCCGCCTGTCAAGACTCCGGCCAAGGCCCCGGCTACCAAGTCCGCGCCAGCAAAGAAGAAGCCTGTTGCCGATCCGAGCCCCAAGCCGTCCAAGGCTGCCAAGCCTTCCCAACCCGCAGTCAAAAAGCCCGCTCCCAAGCCGGCAAAGAAACGTTAGGTGCAATTCAAATAGTTCATTGCAATAATGGTTTGACAGTTGTAATAATGGTTGCATAATCGCAATAACGTTTTAGTACTTGCTGAAAGCAGGGGTAGAGTGTGCATTCGTTTGCCTGGGGGCCGGCGCTCATCGTACTCATCGTGGTGACCTTCACTGATGTGCGCAACCGGCGCTTTCTCAACAGGCTGTTGCTTCTTTTCCTGCTGGCCGGATCGCGGTTTCCGGTTGCAGCGGTGGCGGGCACGGCATTCGCTCGTTAAGGGTTTACGTGGGCAGGATGTGCAACACGCAATCAGCTCAACGGTTTTCGGTTAACCTAGAAGGAACGTTGTACGCAGCAGGGGGCAGCAATCCAGTGAATTCAGACTCTTCTCTCTATCTCGATGAGCCATATACAGAGTCGCCAAGCTCTGATGGACTATCGATTGCACTGATTGGCCCGAACGAGGAGCGCCGCAAGGCGGCAGCCAGTACGCTGGCCGGATGCCAGGATGGGGTTATCCGCGAGTTTTCCACCTATCCGCCCAGCATGGACGATGTGCCCAAACTGCTGGAGCAGCATCACGACGTCATCATCATCGATCTGGACAGCCGTCCCGAATACGCTCTCGAGCTGGTGGAGAGCATCTGCGCCAACGGCGCGGCGACGGTGATGGTCTATTCGATGAAGTTTGATTCGGATCTGCTGGTCCGCTGCATGCGCGCCGGCGCTCGCGAGTTTCTCACCTTGCCCTTCACGCAGAGCACCGTAGCCGACGCACTGGCACGGGCTTCGGCTCGCCGTCCGGCGCCGCGCCCAGCGAAGAAGGCGGGAGGAAAATTGCTGGTCTTTCTCGGCGCCAAGGGCGGGGATGGCGTAACCACGCTGGCCTGCAATTTTGCTGTTTCCATGGCCCAAGAGTCAGGCCAGAGCACACTGCTGATCGATCTGGATCTTCCGCTGGGAGACGCCGCGCTCAACCTGGGCGTGGCCGCCGAATACTCGACCATCAATGCGCTTCAGAATGCCGCCCGGCTGGATTCGAGCTTTCTCTCCAAGCTGCTGGTCAAGCATAGCTCGGGAGTTTCAGTGCTTGCGGCTCCCGGCAAATTTCCCCAGTTTGATGCCTCCCATGAAGCCATCGACAAGCTGTTGACCGTCGCGCGCCACGACTTCGACAACGTGGTCGTTGACATAGGGTCCAGACTCGATCTGATGGGGACGAGCCTCTTCAAGGAGGGCTCCACGGTCTACCTGGTGATTCAGGCCGGCATCGCCGGACTGCGCAACTCCAATCGCCTGATCTCGCAGTACTTTGCCACTGAGGTTCCCCGGCTCGAAATCGTGCTCAACCGGTACCAGTCTCGCACCCTGGGTGTGGCTGAAGACCAGATTACCAAGGCGCTCACCCGGCCGGCGCAGTGGAAGATTCCCAACGATTATGCCGCCGTGCGGCGCATGCAGAACACCGCCATTCCGCTGGCGTTGGAAGATTCGCCCATCTCCCGGCTGATCCGACAGATGAGCCGAGCCGCTTGCGGACTGCCCGCGATCCCGGAGAAGGGAACAGCAGAAAAGGTGTCCGGCTTCAGCCTGAAAAATCTTGGGCGCAGCTTTTCCGCGAAGATTTCCTCGCCCGAACCCGAGGAAGCGCCGGCGATTGCGCAGCCGGAGCATGCGCCCATCCGGCCCATTCTGGAGAAAGCCGTCGCTGCGCCGGGCGCGGCGCAGCCTGAAGACAATGTGGAGATCCCGGTGAACTCCGGCTCTACTCCTCCCGCGGAGACGCAGCCTGCCGCAGTTGCGCCGGTCAGGCCAGCCGAGACCACGGATCAGACTGACCTTGCGGATAAGGAACCGGTGGAGGTCCCAGACGACAGTACCCCCAGCCAGCAAAACGAATCTGAAACCCGCACCTACCGAGGCGCTACATACGAGAAGGGCGCGGATGGCAAATGGCACCTGCAGAAGACAGCGGCCATTACCCCGTCAGCCAGTGCCGAGCCAGCCAGCGTCGAACAGGCCAGTGCCGAGTCAGCCAGCGTCGAGGCGGCCACTGCCGAGCAGAATGTTGCGGTCGAACTCGTGCATCAGGAGACGCCGACCATCGCCTGGTCGACGCCCGCTCCGATTTCCTATGGCGCCGCTCTCAGTGCGACTCAGCTCAATGCCATAGTATCGATTCCGGGAGCCTTTGTCTACACTCCCGCCGAAGGCGAAGTGCTTGCGGTGGGAATGCACACGCTTTCGGTCGTCTTCACGCCAGAAGACACCACGACCTACACCACGGCGCAGGCTGCCGTCTCGCTAACGGTCAGCAAGGCAACGCCGGTCATCACCTGGACGACGCCCGCTCCGATAGCTTATGGCGCCGAGCTCAGCGCGACTCAGCTCAATGCCACAGCCTCGGTTCCGGGAACGTTCGTCTACACCCCGGCTGCGGGCGTCGTGCCGACAGCAGGAGTGCAGACGCTGCTGGTCACCTTCACGCCGACCGACACTGAGGACTATGCGCCCGAACAGGCTACCGTCTCACTCACCATCACTAAGACCACGCCGGCCGTTGCATGGCCGGCGCCCGATCCGATTGCCTATGGCGTTGCGCTCAGCGCTGCTCAACTCAATGCTACGGCATTGGTTCCGGGCAAATTCACTTATCTTCCGGGCACGGGCGCCATCCTCGCGGCAGGAAGGCATTCACTCACGCTCACCTTCACCCCGACGGGCTCGACGAACTACACGGCGGCACACGCCACCGTCTCGCTTACGGTCACCAAGGCTACGCCGGCCATCACATGGGCGACACCCGCTTCGATTGCCTATGGNNGAGGCCACCGCCTCGCTCACAGTCGCCAAGGCAACGCCCATCGTCACATGGTCGAAACCACATGCGATTTCCTACGGCACCGCGCTCAGCGCCACGCAACTCTATGCCACGGCATCGGTTCCGGGAACCTTTGTTTACATTCCTGCCGCGGGCGCTGCGCTCACAGCGGGAGTCCAGCCGCTTTCGGCGACGTTTACTCCGGCGGATGCCGCGAATTACAGCGAGGCGCAAGGCGCCGTCTGGCTCACGATCACCAAAGCCACGCCCATCGTCATTTGGTCTGCGCCCACTCCCATTCTCAGCGGCGATGCGCTCAGCGCCGCTCAGCTCAATGCCACGGCATTGGTTCCGGGAACTTTCGTATACACGCCTGTCGCGGGCGCCTCGCTCCCGGCGGGAACGCATGCGCTTTCGGTCACATTCACGCCAACAGCCATCACGAACTACACCGTGGTGCGGGCTACAGTGTCGCTCACGGTCACCGAGGCTGCTCCCGCCATTCCGCCGCCGGCTCCCGCTCAAGTTGAGACGCCGGTGCCCGAGGCAACGCCCGCGCCCGAGGCAACGCCTGCGCCCGAAATGCCCCTTGCGGAGACTCCTGTCGAGCCGCCCGCCGAGCCTGCCAAGCCGCTCGTCGAGCCAGTTCAACAGACCCCGGCGGAGGCTCCTGCCGCGCCGCCGGCCAAAGCTGCCGCCGAGCCTCCAGCCGAGGCACCAGCCAAGCCACCCATCGAGACTCCGGCCAAGGCTCTGGTCAAGGTTCCGCCTCCCCGGTTCGCGATTGAAGCGGGTTCAGGGCTTGATCTGATGGGTACGGCTATCTTCCCGGATGGCACCACGATCTACCTGGTCATGCAGCCGGGCAGCAGCGGACCACAGGACTCAAAACGCCTGGTCTCGCAGTTCCTCGCCGGCGGAGATCTCAAACCGGAAATCGTGATCAACCGCTATGAGCCTCGCCCCCTGGGCGCTGGAGAAGACCAGGAATCGCAGACTCTCACCCGGCCGGCATCTTCGCCCATCACCCGGCTGATCGGTCAAATGGCCCAACCCGCTTCCGAGCCGCCCGCTCCTCCGGAAAAGAAGAAAGGCTTCAGCCTGAAAGGTCTGAGGCGTAGCTTGTGGGCAAAGGTTTCCGCATCCGATCAAGAGCAGGAATTAACGCAATTGGGGTTGGCTCCAGACCATGAGGACGCCGATTCGATGCAGCCGGCCGCAACGGCCGACAAGTCCGTCTATGCTCCTCACGCGGAGGCCTTGCCGATGGCTGGAACGCAGGCGTCACCCGCGCCAAAGCCTGCCACGGAGCCTGTGGACGTGAAGCGAGCGGCGACCTCAGTCAGCGCGCCCTACAAGCAGGTCGAACCTGAAACGCGCACCTACCAGGGAGCCACCTATGTGAAGGGCACGGATGGCAAGTGGCACCTGCAGCAGCTTCCAACCAGCTTCGTGATGACGGAGAAGCCGGCCGCCGTTCCGCCAACACCCTCTCCGATGGCCCGTGGCGCCGAGCCTGGTACGACTGAGCTCAGCTCCAGCTCCCAGCCAGAGCCGGTCAAGGCTGTCCCTGCTCAAGCCATGACGCTGGCTTCCGAGGCAGAACCCGCTCCCGCGAAGACGCCGCCCGAGGCTCCGGCCAAAGCCGCCAAACCGCCAGTAACCGTTGTTGCGATGGCCCCCGTCATGCCGCCGGTCGAGGCTACCGCGAAGGCTTCGATCAAAGCTGCTGTCAAACCGCCGGTAAAGGCTGCTGTCGAGGCTCCGGTGAAAGCTGCCCCTTCTCAAG
>PMTP01000202.1 GCA_003167305.1 Acidobacteriaceae bacterium
GATGATGGCTGATGTCGCCGCGGCCGAGTGCAAAACAAAGAACAAACTCAACTGCCATGATTACCCAGGCCGTTGCGATGATGCGTGTGTGTCCAGCTTTGCGCTGTGTGAGTCCAAAGGGAAGCATGAGCAGAATGGCGACAATCATCAGCGACGACTCAAGCTGGCTGGCTCCGGTGGGGCCGCCGGTGTCTGGATTGATGGCGGGATAATAATTTGGACTGGATGCAATGAACATGACAAAGGGAACAATCAACAACAGCAGGAGACCGGCGATCTTTGCGCAACGCGCAGAGAGAGTTGCCGCCTTCCAATGGCGGACAAACGCAATTGCGAGCAGCAGCCAGAGGGCAAGCATCGCCAGCGGAAACAGAACGCGCGCTGAGCCGGACCAATCGAGAAAGAGCTTGCCGCTGGAGTGGCCGGAGAGCCATGAAAACGCGCCCACGCCAAGAGCCGCGGACCACGCCCAAAGCACCGGTCTGCACCATCGCGCCAAAGTTCCTCTCTCGGCGCCGTAGACTTTGAAGAGAAAACCAACCAGAGGAAGGCTTGTCCAGCCGTAGAGTTCCAGATTTATATGCACCATGATCCAGCGGCCATAGGTCCATTCGCCCAGAATAGGATTGATGGCGGGAAAGAGTAGCAGAATCGAGAGCAGAACTCCGATGCTGTTGGCAAAGACCAGCCAGAAGAGGCTGTGCCATGCGGCGCAGGCTACGGGCTGTGGAGCGCTGCCAGATGAGATCGAAGCATCAGGCGGATACTGGCTCATGAATCCTCCCGTCGTGCATCTCCAGCAGGCGGTCGCAGCGCGCGGCCAAACCGCGATCATGAGTCGCCATGACCAGCGTTACGCCCTCGGTGGCGACAATCTCCAGCAGCAGATCGAATACCGCGCCGCTCGCGTGTTCATCCAGTGAGCCAGTAGGCTCGTCGGCCAGCAGAATCTTAGGCCGGTTCATCAGCGCGCGGCAGAGCGCGGTTCGCTGGCGTTCGCCTCCGGAGAGCTTCTGAATGCGATGGCCGAGGCGATGCGTGAGGCCGGTGCGCTCGACAAGCAGATGAATTCTTGTTTGCGCAGTGCGGCGATCAATACCCGCAGCCACCGTAGGAATGAGGCAATTCTCTTCCAGCGTCAGGTCGGGGATGAGATTGTGAAGCTGAAAGACGAAGCCCACCTCATGGCGCAGAAGGTGCAATAGATTGCGGTGGCGATTGACCTCCGCGCCGTTGACCGATACCCGTCCTTGCTCAGGAAAATCCAGGCCGCCGAACAGATGCAGCAGCGTGCTCTTGCCGCAGCCCGATGGTCCGCAGAGCGCTACTGTCTGGCCTTCGATGACCTCGAAGGCCACGCCCTTCAGAACGGAAATCGCTCCATCGTCATAGCTTTTCCATACGCCTTCAGCGCGAAGAACGACGCGAGGCTCGGTATTCTTTTGTGCCGTTGTTGATGAGTTCATTCGAAGCGCAGCGCCTCCACCGCTCGGATGCGCATGGCGTAGGCTGCCGGATAGAGCGCGCCTGCAATGCCGGTGATCAAAGCCAGCAGAATTACGATGAGCATGACGACAGGTTGCAGCGTTACGTCCACATAGCCGTGCAGCGCGGGAACCAGCTTGAGCGCATAGAGCAGGCCGCTTCCGGTCACGAGGCCCAGTACCGCGCCCGCGAGCGAAACAACCGCCGATTCGCCGAAGATCATGACCGCAATCTGCAGGCCGGAGAAGCCGTTGACGCGCAGAATGGCGATTTCGCGAATACGTGTGAAGACCGACATGATCATGGTATTCGCGACGCCGAATCCACCCAGCAGAAGACCGCATCCGCCCACCGCCCAGGCCGTGGCTTTGAGAATCTTGAACTGCGAATAGGAGCGCGTGAACTCCGCGTCTTCCAAACCAATCAGGTTGGTGAATTTTTCCCCGACCATCGTCTTGAACAATGCAGCATCGTCCTTATTGCGCAGCTTGATGGTGATCACCGAGGATGTCCCTTCCTTATGAAAGAAGCCCTGCGCGGAGTTGAGCGGCATGAAGACTCCGCCATCCTCAAAGCCATTGGCCGTCTTCAGAATTCCGATGACATGGAAGATTCCGTGACCGATGGGGACATGATCGTCGATTTTCGCGCCGAGGAACTCCGCGGCCCGTTCACCGAGAACCACATCGTCGGAGTGTTGACCGAAGGCGAGTTTATCGCCGGCAATCCAGACAGCCTTACGAATGCGGGCATCGGCAGCAGTCACGCCAAAGCAGGTAATGATCGGGTGATCGGAGCTGGATACTACGCCGAAGAGCACCGGATCGGCATGAGCCACCGTTGGCCAGCTGGAGATCTCCTCCAACGCGGCGGCTGGAACATTGCTGAAAAACAGATCGGAGACATTGCGCTCGAAGACGATGATTTCGCTATCGCTCGATAGGATGCCGGAGAACATTCCGATGGCGCCTTGCAGAATGGTGACCACTGTGAGCATGGCCGCGACGCTGAAGGCGATGCCGGCAACGCTGATGAGCGAGCGGACGCGATGGCGGAGCAGATTGGTCACGATCAGCTTGAGGAAGATCACGGCCGGGCTCCCGCTGGCATTTTGCAGAAATTATCTGTCACCCGAGCCAGCTCTTCTTCCAGGCTGCTGCTAAGTTTTCCCAGGAACGAAAACCCAATCCTTAATTGCAAGAGATGTGCAAGAGATCTATCTCCCAATTCAATGAAGCGGGTGAGACGCTGGACAGCGGCGGGAATGCCCAGCGCGGAGGCGGAGTTGGGCCGGTCGAGAAGCAGGTCGCGGGCCACTGTCTTTCCAGATGTGGCTTGGCTGTCCAGCAAATCCTTCAGGTCGTCAACCATCTGATACGCGAAGCCCCAGTAAAGAGCAATGCGCTCCAACAGTTGAAGCTCCCGCTCGGAAGCGCCACCTAGCATCGCTGGCAGAACCAGTGTGAGCCGGATCAATGAAACCGTCTTGCCGCGCGCAATGGTTTCCGTCGTCTCGCAAGTGTGGGGCTGGGTAGCGTAATGCAGATCGAGGCTCTGACCGTTGAGCA
>PMTP01000007.1:0-9455 GCA_003167305.1 Acidobacteriaceae bacterium
CGCGCCGGCCCAACCGCCAGTCAAGTGGTGAATGAGGCGAGCGATCGTGAGGTAGCGGACCTTATTTACGAGTACGGAGAGGAAAGGAGGTCGCTGAGAATCGCCAGAGCCATTGTTCGCGGGCGGCCTGTTGCTACCACCGGGCAGTTATCCCGGATTGTAACATCAGCCGCCCCGGCAATGAAACAGGCGCACCTTCATCCGGCGACCAGAACCTTTCAGGCTCTTCGTATTTATGTCAATCGCGAACTGGAAGAGATTCGAGTATTGCTGGAGGCCGCACCCAAGTTGCTCAAGCCCTCCGCAAGGCTGGTAGTCATCAGCTTTCACTCGCTGGAAGATCGCATTGCCAAAGACAGCCTGCGCGAAGGCGCGCGGCAGGGGATCTGGGAGATTCTCACTAAGAAGCCGGTTACCGCCGGGGAAGAAGAGTTAGAACGCAATCCGCGTTCAAGGAGCGCGAAGTTGAGGGCGGGGGAGAGAACAGCTACTAGCTGCTAGCTTCTAGCTTTATCTTCTGAGATTCGGACGTTTGCAGCTTCTATGTATGTTTTTGTGAGTGGCAAGGAAATTGTTTAGCAACCAGAACAGAGCTAGAAGCTAAAGGCTGGAAGCTAAAAGCTCGGGGAGGGAAAGATGGCGGCATGCGCAACAACCTATTATGAAGCGGGCAGAAGCTGGAGCGCACGCGTTGCCGAGCGCAACGCCGAGCTGCTGGCCCAGCAACCCCTGCGCCGGCGCTGCTCGCGCACGCCGGAGTTCCGCTTTCCCAAGAGCTTCGATAACAGCCGCCTGATCAAGGCGCCTGATCCTGCGCGCGCCCGCCAGATTCGCCTTTTTTCCGCAGCCATCACCATTCTCTTCTCGCTGACCATGCTTTATGGCTTACAGCACTTTAGCGCCATCGAGAGCGGTTACCGCGTCGAGTCGGAGAAGCAGCTCCGCGAGCAGTTGCGCGAGGAGAATCGCCAGTTGCGCCTCTCCGAAGCACAGCTCACCCAGCCGGCCCGCATCGACAAAATGGCTCGTGAACTTGGCTTTGCCGAGCCGCAGCCGGGCCAGATGGTCAACCCCGCCGCCGCTTCCGACGCCTCCGCTCCGGTTCTCGCGCAAGCCGTTCCTCCGGCTAGCAGCTACTAGCTGCTAGCCTCTAGCTCCTAGCTGCGATGACCGGAGCGATGCCGATGCCGTCCACCGTTCGCCCCATCCCCAACCCCGCGCCGCGCGCCATGCCTCTCCAGCGCACGCGCTTCTGGCTGGTGTGCCTGCTCTTTCTCTGCTGGGCTCTCCTGATTGCCTTTCGCCTCTTCTGGCTTCAGGTGGTGCGCCACCAGGAGTTCATGGAACGCGCCGAGAAGCAGCAGCAGCGCACCTTCGAGGTGGCTCCGCGCCGCGGCATCCTCTATGACCGCAACCAGCGCGAGCTGGCCATCACCGTGCAGGTGGACTCCATCTTCGCCGTGCCCGGCGAGATCGGCGATAAGCAGGCGGCCGCTAGCGCCCTCGCCGCAGTCGTCCACACCGACCCCGACGACGCGCAGAGCAGCGAGGAGCAGATTACCGCCCGCCTCCAGGCCGGCCGCAGCTTTGCCTGGATTGCGCGGCGCGTCACGCCGGATGTGGCCGCTCGCGTGAAGGCGCTGATCGATTCCGGGGCTCTGAAGGGCATCTACTTCCAGAAAGAGTTTCAGCGCTTTTATCCGGACAACGAGATTGCCGCGCAGGTGCTCGGTTATGTGGGCCTCGACGACAACGGTCTGGGCGGCCTGGAGCAGAAGTTCGAGCCGCAGTTGCACGGCGTCCCCGGCCGCATGTACACCGCCCTCGATGCGCGCCGCCACGTGCTCGGCTCCAGCGAGAGCGAGCCTCAGCCCGGCCAGAACCTGACGCTCACCATCGACGAGAACATTCAATTTCTTGCCGAGCGCGCGCTCGACCACGCGATGCAGCGCACCCAGGCGGCCAACGGCACCGTCGTCGTGCAGGACGTGCACACCGGGCAGATTCTTGCGCTGGCCATTCGCCCCACCTTCAACCCCAACCTTTTCCGCCGCACCACGCCGGAGCTGCTGCGCAACCACGCCGTAAGCGACGTCTACGAGCCCGGCTCGGTCTTCAAGCTGGTCACTTATTCGGCGGCGCTGGAGCAGGGCGTGGCCAAGCCCGACGATCCCATCGACTGCCAGGGCGGCCAGATCACCCTTGCAGGCCGCGTCATCCACGACAACCAGGGCGAACATTACGGTGTGATTCCAGTCCACCAGGCGCTGGAGGTGTCAAGCGACGTGGCTGCTGTCAAGCTGGCCCTCAAAGTCGGCCCCGAGCGCTTCTATCAATTCATCCACGACTTCGGCTTTGGCCAGCGTAGCGGCGCGGAGATGCCCGGCGAGACCCGCGGACTGCTGCGCCCGGTCGGCAAGTGGGGCGCATCTTCCATCGGCTCCATCGCCATCGGACAGGAGGTCGCCGTCACGCCGCTGCAGCTGGTCTCCATGGTCTCCACCATCGCCAACGGCGGCGTCTATCTGCCCCCGCGCGTGCTGCTGCCGGGGCAGGTGAACGATAGCACCAATAGTCAAACGTTGGCCGCACCGCAGGTGCCGCAGGCGTCGCCGTTCAAGCCGGGCGGCGAGCTGCCCAATCCGCTGCCTNNATGACCGCCGCCGAAATGCGCAAGATGATGGAGGGCGTGGTGCTCTACGGCACAGGCAAAGCGGCGCAGCTCAACGGCTACTCATCCGGCGGCAAGACCGGCACGGCGCAAAAGATCGATCCGGCCACGCATCTCTACTCGAAGACGATGCACATCGCCTCGTTCGCCGGCTTTGCTCCGGTCAACAACCCAGTGATCGCCGTGGCCGTGGTTCTCGACTCGCCCAAGGGAGCGTACTACGGCGCCGCTGTCTCCGCGCCGGTCTTCGCCGAGGTGGCGCAGCAGGTGCTCGAGTACCTCACCGTGCCCCACGACATTAATCTGCGCCGCCCCCGCGCCGCCAAGAATATACAGCTGGCCGAGGACGACGCCCATGAGCAGACCGCCGACATCAACGCGCTCTACGCCGCGGCCAACGATCTGCCCAGCGACGATCCTCTGCGCATGGATGCCGGCCAGCCCGCGGTTGCAACTCAGTCCGCGGCCCCGGGCCCATCGCAAACCAGCGCACAGCCAGCGACCACGGCCGCAAACGCAATTGCCTATACCGCTCCCGGCAATGCTCCCAAAACCACGCCGCCACCAACAACCGCGACCGTCCTCATTGCCGGCGCAAAATCCTTGCGTGTTCCCTCGCTGCTCGGCTTGCCGGTGCGCAAGGTCATCGAGCAAGCCGCCGCCGCCGGCCTGGACGTCGAAATCACCGGCAGCGGCACGGTGCGCGAACAAGCCCCCGCGCCGGGCACCATGGTCGCGCCCGGAACCCGGATCGTCGTCCGCTGCGGGCGCTGAATCGGCTCGTGGAATCTCTGAATAAGACGATGTCTTGAAAGGCGCTGTTTGAGCCGCGCCATCAATGCAGCCTAATCAACGCAGCCTGTTTAGCCCTTGAGGAATTCAAACCAATTCAGCCGATCCATTGATGAGACACGCCCTACATCCCCTTCGGCGAATGGCGCGTCACCTCCAGCGACTCGCCGGTCTCCAAGAGACTTTTCAGGCTCGAAAGAATCATCGGCCATCCACTGGAAACCGCCTTAATGAACTTTGAATCCTTCACGTCCATCACATGCGTGAGGATTACCTTGACGGCTTCGCCTTGTTGTTCGAGTTCGTAGGTCAGGCGCGAGTAGCCCTCGGCGGTCAGCGCGAGAATGATCTGATGCCGCCATGTTTGGACCAGCCGCCGCGGCGGCTCGATCTCGACGATTTCGCCCGAGTCGGCTGTGCGCCCGTCGGCAAAGACAATCCGCCACGGAGCGCCCGGCTTCCATTCGGATTCCTGCGTTGTCGCCATCCAGTATTGACGGGTGAATTCGGGTTCGATCAGCGCCTGCCATAGCTTCTCTGCCGTGGTGCGGATGTAAGTGATGTAAACAAACTGCGATTCAGCCATCGTGTTTTCCCTCCGGGTTATTTTGAATTCGCTAAGAGCTCAAGAGATTATCAGGGTCAGGATTGTCTGGTTCCGGAAGGGCAATTGCCCCGGAATTCAAATGTGGACGAGGCTGAATAGGCGCGCCAATGGGCGCGTCTGGCTCATTGGGCGCCCCGGGATCATTGTGTTCCGAAGCATCGCCGATCAGGAGTCCCTGTAGTTTCCTAATTGTTTCTACGTCCGCTTCCAGATATGCTTTCGCATAAGCTCGTACGTAATCGCCGACCGGAAACCCACGCAAATCTCGCTCCAGGTCGTCATAGATGTTCTTTCTTTTCCCATTCATGCAAGCATTCTAACGCTTTTTCCAGTCGATTGAGGCGAAGCAATCTACAATTAAACCCGTGATGAACTGGAAAGAATTAGCAGCAGAAGTGACGGCGGTGGGCGCGGGCGGCGACTCAGCTGAGCCGGTCACCGGCGTCGAATACGATTCGCGCCGCGTGCGACCCGGCTCGGTCTTTGTCGCGATAAAGGGCGGATCGACCGACGGCAACCGCTATGTCGAAAAGGCTCGCGCGGTTGGAGCGTTGGGAATCATTACGGATTCCGCGCAGACCTTTGACCACCTGCTGGTCTTCGCGCCCGGCCTGCCTCTCCTGGAGGTCGAACACGGCCGCCGCGCGCTGGCGCAAGCCTCAGCCGCCTTCTTCTGCCATCCGGAGCGCTCTCTCGCCGCCACCGGCATCACCGGGACCAATGGCAAAACGACGACCGCCTACCTCATCGAAGCGCTGCTCAACGCCGCCGCGCGAAAGACTGTGCTGGTCGGCACCATCGAGTACCACGTCGCCGGCGAAGTGCGCCCCTCGGTCCACACCACCCCCGAATCCAGAGACTTGTTTGAGTTGATGGCCGCGGGCGTGAGTCGCGGCGCAACCGAGCTGGTGACAGAAGTCTCCAGTCACGCGCTCGACCAGGGCCGGGCGATCGGTTTGAATTTTGACGTGGCCGTCTTCACCAACCTCACCCGCGACCACCTCGACTATCACCAGACGATGGAGAAGTATTTCGCGGCCAAGCGGCTGCTCTTCGACGGCGCGCTCTACCCCGCTCCGCGCGTCGCGGTTCTCAACGCGCACGACCCGCACACAGCAGCGCTCGCCGCCGCCGGCGCGAAGGCCGGGGCTGAGGTGCGGACTTATGGCATCGGCGCGGGCGACTGGCGCGCGGCGCGACACACGTTCACGCCGTCGGGCGCGGTGTTCGAACTCGAAACCCCGGCGGGCGCGGCCAGAATCGTCTCGCATCTCGCCGGCGAGGTGAACATCCTCAACCTGCTGGCCGCCTTCACTGTCGCCCATGCGCGCGGCGTTCCCTTTGCCGATCTGGTTGAATTCGTTCCCCGTCTCCAGCCTGTGCCCGGCCGCTTTCAATCCGTCGATGCGGGCCAGCCCTTCACGGTGATTGTGGACTACGCGCACACCGACGACGCGCTGCGCAATCTGACCGCCCTTGCCCGCCAGATGACGGCGCAGACCGGTGGGCGCGTGATTACGATGTTCGGCTGCGGCGGCGACCGCGACCGCACCAAGCGGCCCCGGATGGGCCAGGCCGCGGGGCAGGGAAGTGACTTTGTCGTCGCCACCAGCGACAATCCCCGCAGCGAGGAGCCGATGGCGATTCTGGCTGAGATCGAGCCGGGATTGAAGGCCAGTGGCGTTCATTACACCGTCGAGCCGGACCGCGCCTCCGCCATCCGCCTGGCGCTCCGCGAGGCCAAAGCGGGCGATGTGGTTCTGATCGCCGGCAAAGGCCACGAGAAGGAGCAGATTCTCGGCTTCACCGCGATTCCCTTCGACGACGTTGCGATTGCCCTTTCCGCGCTCGGCGAAATCGGTTATGGTGGTGAGCAATGAAACTCACTCTTGCGGAAGCGGCCATCGGCGCGGGCGCGGTGCTGGAAGCGCCAACCAGCGTGGCCAGCGCCGGCACGCTCATCGTCAGCGGCTACTCGATTGATTCGCGCGCCGTGGCCGCGGGCGAGCTCTTCTTCGCGGTGCGCGGCGAACGCCACGACGGACACGACTTTGTTGCCGCCGCAGTGGAACGCGGAGCCGTGGCCGCGGTGGTCTCGCGCGCGCGGGTGGCCACGCTGCCTGACGCCGCGCTGGCCGTACCGCTGCTCATTACTGAAGACCCGCTCCGCGCGCTGCAAGCCCTGGCCGCGCACATTCGCCGCCGATGGGGCAAGCGCGTGGTGGCCGTTACCGGCTCGGCCGGCAAGACCACCACCAAGGAAGCGATTGCCACGGCGCTGGGCGCAAAGTTCAACGTGCTCAAGTCGCAGGGCAATCTCAACAACAGCTTCGGCCTGCCCCTGCAACTGTTGCGCCTCAAAGCCGAGCACGAGGTCGCGGTCGTCGAGATGGGCATGAACCACCCCGGCGAGATCGCCGCCCTGGCCCGCATCGCCGCGCCCGACTGGGGCGTGATCACCAACGTTGGCACCGCGCACATTGAGAACTTTGCCGACGGACAGGCCGGCATCGCCCGCGCCAAATTTGAGTTAGTGGATGCGCTGCCCACCAACGGCGTTGTCTTTCTCAACTGCGACGACTCTTACGCCTCGCAATTTGGCCGCGACTTTCACGGCCGCGCGGTGTACTTCGGCGCCGGCCCCTGCGCCGATCCGCAACTGCTTGCAGCAACCGAAGACCTTGCCGGCTTGCACGTCCGCTATCGCGCCGGAGAGCGCGACGGCGCCTTCACTCTCCATCTGCTGGGCGCGCACAACGCCTTGAACGCGATGGCCGGTTTGGCTGTGGCGCTGGAAGCGGGAGTGGATCTGGACGCCGCGATAGCCGCTCTGGAAACCCTCACCGCCGGCGACAAGCGCGGCGAGGTGCTGGAAGTCAAAGGCGCGACGATCCTCAACGACTGCTATAACTCCAACCCCGAGGCGCTGCGCTCAATGATCCGCACGCTGGCCGCGCGTCCCGCCAGGCGCCGCATTCTGGTTGCCGGAGAGATGCTCGAAATGGGCGAGCAAGGCCCCGCGCTGCACGCCGCTTGCGGACGCGTCGCCGCCGAAGCCGGGCTCGATCTGGTCGTGGGCGTCGGCGGCAACGCCGAGCATCTGGCTGCAGCCGCGTGCGCGGGCGGAGTCGCCGCGCTGTTTTTGCCCGACGCCGAAGCCGCCGGCCGCTGGCTCAAGCAGAATCTGCGCAAGGGCGACGTGGCGCTCATCAAAGGCTCCCGCGGCGTGCATTTGGAGCGGGCGATTGAGGCGCTCAAGAGTAAAGCGAAAGCGAAGGAGGTAAAGTGAATCTTCGCAGATTGATCTGTATCACTTCGTATAGCATAATGCTCGCCTCCGCGGCGAGTCTTGCCGCGCAGAACCCGCCGTCCTGGACCACGCCCTTTCCACCCCACCACATCGCGGGCAACCTCTACTACGTCGGCAGCGAAGATCTGGCCTCGTATCTCATCGTCACGCCGCAGGGAAACATCCTCATCAACAGCAGCTTTGAAGAGAACGTTCCGCTTATCAGAAAAAGTGTCGAGCAGTTGGGCTTCCGCTTCGCCGACATCAAGATACTGCTCATCAGCCACGCGCACAACGACCACTGCGCAGGCGCCGCGCTGGTGAAGAAGCTCACCCGGGCGCAGTATATGGTGATGGACGCGGATGTGCCGGTGGTCGAGTCGGGCGGCAAAGAGGACTTTCAATACGGAGGCAGGCCGGAGATGAGATTTCCACCGGTGAAAGTGGACCGCGTACTGCACGACGGCGATACCGTCAAGCTGGGCGACGCAGTCCTGACAGCGCATCTGACCGCGGGCCACACCAGAGGAACCACCACGTGGACCTTGGATGAAACCGAAGCCGGCCGCACACTCCACGTGGTCATCGTCGGCAGCCCGAATGTGAATCCCGGCTACAAACTCGTGAACAACAAAGTCTATCCGCAGATCGCCGCGGACTACCAACATGGCTTTCAGGTGCTGAAGAGCCTGCCTTGCGACATCTTTCTCGGCGCGCACGGCAGCTACTATGGGCTGAAAGAGAAGTATGAACGCTGGCAGCGAGGAGACCATAATGCCTTCATAGACCCGGAGGGCTACAAGAGTTACATTGCTGACAGGGAGGGGGCCTTCGAGGCGGAGCTGAAGCGGCAAGAGGCCGGGAAGCAATAGCGTGGCTTCCACAACCCGCGGCCCCTTCGGCCTAGTAAAATCAAGCTGAATCCGCCCAACACCGGTTCTGGAGGCCACTTGCTTTATTGGCTGCTCTACGAAAAGCTCTTTCCGTTCTTTCACCCCTTTCGCGTCTTCCGCTATCTGACCTTCCGCACCGCCTTTGCCACGGGTACGGCGCTGCTGATAGCGCTCTTCATCGGGCCGTGGGTGATTCAGAAGCTGCGCGAGTTCCAGATCGGCCAGTACATCCGCGACGACGGACCGCAGTCGCACCAGAAGAAGTCCGGCACTCCGACCATGGGGGGCGTGCTCATCGCCATCGCCATTTTGCTGCCCACGGTGCTCTGGTCGGTGCCCTCCAATCCCTTTGTCTGGATCGTGGTCTTTTCCACGCTCGCCTTCGGAGCCATCGGCTTTGCCGACGACTACATCAAAGTGGTCCAAAAGCGCAGCCTGGGNNCTGGTGGTGATGCAGCAGTTTGGAAAGTTCTCCACCCAGTTGACGGTGCCGTTCATCAAGAGCCTGCGCCCCGATATGCTCTGGCATTGGCCGGGCACGGTCCATTACCTGGGATTCCTTGTCTTCCTGCCATTCGTTCTCTGGGTCGTCCTCGTTCTTGTCGGTTCGTGCAACGCCGTCAACCTGACCGACGGCCTTGACGGCCTGGCCATCGGCTGCACTATCATTGCCGCCGGCGCGCTGACCGTGCTCACCTACGTCAGCGGCCACGTGGTCTTTGCCGACTACCTGGAACTTCAGCGCATGCCCTTGGTCAGCGAGCTGACCGTATTTTGCGGAGCCATGGTGGGCGCGTCCATCGGCTTTCTCTGGTACAACGCCCATCCGGCGGAGATCTTCATGGGCGATGTCGGCTCGCTGGCGCTGGGCGGAGCCATCGGAACAGTCGCCATTATTATCCGCCAGGAACTGCTGCTGCCCTTTATCGGCGGCGTCTTCGTGCTGGAAACCCTCTCCGTGATCCTGCAAGTGGGCAGCTACAAGCTGCGCAACAAGAAGCGCATCTTCAAGATGGCGCCGCTGCATCATCACTTCGAGCAGTTGGGCTGGCAGGAGTCCAAGGTCATCGCCCGCTTCTGGATCGGCGCGCTGGTGTTTGCATTGTTTGCACTCACCACGCTTAAATTGCGCTGAGTGATCTCCAATCGGCGCACAATACAAGAGGACAAAACTCGCATGATGGACTTAAAAGGCAAAAAAGT
>PMTP01000007.1:9570-11712 GCA_003167305.1 Acidobacteriaceae bacterium
ACGCTGGCCGTCACCGGCTCCAACGGCAAGACCACCACCACCACGCTGCTGGGCGAAATCCTCAAGGCTGGCGGCCTGCCCACGCTGGTCGGCGGCAACATCGGCCTCCCGGTCGTCGCCCTCATCGACGACAGCACCGANNGTCATTCTCAACATCACCCCCGACCACCTCGACCGTCACGGCAGCTTTGAAAACTATTGCGCGGCCAAAGAGCGCATCTTTGCCGCGCAGACCGCCGAGGACTGCCTGGTGCTGAACGCCGACAACACTCCCTGCGCCGCCGCCGCCGCGCGCTCGGCCGCCAAGGTCTATTGGTTCTCCGTCGAGCACCCGGTTCCGCAAGGAGCCTGGCTGGAGCAAGGCTCTGTTGTCTATCGCTCTGCCGAGGATGCGCCCACAGAACACGTAATGCCCCTGCGTGGAATTCCTCTCAAGGGTTCGCACAACATCGAGAATGTGCTGGCCGCGGTGGTCGCCGCGCGTCTGGTGGGGGTCCCCGGCGACAGGTCTTCGTCGCTGGGGTCACTCGCCGGCGTCCCGGCGGATGTGATTCGCCACGCCGTCGAGCACTTTCAGGCCGTCGAGCATCGCCTCGAATACGTGGTCACTCACAACGGCGTCCAGTTCTACAACGACTCCAAGGCCACCAACGTGGACGCCACCGCCAAGGCCATTGCTGCCTTCTCTGGCGGCATTCACCTCATCCTCGGCGGTAAGGACAAGAACTCCGACTACACCCTGCTCTCCGACTTGCTGCGCGAGCGGGTCAGCGCCGTTTACACCATCGGCTCGGCAGCGGCCAAGATCGAGTCGCATCTGCGCGGAGTGGTCTCCATCTACTCCTGCGAAACCCTGGACAAGGCCGTCGCCTCCGCCGCTGCCGCCGCGCGTCCCGGCGAGGTGGTGCTGCTCGCCCCCGCCTGCTCCAGCTTCGACCAATTTGAAAACTACGAGCAGCGCGGAAAAGTCTTCAAGCAGCTCGTCAAGGAACTAAAGGATTAGTGAAAGAGTGAAAAAGTGAAGAAGTGAAAAACTGCGCTGTTCTTACTTCACTCTTTCACTTTTTCACTTCTTCACTATGAAACTGGCATGGACTAAGGGACTGAAAAAGCAATGGCAAAGCGCGCCGGCGTCGATAAATGGCTCTTCTTCACCACCGTGCTGCTGATCGTGGCCGGACTGGCGATGGTCTACTCCGCCTCGGCGGTCGTCGCCCAGGCGCGTTACCAATCGGGGTTTACCTTCGTCGGCAAGCAGGCCATCTGGGCAGTGCTCGGTGTGCTGGCCATGCTCCTGCTCTCGCACATCGACTACAAATTCTACAAATCCCCGCTCTTCATCTACACCGCGCTCTCCGTCACCACCTTTCTGCTGGTGCTGGTCTTCTTCATGCCCGGCTCGCACAACACCCACCGCTGGATTCGCTTTGGCGACTTTTTCACCCTCCAGCCCTCGGAGATCGCCAAGCCCGTGCTGGTCCTCTTCCTGGCCTGGTTTCTCTCCACGCGCCTCGACAAGATGACCGAGGGCAGGAGCACCCTGCTGCGCGCCGCGCTGATTCCGCTGGTCTTTTGCGCCCTCATTGTGCGCCAGCCCGATCTGGGCACCGCGCTGGTGCTGGCCGGCGTCACCTTGTTGATGCTCTTTTTGGCCGGAATGCCCTGGAAGTACCTGCTCATCGGCATCGGCGCCATGCTGCCTCCGCTGGCCTGGCTGATCATCATGGTTCCCTGGCGTCTGCGCCGCGTTCTCGCCTTTCTCAATCCCGACGCCGACCCGCAGGGCGCGGGCTTCCACATCAACCAGTCGCTGATCGCCGTCGCCACCGGCGGCATCACCGGCCGCGGCTACATGGACGGCCAGCAGAAGCTCTTCTTCCTTCCCGAGGCCCACACCGATTTCATCTTCGCCAATATCGCCGAGGAGATGGGCCTGATCGGCGCCATCGCACTCGTCGCGCTCTTTGTCGTCTTCGGCATGCGCGGCCTGCGCACATCCTTCCGCTCGCTCGACCCCTTTGCCCGCCTCGCCGCCTTCGGCATCACCATGACCATTCTGCTGCAAGCCTTCTTCAACATCAGCGTGGTCCTCTCGCTCCTGCCCACCAAAGGCATTCCGCTCCCTCTGATCTCCTCCGGCGG
>PMTP01000181.1:0-2803 GCA_003167305.1 Acidobacteriaceae bacterium
CTCGCCAGTGAGACAAGATCCGCCAGCGGCGCAATCTCCCTCCGCATGGGAATCGCAATCGACTCGACTCCTTCCTCTGCTGCCGTGCGGGTGAGCAACTCGCCGGGGCCTGAAACCAGCGTGACGCGAAAGCCCGCCTCGCGCAGTGTGTGCAAACGGCCGCCCAGCACCAGGCAGGTTTGCGGACTGGTAATGCCTACGACAATGTGGGGGCTTCGCGAGGATGGATACAGCTGAGCCGGATGAGCGGCTGAGGATNNNNAGGAGTTTATGCTTACTGGATGCTTGGCCAGGCAACCCCATGCCCGGCACATCCACTCCCATTCACCGCTAAGCCGCTCTCCTCGTGACAACGCAGGAAGTGGCCTGCAGAAGGAGACATAAAAAGAGGGTCTCCCGCTGGAGATCAACAAAAGCAATACTTTGAGGAAAAATTAGTAGGGTTTAGGTTGTCAAGAGGAAAAAGTTTTTAGGGAAAATACACTTTAATTGCTGATGATATGAACGATTGCTTATACTTGCTGAAATCCTGGAGGTTTCCCACAGGTCATGAATCACCGGCCAAGGGTTCTCTTGTTGATTCCCCATCTCGGCAGCGGCGGCGCGGAGCGCGTGATGGCGCTTCTGGCGCGGGGCCTCTCCGCCGAGAAGTACGAGCTGCATCTGGGGCTGATCACTCAGGCGGAGACCGGCGAGGAGTTGCCTCCCTGGATTCAAATCCACGCTCTGGGCGCTCCCAGGGTGCGCGCCGGTGCCTTTCGCTTGCTGCGGCTGGTTCGCCAGCTGAAGCCCAGCCTGATCCTCTCCGGAATCTTCCACCTGAACTTTCTCGTGCTGCTGCTGCGTCCCTTCTTTCCGCGCGGAACGCGCGTCCTGGTGCGCCAGAACGGGACTGTCTCCTCCGCCCGGAACTTTGGCGGGCTGCCCTGGACCACCCGTCCGCTCTACCGCCTGCTCTACCGCCGCGCCGATCGCGTGATCTGCCAGACGCGGGCGATGGCCGAGGATCTCGCGCAGGAACTTGGTCTTCCCGAAGACCGGCTCGCGGTGCTGCCCAACCCTGTGGATGTGGAGGAGATTCGCCATTCCATCGGCCTGAATCCGGCTCCGCAAACCGGCCCCGGCCCGCATCTGCTGGCCGTGGGAAGGCTCTCGCCAGAAAAGGGCTTCGATCTGCTGCTGCGGGCCTTGGTCTCGGTCCGGAGCGACTTTCCCGGCGTCAGCCTTGTGATTGCAGGCGCAGGCCCGGAAGAAGCTGCGTTGAAGGCCGAGCGCCATGCGCTGGGACTCGACGAGGCCGTGCGCTTTGCCGGCTACGTCGCGCGCCCCTGGTCCCTCTTCCCGGAGGCAACGCTCTTTGTGTTGCCCTCCCGGCATGAAGGCCTGCCCAATGCCCTGTTGGAGGCGGCTGCCGCGGGACTCCCCATTGTGACTTTGCCGGCTTGCGAAGGTCTGGTTGAGCTGCTGCGCGGTCAGCCGGGTGTCTGGCTCGCCCCGGAAATCTCCACCGAGGCGCTGGCCACATCCCTGCTCGCCGCTCTTCATGCGCTGCGGCCAGGTGAGCGCTTTGCCCACCCCTTTGTCGAAGCCTTCCGCCTCGACCGCGCGATCCAGGCCTATGAGAGCCTGATCGACCAACGCTTGCGGCTTGAGCCGCCGATGGAATGCTGACCGAAGCAAGATTTGTTAAGAGCAGCACGACCCGCGTCGGCGTGTAACGGGCGGAAATGAACAAGCCAAAAAAGTTCCGTGCCCCATCCATTCCGCGTTTTTTGCGGAATGGGTGGGAAACCACGAACCTCAACCAGCTTGTTCATGAGGAGACTCCTCATACCCTCTCAATCTCCCCCTTCGGCAGCAGCTTCCAGCTCCAGTACCAGAGGAAAAGGAAGGTACTCACGGTCCAAAGCGACGTGGCCAGCGCGATTCCCGCCACGCCCATCCAGCGCATGAGAATCAGATTCAGCACCACATCCAGCGCCAGATTCAGCGCGCCGCAATAGAAGATCAAATCGCTTCTGCGCAGTGCCACCAGAAAACGGTAGAAGACTCGGCTGGAAACAAAGAAAGGAATCTGTATCGCGTACATCGCCAGCACCGGCGTCACCAGCGCCGTGTCGCGCGGCCCGAAGACGCCATGCTGAAAGGCCGTGCGAATCAGCAGATGCGAGCCGGCTATCAGCGCCAAAGCAATGGGCGTGGAGACCAGCGCCGTGAGTCGCACCCAGGTACGCAGTGTCTGCCGGCAGCCGGACCAATCTTCATGGGCAATCATGCGCGAAAAATGCGGCACCACGGCCGAGGAAACCGCCCCTGCCAGCAGCGTAATCACCACGCTCACAAAGCGGTTGGCGTAGGCCAGCGCGGAGACGCTCCCCGCCGGCAGCATTGCGGCCATCGACTGATCCACCAGCAGCCCGCCGGAAGCCACCACCCCGCTCAGCAGCACCGGCCCATACTGCCGCGCCACCTCGCCTGTCGCCTCGGTCGCTCCATGCCACCAGAGGCGAAAGCGATAGCCGCGCGCGTCCATCATCCACGCCACAGCGCCGGCGTGAATCAGCGCGCCCGCCAGCGTCGCGTAGACCATCGCCCAGATTCCGTAGCGCCCGCCCAGCAGCAGCGCTCCCAGAATGATCGCCGCCGGGGTCGCCACCGGCGCCAGCGCGGGCAGCGCAAAACGGTCAAAGGTATTCAGCACGGCAGTGCAGTTGGTGGCGATTCCGGTGATCAGCACCACCGGCAGCAGCGCGTAAAAGAGCCGAATCGAGAGCGCGAGTTTCTCCGGCGGAAAGTGCGAGGC
>PMTP01000181.1:2840-5051 GCA_003167305.1 Acidobacteriaceae bacterium
ACCAGCGCCTGGTTCATCGACTCCGAGATCAGGTTGATGAGCAGGTTGGGAATCAGAAAAGCCGCGAGAAATGCATCCATCGCATCCGAGCGCCCATAAACTCCGGCGACAGCAAACTCCTTGAAGGTGGCAACAATCTTGACCAGAACCCCGGCCGCCGCCACCGACGCCGCCGCGCGGAAGATGCGCCGGTTGACGCTGCCGCCCTGAAAGTACCGCGCGAGTTGGGGGATGGGGAACATAAGGTCAGGATTACCCGCCAGTCTACAGGATCAACTCTTACAGCCGCCTAATCTATTTCCCGTAAAAATGCTTTCCGATATAGAGAAATACCAAGAATAGAAACAGAATTATAGTGAAATATATCGTATAAGTTACCGTCCAGGATGTTTCTGAATCGAATGTATTATTTTCTTCAGGATGCTTAGGGTTATACCGAATTGCAAATTTGTCGTGCTCCTGAAGCTCAACCGGTGAGTTTGTAATTCCCTGATATTTCCTGCTCTGCACAACATAAATAAAACCAACGGCGTATCCGCCAAATTGTGCAATAGTACTCCTTCGAAGCGTGCTGAAAACACTTCGATGAATGGGAGTGCAATCGCACACTTCGGCATCCACTTCTACCCAGTCGCGATGAAGCACCCCGTTGATCCAATCTTTCAGCGATTCTCGAATCCGAACGGAGAGCGGACGCATCCTACAGCGTAAAGTTTCAATATCGAAATTGTCATCATTACTCATCGAGTCAGCATCCGATCTGGGCTTCAAAGGGGATATGGTTGGGTTAAAACCCATCCCTGCCAGCCCCACCGATTTTTTCGGCTATTGTTTCAGAGTTAAAACCCCAACCTTCCTTATGCAGTCTACATACTAATGGAACTGCACTGTTATAGAAGTTCGGCCGGCGGCCGGAAAACAAGCAGCCAACTCCTCCGGCTGCTCGACCGCCAGCCTTCCAGCCAGCGCGATCAAAGCCAGCAGCAGCCAGGTGGTGCGGCTCTCCTCCACAGTGGCTACCAGCGAAGTGACGAGCCAGACCGCAAGCGTCGTGGCCAGCGCCCACTTGAGCGGGCCGCGGATTTGCGTGATCGACCAAACGGCAATGGCGACGATAATCGAGGCCAGAAAGAGAGCGCACAGGCCGCCGGTGACAGCGAGGTCAAGAGCCGTGTTGTGCGCTGTATCGATGGGCGCAACGCCAGCCGCGCTGACAAACGTGCCCGCCCCCGTGCCGAAGAACGGCGCGCGCACAAAGGCATGCCAGCCGGCCCCCCATATATTCCACCGCTGGTTGAGGTCGCCGCTCTGAAGTTGTTCGGAGATAGTGGCCAGGCGCTCATAGGTTCCGCGAGGAACGGTAAACCACAGACCTGCGGCCAGAAGCGGCAACGACAGCACCCCGGCCAGCACTCTGCGCGTTCGTCCATAAACCAGCAGTAGACCGCTGCCCGCCAGCGCCACAATGGCCGCCAGGAACCCTCCGCGGGAGGCCGTGAGCAGAACAGCCACCAGTCCCAGCGGCAGATAGCCGGCCGCCAGCAGACGCCAGGGCCAGCGAGGCTCGCTGCTCAACAGCAGCGCCGCCAGCGGAAAGCCCAGGTTGAGAAAGCGGGCCACGTCGTTCGGGTCCTGTCCCTCGGCGGCAAATCGAATCTGGTTGGCCACGGCCTCGGCGGTGGCAAAGTTCGCCAGCGTCAGCAGGGCCAGCACCCAGGAGCCGGCCACGGTGGCCCGCAACAGCGCGCGCAGATCGCCGGCGCTCTCGGCAAACTCCCAGACCAGCCAGACGATGAGCACCTCCTGGAGATAGCCCCGCAGCTTTGCCTCGGTCACCAGTGGCTCGATAGTCCAGAAGCAGGTGCAGCAAAACCAGAGAAAAAAGGCCAGCACCAGCCATTGCATCGGACCCGGAGAGCGCAGGCGGCCTGCTTGAAGAACCGCCGGAATCGCCACCAGAAGCAGCAGCAAGCCAATGAAGCGTGCTATGTTGCCCAGCGGCGCGCCCAGTTCCAGGGAGTATTCCCATGGAATCGCGAAGGCGAAGAGCAGCAACAGAAGCCACGCAATGCGGCGCATCAGACGAAACCTCGTGATAACTCTGCTTCCATCGATGTTTTGAAAGGGCTCGGCTCTAGCGTTTTGAAAGGGTCCAGCTATAGCCGTGCCAAACAAGGCTGCAAAACCAGCGGGGCTTTACAGGCTGCGGAA
>PMTP01000207.1 GCA_003167305.1 Acidobacteriaceae bacterium
TTGGCGTTCGGCTCCACGCCGTGCCGGTCGCCACCGCTGATGAGCAGCATATTCCACTGCTCGGCCAGCCGCCTCACCGCCCGGTTCTCGTCCCAGTTTCGCAACCCGTTCAGCTCCAGCGCATGCAGATAGTTGCCGTTGACCAGCAGGAACTGGTTGACCAGAAACTCGTGCCGCTCTTTGCCGATCAGGTACAAATCCCACAAGGGATGGTTGAAGACCACCAGCACATTCGGCTCCTCGTCGAGCGCGCGCAGAATCTCCGTCAGCCGCGTGTCACTGGGGGTTGCGGTGTAATCAGCCAGCGTCGCCATCCACTCGTTCGCCCGGGCGCTGGGCAGGTTATGCACGCCCAGGTGGAAGGATTGCTCGCCATATGGAGCGCTCCACTCCACCGATACCGGAATCTGCCGCGCGCTCGGAACGGTGCGCAGCAGCATCGGCGCATTGATGGTGTCGTGGTCGGTGAGGGAGACCATCGGCGCAAGATCGAGCTTTTCAATCTGCCGGGTTTCCAGGTCGAAGGCGAGCTTGGGAGTCATCGGCGGCGTCCAGTAGCTGGCCGCGTAGTTGACGCGCACCCCATGCATCCGCTCCGAGCGATGCTCCAGCCGTGCGAGCAGCGGACGAATCATCGGGTACTGATTGCCCAGGTTCGCCAGAAAATCCAGCGTCTCGTGCGACTGGTTGGTGTGGCTGTGCAGCGAGACGCCGGTCCGAAAGCCTTGCGAGGCCTTCTTGTCGCGCCACAGGTACGAGATGGTCGAGGCGGCCATTGACGGCTCCTTGAATGCGAAGACGCACTAGGACTCCGAGGGGAATCGGAATCTCTGCAACAAGTTTGCCGATTTGATATAAACACTGGATGAATGTGGCACTAATAACGGTTCAATTAGCGAAGGAATCAAGATAGGCACGAGAGAGCTTTGGGAGACACCGTGAAAAACCAGAACGCAGCAGCCATACAGTTTCTGGTTTGCCGGTCATCCGCCCGAAACGCGAATTTCTGCTCGGTCTGTGTCTTGGCGATTTTCCTACAGGTATCCAGCCGAAGGCGATTACGCAACAGGAATAGCTATTTCACTTGCTTTAGATACTCGTGCCAGCCGACGCCCACGCGCAACGCTGTCACCGCATTGCGCAAGTCCTCGCCCTCCGCGCTCAGTAGCCATTGTCGCGCTTCCACTTCAGATTTATGGAGGTCGATGCCCACGCCTAGTCTGTGACTGAAATCGATGTTGACCGCAGCTTTCTCCCACCCACCAACGGTCATGACATTGACAAAATCCGCCTGGCTCTGCGTATGCGTAACGGAGACGATGTGATAAACCATCTCGCCGCCTGGCTCGTCGGGAGCCTTGAAAAGAAAAATGTTTTTCGTCCCCGACCTTTCATTGCTGAGCGTCATCGCCACTTTCTCGCTCGTTGGCTTTGGTGTCCAGTCGTAGAAGTTGAGGATGAGTTGGTTGGCGAAGCTCTCTGGATGCTGTGGATCGTCGACGAAAATGACGCTCCAGACACGCGTCGTCGAGTCGTAATAATCGTCGACGCGCGTGAACCTGCGGCCAGCCATCGTCAGGCTTTGCTCTTGCGGCGATACGATCTGCAGCGTAGCTTTTTCCGTCTTCCGGTTGTCGGCGATGTTGGCCAGCGTCTGTCGGCAATCGTGAGCGACCAGCAGCCGATTGCGCTCCGCTACAAGATCGCCGACCATAGCCTGCGGATGCTGTTTCGCGAAGTTCTCATCGAACGCCTTGACTGCGGCAACGCGCTCGGCATCGGTCGCGTAGCTCTCCGGACAGCGAAAATTGTCGACCGGATTGGTCTGCGCCGCAAGCATTGTGGCGAAAAGGATCACCAGCATCAGAGCTGAGTGTCGCAGCAGCAAGGAAAAGGGGAATGGCCCGGAACATTGGGAGGAAGCAGTCACGGAAGTCTCGCATCCTGTGAGTTCGAAGTAAATGACGTCCAGTTTGATCATAAATCCCTCAACAAATTTCGTTACTGCTGTAAAGCAAGCACTTTATGCTCTATCTCATCCAAGTTCCACGATTGCCAACGATAACAGGGTGATGCGCTCATGGACAATGTTCTGGACGGTTGGTCGCCTATCCGGAAACTGCACCACTGCCCCAGAGTGCGTTACTCCAAGTGTCAAGTGTGTCTACTTGCTCGTCTTGGCCATCTCCGGCCCGAGAAAATCCTCCACCGTCCAGCCGGCCATCAGATCCTCGCCTTCGGGCATCTCCTGGCTCTCTGCCAGAGTGCCCGCGGCTGCCTCGGCATTCAGATAGTTCTCCGTCAAGCCTTTGCGCAGCAACTCGAAGGCCTGCTCCGGAGTGTCGGCAAACTGAAAAAGCTCGATGTCCTTGGGCGAGATGGCCCCGGTATCCACCAGCACATCCAGGTTGAAGACCTTCTTCCAGTACTCCGAGCCGTAGACGACCACGGTGATCTTCTTGGCCAGCTTGTGGGTCTGCGCCAGGGTGAGAATCTCGAACATCTCGTCCAGCGTGCCGAAGCCGCCGGGAAAGACCACCAGCGCCTTGGCCAGGTAGGCGAACCATAGCTTGCGCATGAAGAAGTAATGAAACTCAAAATTGAGCGAGGGCGTGATGTAGGGGTTGGGGTGCTGCTCGAAGGGCAGGCGGATGTTCATCCCGATGGTCTTGCCGCCGGCCTCGTGCGCGCCGCGATTGGCCGCCTCCATGATGCCCGGCCCGCCGCCCGATGTGACCACAAACCGGTGCCGCCGCGAGGGAATTGTCCTGGCCCAGTTTGTCAGCATTCCAGAAAGCCGCCGCGCGTCCTCGTAGTAGCGGGCCATCTCCACTGCCGCCGCGGCCCGCTTGAGCTGCAACTCCGTCGCCTGGCCCGCCGCGATCTCGGGAATACTGGCCGGCTGCTCATGGATAGGCGCGGGCTGCGTCGAGCCGGTGTTTGCCAGTAGTTCCAACTCATGGCCAGCCTCCTCGCGCCCGCGAAAGCGCGCCGAGCCGAAGAAGACCACGGTGTCCTGAATCTGCTCGCGCCGGAAGCGCGCCAGCGGCTCCATGTACTCGGAGACGATGCGCAGCAACCGCCCGTCGGCGCTGTTCAAAAACTCCGAGTTCTCGTAAGCCAGCGGCGCTGATTCCAGCGGCGGCGGCGCTCCGTCGCCCGGTATCACCGCGGCCTGTAAAGCCGCATCGGCTGATCCCTGACCCCTGATCCCTGATCCCTCGTCTCTCATAGCTTCATCCATCCCGATGGCGGAGCGCATCCTGAAACGCGATCCACAGATTCAATAGCCCCAGCCCCGACACAAGACCGCGAACCGCCCCGTGAGCCGCAAAATTCCCAAGCGCGGGAAAGTGCATAAACAATGGGTTTTGGTCCCAGAACATCCGTGACCACGGCGCATAGCAGATCGCCAGGCCGATGTACATCCTCAACAACACGCGCAAGAACAGCTCGGCGCGCTCCAGCCAGCGCGGAATCCGCTGCGGCGCGTGTCCTGAGCCCTTCGCCGCCGGCTGAACTACTGGCAGGATACCGGATGCTGACCCAGGCGCGGGAGCCGGGTTCGGGGCAAGGGAAAGCGACGTCTGTTCCGGTTGCTGGGACATTATGGTTATTCGCCCGCCGCCCCCGATTCCCGCCCAACCACAGGCATACGGCACAGGCCTATTTACCGGCCCGGCTCAGGGACGCCGTACTCAAACGGTAACACAGCAGCCACCGTGGCATCGGGAGCGCCCGCCATCGCAAGCTGTGCCTGTATCTTCAGCAGCGAATTCCGCTCCTCAATGCGCCGCGTTCGACTCCGTTCGGTACATTCCGTAGTCGATCGAGAAGACCGCCGTGCCGCCGATCCGCACCTTGGTCTCGCTCCGGTTCCGCTCCGGCAGCCAGAACCCGCCCGTCTTGGCGAAGGTTTGCAGTATCCGCGTCCGCGCAATCCAGAATGATGGATTTTTAGCCGGCTCGGCATCGATCTTCACCAACGCAAAATCCTCCGCATCCACCCAGATTTTGCCTCGTATTAAAAACTTGCTCGGCGAGATCGGCTCTACCTCCATAACATAAGCCGGCCGCCCGCCCACGTTCTCGCTCCCCACCAGGTGAAAGCGGTAATTGGCCGCCGTCAGGGCCGTCGCCGCCTTGTCCTGCGAGGCTTCCTTTTCGCTCTCCACCGCACGTTTCAGCACCTTCTCGCAAAACATTTTTGATCCGCTCTGCGACACGATGCGAAAGCTCTTCCCCGACGCGGCGTCGTAATGGTATGCAACCTCCATTTTGGCCGCAATCACGGCGGAAAAACCGCGGTACTCCACCTGGTAATGGCGGATTGATTGCAAATCTTTCAGCATTTCCGTCCGCGCCTGGTTGTGGCTCTGCATCTCGTACACTATCTGCGCGGCGGTCAGCGGCGCGGGCGCAGCCGCCTCCGCTATCGCCGGCCGGGCTCCTCCCGCAGTGAAAACGAAAACAATTGCCAGCAATAGGCTTCCGCGTCGAGGTATAGACATGAGTGCATCATACCCCGCCCCATTTGCATTCAGGCAAATCTACTGCTGCGGAAAGGATCAGAAGCGGAAGAAGGCGCCGAGCATCGGCTCCGCCGTATGCGTGAAGGCGCCGGTCGAGGTGAAGAGCTTGGTCAGGTCGGGCGCCTTATAGAGGTTGCCGCGATACTGCAGGCGCAGGCCGATGTGCGGCAGCAGCGTCCAGTCCACGCCCGCGCCGTAAACAAAGACCGGCTTGGTGGTGTTGCTGGTAGGCACAGTAGTACAGGCTGTGATGAGAGGACTGCAATAGGTTTGCCCACTGCTGGGAACATTCAGCAGAAGGCCTCCGCCTGCCAGCGCAAAGGGCCGGAAACTCGTCGGCTTCAACTTCAACGACGCGATATAATCGCCCGTCACCTCATGCGCATTGGCTGAAATCACACCCGATGGGAAGGTGCAACCGCTAGAGGGGCAGGCAGCTCCGAGAGGAACCGCACCATACGAGTAATTCTGGTTGGCGCGGTTGTAGGAGTAAGTGCCTTCAAAGCCGAACCACGGGTGGGAGATGTGCCGCACCTCCAGCAGCCCGCCGGTCGCGTTCGATGGACTCTGAATCGTGTTATTGCCCGTGGTTGTTCCGGTGAACGCTCCGTAAACGTTCAACGCCACATCCGTCTGCCCGTAAGCCGTAGCCCCGGCCAGCGCGGCCAGTCCAGCCCCAAGAACTGCTCTCTGCATCCATTGTGTCTGCATCACAAATCTCCTGAGTTGAAGAATGAAACTCATACTCATTTGCATTATGGACGCAAAGAAATCGCTTTTGTTGATACCCGCGCGGATTTTTTGCGGTCAATCGCGGCTTCGAATCGGGCGGCGGGGGAAGCATGAATGATTCTTGTGTTCCATATCACATTATTTGTAAAAATAAGGGTTCAACCCGCATCCCTTGCGACTAATTCGAGATCGTCAAAACGCCGCCACTTATAAATCGCAATCGATAAGATCCAGCTCCCGGCAAAGAGCGCGATGATGCAGTAGCCCAGCACGCCGAAGTTCTCATTGAGCTTGCCGACCCAGCCCCACATTCCGCCCGTCAGATGGAATTCGCTGGCCAGCAGCCCCAGCGCCTCGATCCCGCCCACCGCCAATGCGACCACAACCGAGACCGAGGTGATCGTGATGTTGTAGTAGAGCTTGCGAATGGGCTTCACGAAGGCCCAGCCGTATGCGCCCAGCATCAGCACATTGTCGGTCGCGTCAATCAGCGACATGCCCGCGGCGAAGAGCACCGGGAAGACCAGCACCGACGAGAGCGAGAGTCCCTTGGAGGCTTCGGCGGCGCTCAGGCCCAGCAACCCGATCTCGGTCGCGGTATCGAAGCCCAGGCCAAAGAGGAAGCCCAGCGGATACATATGCCAACTGGACTGAATCAGGTTAAACATGGGGCGAAACAAGCGGGAGAGAAAGCCGCGATTGCCCAGCAGCAGGTCGAAGTCTTCTTCCACATAAGGCTCTCCGCGCCGCACCCGCTGGAAGCTGCGATAGACCGAATGAAGAACGATCATGTTGACAATCGCAATCGCAAAAAGAAAGAGCGTCGAGACCAGCGTGCCGATCACGCCGCCAATCTGGCGCACGCCGTCGATGCGGTGCTGGAGCGCGAGCGCGGTGGCGGCGATGGCAATCGATCCCACGATGACGATGGTGGAGTGGCCCAGCGAGAACATGAGTCCCACGGCGACCGGCCGCTTGCCCTGCTGCATCAGCTTGCGCGTGACGTTGTCGATGGCCGCAATGTGATCCGCGTCGACGGCATGGCGCAGTCCAAAACTGTATGCCAGAAACGCCGTGCCCAGTAGCACCGGAAAGCGATGAAAGGCGATGAAAGCCCAGCACCATGCCGCCAGATTGAAGCCGATCAACAGCGCGTACAGAGAGATGACCTTGGCTTTGGTGCTGCCCGGCTCGACCTTTCGCAATGCCCGCAATAAGAAGGTCATCAGGTTCCTCTTGGGTGGCGTGCAACGATAAGATGAGGGCTGGAAAACCCGTAGCACGTATTCTAAAAATGTATCACACAGGTCGCCGTCCTGCCTGAGAATTTCCACTGCCGGCTCTATTGTCTGCCGTCACCGAACCAGCGCGAAGCTGAGGGCCAGAGCAAGCGTCGTCAGGAGAACAATCACAGGCGTTGCCCAAAGGCCGAGCATCACCAGCCTTCCTGTGTGCACCTCTTCTCCATCACGCCGCGCAAACGCCAGTACCAGCATCGTTGCCAGCGAGCCAAACGGCATGATCATCGGACCAGCGTCCGCGCCAATGAGCGCGGCCAGGACCGTGCCCATATGGGCATGCGAGCGTAACAGCACGCTGCGCGCAATCAACGCCGCCGGAAGATTGTTCATGATGTTCGAGGCGAAGGCCGTCGCGCCCGCGGCCGCAAGGAACTTTTCCGGCGACCCCTGTCTCATGCTCGCAAGCCATCCGGACTCGTAGCCGATGATGCCCAGGTTTTCCAGCGCCTGCACCGCAACGAAGAGTCCGATGACGAATGGGAATATATGCCACGAGAGTTCGCCCGCCGCTCGGACATGAACGCGTCCGGCCGCAACGCCGGCGATCACCAGCACGCCGCAGCCCCCGAACGCGAATACGTAAGGCTCAAGCCCTATCAGCGGCGCAAGAAAATATCCGATGAGCACGACGGCAAGGACGGCGATGCAAACCATGAAGTAAGCCTGATGCGGAACCACGCTCGCCGGCTCCGGCAGCGGCTCGCCGTCGAAGCGCTGCGGCAGCTCACGGCGGAAGTGCCAGCGCAGCACAGCAAATGTAGTGGCGAGCGCGACCAGTTGCGGCACGATCATTCTTGCCGCGAAGGCCGCGAAGGTTTGGTGGAAGGCGTCCGCGAAGAGCAGGTTGGTGAGATTACTGATGGGCAGCGCCAGCGAACCCACGTTGGCGACAAACGCGCACAGCACCACGTACGGCGCCGCCGGAACCTTGAGCCTCTTGACCAGGGCCAGCAGCACCGGCGTCAGCATCACCGCCGTAGTGTCCAGCGACAGAATCGCCGTGATGATCGCGCCGGCAACAAACGCATTTCGATAAAGCGAGTGCGCGTCTCCCTTGGCAACGCGCGCGCATCGAATCGCGGCCCACTCGAAGAAGCCGCTCTTGCCGACGAGCAGCGACAGCGCAAGAAGCGAGAGAAGAAAGAGAAGCGCGTTCTTGCCGGCAAGAATCGCGCCCAGCGCATCGCGCGGCGTGACCAGGCCGAGCGCGAGCATCAATGCCGCTCCGAGCATCGTCCACCACGCCTCGTTCCAGCGGCGCGGACGCACCACCACCAGCGCGAGCATGGCCGCGAAGACAGCGAGTGTGATTACGATGCGCCCGATATTCGTCATGCATCTTCCAATCGCGAGTTGCGCATCTCAGGCATAAAGAAATACTAAATGAGAAACCGCACCACTCCCGACTGCGCATCGGCGAGTAGAAAAGTCAGCCAATCCAGGCCGCGCAACGTTTGCCGCGAAGGGTTGGATTTGGTCTCGTTCAATGCGTCGGGCTCGCGCTCTCACTTCATAGTTGGCGTACAACCATCCTATGTTTTTACGGCCTCTTCCATTGGTCACAATTGCACATTCCTGAATCGGAACGGATGCATTTCTCTGCCGATGACGCGGGCGCAACGAATCTTCCATCACCATCATCCGGCCCGTGATCGATTATCCTGATGTATGGAGTTCCCCACCCCACAGGAGCGCCCGTCGTCCATTAAAAATTCGTATGGCCCCGGCGCGCTCTGGAAGCCCCGCGTCAACCCCTGGATCATAGCCGCAACTGTGGCGCTGGCCGCATTCATGGAAGTGCTCGACACCTCCATCGCCAACGTGGCCCTGCCCCACATCGCCGGCTCGCTGGGCGCTTCGACCAACCAGGGCACATGGGTGCTGACCAGCTACCTGGTCTCGAACGCAATCGTACTGCCCATCGGCGCATGGGCTTCCAGCGTGATGGGCCGCCGCAACTTCTTCCTGTTTTGCATTGTGATTTTTACCGTCGCCAGCTTCCTCTGCGGCGCGGCGCCGTCGCTGCCCATGCTGCTCGTCTGCCGCGTCCTGCAAGGAGCCGGCGGCGGCGGAATGCAGCCCATGGCCCAGGCCATCATGGCCGACAGCTTCGAGCCGCAGAAGCGAGGCCAGGCCTTTGCCCTCTACGGTCTCGTCGCCGTCCTCGCGCCCTCTATCGGCCCCACCCTCGGCGGTTGGATCACCGATAATTATTCCTGGCGCTGGATCTTCTTCATCAACATTCCGGTCGGCATTCTGGCCTTCTTTCTGGTCAGCCGACTGGTCGATGATCCGCCGTGGATCAAGGCCGACCGCTCGCGCCTGCGCCACATGGACTACCTTGGCCTCAGCTTCCTCGCCATTGCCATGGGCGGCCTGCAGATCATGCTCGACAAGGGCGAAGAAAATGCCTGGTTCGCATCCGGCTTCATCCGCTTCTTCGCCTTCCTCTTTGTCGGCGGCATGATCGCTCTGGTCTGGTGGGAGCTGCGCCACAAGAATCCCATCATCAACCTGCGGCTCTTCCGCTATAAAAACTTCGCCATCTGTTGTTTCTTGATGGCTCTGGTGGGCGGCGTGCTGAACGCGAACACCGTCTTGCAGCCGCAGTTCATGCAGCAGTTGCTGGGATGGAACGCGACCACCGCCGGACTGGCGCTGACCGCGGGCGGCGTGGTGCTGCTCTTTGTCATGCCCATCGCCGGCTATGCCACCGGCAAGATTGCCGCGCGCTATCTCGCTGTTGTCGGCTTCATACTGTTTGTCATCACCTTCCGTTACGCGGCTGACGTGACCACGCTCGACATGACTTTTGCCTCCGCGTCCTGGCTGCGCGTCATTCAGATGATGCCGATTCCCTTCTGCTTCATCTCCATCACCACGGCGGCCTACGTGGGCATGCCCAGGGAAGAGAGCAACCAGGTCGCGGGCCTGATCAACTTCGTGCGCAACATCGGCGGCAGCATTCTGATCGCCGTCACCAACGCGCAGGTGACCAGCCGCGCGCTCTGGCATCAGCAGCATTTGCAAAGCGCGATGAGCTCGGCCAGCAGCGCCTTCCAGCAGCACTCTCAGGCGCTCGCCGGCTTTTTCGGCTCGGAGTTCGGCGCGTCCAACGGCCAGGGGATGGCGCTGGCCACCATCTACAATCAGCTCAACCAGCAGGCGCAGATGCAGGCTTACCAGGATGTGTACATGGAGCTGTCGTGGATGTCGGTGGGGCTGGTGGCACTGGCCTTCCTACTCAGCAGGAACAAGCCCGGCGCGGGCGTGGGCGGGGCGGCGATGCATTGAGAACAGAGATCAGGGATCAGCAGGCCGCCGCCCGCTTGTTCTAAACTTGAAGCAGCGATCAATGTTTCGCGCAACATCCGGGACGAGAGGATCGTCGTAGTTGCGAAGAGGAGAATACGCAATGGCATTGATGAAGACTTCCAATCCGGCACTGAACGGGAATACCTTCGAGAACCTTCCGCGAACACAGTATGGCGGCGTAATCGACGAGACTACCCGCATGACGCTGACCGGCACGGTGAACAAGACCGGCATTCTGCTGCTCTGCGCTATCGCATCCGCCTACTGGATCTGGCATCAATTCACCCTTTCGCACGACATGGCGGATGTGACGCCGTGGATGATGGGCGGCTTGATCGGCGGATTGGTCTTCGCCATGATTACCATCTTCAAGAAGGAGTGGTCTCCGGTGACCGCGCCCATCTACGCGCTGCTGGAAGGCCTGGTGCTGGGCGGCTTGTCGGCTCTCATGGAACTGCGCTATCCGGGCATCGCCATCCAGGCCGTGGGCCTGACCTTCGGCACGCTCCTGGTGCTGCTGATGGCGTATCGCTCCGGTTTGATCCCGGTCACGCAGAAGCTGCGCATGGGCATTGTCGCGGCCACCGGCGGCATCATGCTCTTCTACCTGTTGCAAATGCTGCTCGGCTTTTTCGGCATCACCTTCACTTCCATCAACGGCGGCGGGTTCATCGGCATCGCATTCAGCCTCTTTGTCGTCGCCATCGCGGCACTGAATCTGGTGCTCAATTTCGACTTCATCGAGAGAGGCGTCCAGTATGGCGCTCCCAAGTACATGGATTGGTACGGCGCATTCGGCATTATCGTCACGCTGGTCTGGCTCTATCTGGAAATCCTGATCCTGCTCACCAAATTGCGCAGCCGGAACTAAGGCCGGATCAATCAAATCGCAATGACGCATTGTTTCGATCACGCGTCTAATACTCTGTAGGGGCGAAGCGCTTAGAAACGGCAGGGGGCTGCGCACGCCTCGAAGGGAGATTCGCATGAAGAATCCAGGAATCGCCATATGTATGGCCGTGACAGTGCTGTTCGCCGCGGCGCCGGGATTTTCCCAGAGTAAGAGTGAACAAGGGCAGGGACAGGCCGTGGTGACTGTCCTGCCAAAGCAAGAGGGCACGTTGCCGCCGAGCGTCACCGGGCAGGATCTGTCGGTCAAGGTGGACGGGAAGCCAGCGCGTGTCACCTCCTGGAAGCCCTTCCAGAGCCCGGAGAACAGCCTCGAATTAGTGCTGCTGATCGACGGCTCGACCAGCAGCGCACTTGGAGGCCAATTCGACTCCATCAAGAGCTTCGTGAAGAGCCTCCCGCCGAATACCAAGGCCGCGATCTCGTATATGCAGAACGGGAGCGCCATTTTTGCCGGCCCGCTCACCGCGGACCACGCTGAGGTGTTGCGCGGGCTTCATCTGCCCGCGGGCTCACCCGGCTCCAGCGCCAGCCCCTATTTCTGCCTCTCCGACCTGGCAAAACACTGGCCTTCCGCGGATCGCGAAGCACGGCGTGAAGTGGTGATGGTCACAGACGGCGTCGATCCTTACTATATGCGCTTCGATTTTGATGACCCGTATCTCCAGGCCGCAATTGCCGATTCCGTTCGCGCCAGGCTGGTCGTTTATTCGATCTACTGGCAAGGAATGGGCAACGCCAGCAGCTCCAGCTACGAGAACAATGCCGGCCAGAGCCTCTTGGCTGAAGTGACCGAGGCGACCGGCGGCAAAAGTTTCTGGGTCGGAATGGGCAATCCTGTCTCCTTCGAGCCATATCTCGACGAGTTGACCCGCCGCTTCCGGAATCAGTACGAACTCGGATTTACCACAGGCCTCACCGGCAAGCCCCAGGTCGAAACCCTGAAGCTGAAGCTCAGCGCTCCGGGCACGGAAATCAACTCGCCTGGGCAGGTAATGGTCTACCCCGCTGTCTCTGCGCAGAAGTAGGATTCTGCAACTTGTATAAATACGGGTGCCCCAGATCCCGCGTTTGGGACCTGGGAATCCACGAACCGAATCGGCTGGTGGCGGGTGGCCCAGGTTTCGATTCTGAGACCTGGGAATTCACGACCTCATGCTGGGTGCCCCATCCTTTCGCGTTCTTTGCGAAAGGGTGGGAATCCACGAACCTCAACCGACCCTGTTGATTGGCCGCATTATCCCTTCGCGAACATCTGCCTGATTCCGCGCAGCGCCTGCCGCGTGCGCTCTTCGTTTTCGATCAGAGAGAAGCGCACGTGCCCGTCGCCGTAGTCGCCAAAGCCTATCCCCGGCGAGACGGCCGTCCTGGCTTCGGAGAGCATGAGTTTCGCGAACTCCAGCGAACCCATCTTCCGGTACTGTTCTGGTATCTGCGCCCAGACAAACATCGTCGCCTTCGGCGAAGCCACCGGCCAGCCCAGCGCATTCAGGCCTTCAACCAGCACGTCGCGGCGCTTGCGGTATTTCTCGCAAATCTCATGTACGCACTCTTGTGGGCCTTCCAGCGCGGCAATCGACGCCACCTGAATCGGCGTAAAGGTCCCATAGTCGAAGTAGCTCTTCAGCCGGGCCAGCGCACCCACCAGCTTCTGATTGCCGACCATGAAGCCGATGCGCCAGCCGGGCATGTTGTAGCTCTTCGACATCGTAAAGAACTCCACGGCCACGTCCTTGGCGCCTGGAACCTCCAGCACGCTGGGCGGCTTGTAGCCGTCGAAGGCGATGTCGGCGTAGGCCAGATCCTGGATCAGGTAGAAGCCGTACTCGCGGGCCAGCTCCACGAGCCGCGCCAGAAACGGCAGGTCAACACACTCTGTTGTAGGGTTCGACGGGAAGTTGACGATCAGCGCCTTGGGCCGCGGCACCATGCGCGGGATCAGATCCTCAAGTTGGGCCAGGAACTGCTCGCGGTCGTGGACCGGCACGCTGACCACATGCGCCCCGGCGATCACCGGGCCGTAGATATGAATCGGGTAGCTGGGATTGGGCACCAGCACGGTGTCGCGGGAGTCGAGGATGGCCAGGCACAGGTGCGCGATCCCCTCCTTCGAGCCGATGGTGACGATGGCCTCGCTCTCCGGGTCCAGATCGACGTTGTAGCGCGTCTTGTACCAGTTGCAAATCGCCCGGCGCAGCCGCGGAATGCCGCGCGAGACCGAGTAGCGGTGCGTCGCCGGCTTCAGTACCGCCTCCACCAGCTTGTCCACAATGTGCTTGGGCGTGGCTCCGTCCGGGTTGCCCATGCCAAAGTCGATGATGTCCTCGCCGCGCTGGCGGGCGGACTTCTTCATGGCATCAGTGATGTTGAAGACGTAAGGCGGCAGGCGCTGGATTCTGCTGAACTCTTCCATCTATCAAGTCTAAGGCAAAAGGGGCGGGGGGTGCATGAAGCAGAGATCACGACAATTAAAATGCGTTTGCCCTGGTTATTGTCTGAACCCGTTTGCTCCCCGCCGCAGCGTCGTTTACAATGCAAGCCTATGAGAAAGCCTAGGCTCTGCCTTTGTCTGCTTCTTGCCTGTTCTGTGCCGCTGCTTGCTCAGTCTTGGCGCGACAATCGTGCACAGCTTTGTTTTGAGAGGCCGGAAAACAACGGCGGAATCAACATTTTGGCGAGTTTTGTGCGCTTTTTGGATTACAGCGTGCCGCTGATAGGTGGCCAAGCTGTCTGCATATTTGTCGACCCAGGTAGCAATGATCTACTCGTTACATCGACCATTCCATATGATCCAGAATCCACCGATGAAGAGGCGTGCAAATCCCCGGTCAAAAGGCTCCAACTCGCCCCAAATGAGAATCGTGTATTCACTATCTGGCCTGTCACAAAAGGCTCAACGTATGTGTGCGGTTGGCGAATCGAACCCGTACATCCCTTACGTAGTAATTCTAAGAAAACCAAGAGACCCTGAGCACAAACCTCTAGAAGCTGTTTTATAACCGAATGCTGACCTTTTTCGAGCTTTCCATTGGGGTCTAAAGCCCGTTCCCTACACCCCATAGACTTTATACTGAAAGACAACATGACCGACTTCCTGCCAGTAGACGAACAGATGGACCTGCTCCAGAAGGGCGCGGCGGAGATTATCCGCGTCGCCGACCTGCGTGAGCGCCTTGAAGAGAGCCGCAAGACCGGACGCCCGCTGCGCGTCAAGGCCGGCTTCGACCCCACCGCNNCAGCAGCTCGGCCACACCGTGATTTTTTTAATCGGCGACTTCACCTCGCTGATCGGCGACCCCACGGGCCGCAACGTCACCCGCAAGGCGCTTACGCGCTCTCAAATTGACGAGAATGCAGTCACATACAAACAGCAGGTCTTCAAAATCCTGGACGAGAAGCTGACCGAGGTGCGCTACAACAGCGAGTGGCTGGGCAAGCTCGACTATGAGCAGACCATCCGCCTGGCCGCGCGCTTCACCGTCAGCCAGATGCTGGAGCGCGACGACTTCCACAAGCGCTACCAGGCCGAGCAGCCGATCAGCCTGCACGAGTTCCTTTATCCCGTCATGCAGGGCTACGACTCGGTGGCCCTGGAGTGCGACGTCGAGCTGGGGGGCACCGACCAGAAGTTCAACCTGCTCTGCGGCCGCGAGTTGCAGCGCCACTACGGGCAGAAGCCGCAGATCGTGCTGATGACGCCGATTCTCGAAGGCCTCAATGGCGGCGAGAAAATGTCCAAGTCGCTGGGCAACGCCATCGGCATCAACGAGCCGCCCGCCGAGATGTACGGCAAGCTCATGTCCATCTCCGACGAGCTGATGTGGAAGTACTGGCTCCTGCTCACCGACCTTCGCCAGAGCGAAATCGACACGCTGCGCGAGGAAGTCGTGGTCGGCGTGCTGCATCCGATGGAAGTGAAGAAGCGCCTGGCTCGCACCATCACCGCGGACTTCCACGGCGAGGCCGCGGCCCAAATCGCCGACGAAAACTGGGCAAAGATGTTCCAGCAGAAAGAGACCGCAGAGGATCTCGAAGAGGTTTTGATCTCTTTTGCCGACATTGCCGGCCAAGAGTCGAATCAGATTCGTCTGCCCAAGCTGCTGGTTGCGCTCGGCCTCGCAGCCAGCAACGCCGAGGCCAGCCGCAAGATCGCCGAGAAGGCCGTCAAGCTGGATGGCGAAAGCGCCGTGAGCGCTCTTTTCTCTGTCGCCTCTCTGCCAGCGCGAATCGTGGTTCGCCTAGGCAAGCGGGCCAAGGTTGCGGTGATCGCATAATGCATTTAGCTGGGATTGCCAATTGGCCATTTCAATTTAGCCAAATGGCTACTTCGAACTAGCCAAATGAACGGTCAACAGGAGAGATAGCTACCCGCCCAACGCAAATTCCCGCGCCGACTCCAGCAGCTTGGCCACCGACTCTTTCGAGCACGACTCGGTATAAATCCGCAGCAGCGGCTCGGTGCCGCTGGCGCGCAGCAGCAGCCAGGTTTCGGCGGCCTTCGGCTTGGTCGTGGCTTCCGGGTTGTCCAGGTAGAACTTGATGCCGTCCAGCGTCTCCTGGCAATAAATCGGCATTCCGGCAAAGACCGGATCGCCGGGCTGGAGGGCGAGAGCGCGGGCGATGACGCCGTTCTTGATTTCATCGGAGAGGTCCAGATCGATGCGGCCGTACTGGTGCTCGCCGTACTCCTCTTGCAGATCGGCGACAAGCTGACCCAGCGTCTTGCCCTCCTCAGCCATCACGTTGGCCAGCAGCAGCGAGTT
>PMTP01000140.1 GCA_003167305.1 Acidobacteriaceae bacterium
CGCGTCAGGGCAGTACTTTCCGCAGCCATAGGCGGCATCCAACTCGGCGGCCTTTTGGGTGGTTTCAGCGCGCAGCGCTGGGTCTTGCGGCGCGGGCAGACCAATGCCCAGTTTGAGCAGCAGCAGCTTGCGCGCCGCATCGGGCGGCAGCGGAAGGCTGTCGAATTTGCGCGCCTCGTTGATCAGCGCCGTCTGCCGGGCGATCATCCGGTCGTTGGCGGCGGCATTCAGCGCAATGGTGTCATCGGTGATATTGGTCTCCTGAACCCATGCGGAGCGGTTGATTTCGACGCTCATTACGGCCAGCTCCGTCTCCGCGCAGGCGATGAAGGCCAGAGCGTCGGCGACGGTGGGCTTGGCGGTAGGCGCTTGCGCCGGGGCGGTGGGGACGAACAGAAGCAGGCAGGCAAGCGCCAGCAGGATCGGAAGGATGGTGAGGATGCTGTTTTTCATGGCAAGGGAACTATAGAACATTTTTAGGGTTTTGTATGTGTCTTGGGATGATGCTGGACGAATGTGCTGGTTTCCCACCCTTTTCGCAAAGAACGCGAAAAGAATGGGCACGTAGCTATGCGCCGGCCGAGAAAAGAACAACAACAGGTCCTTCGACTCCGCTGCGCTCTGGATAGGATGATAGATATGAGGGGGCGCGATCTGTTGAAGCCGAATTGTCAGTTCCCGCTCTTGCCCAGCCCGAATATTTTTTGCAGCAAGTTGCGATGCTCGGCGGGGTGGTCGCAGGTCTCGGTGGGCGCGGTGCCGGCGAGGAAGGCCGCATCGAAGCTCGCCGGGCAGGAGGCGTCGCTGAGTAGGTTGCTGACGCTGTCGATCGAGACAATCTCCACGCCCTCGGGCGCGGTGAAGTTGTTGGTGTCGGAGTACTGCGGCAGTTGGACGGCGCGCTTCATAAATGCTGCCCAGATGGGCGCGGCGGCGTGTGCGCCTTCGAGCTTGATATCGGTATAGTCGTCGTTGCCTACCCAGACTATGCAGAGCAGATTGCTGGTGAAGCCGGCAAACCATGCATCGTGGTCGGTGCCGGTCTTGCCCGCGGCGGGAGCGGTGAATCCCATGTTGCGCACCCCGGCGCCGGTTCCGGAGCCTGTCACGTCGGAATGAAGCACGTTCTGCATCAGGCTGACGGTAAGATAGGCCACGCGCGGGTCGAGAATCTGCTTGGAGTCAGGCGAGTAATCGGAGATGACATCGCCGTTGGGGGAGCGCACGCTGGCCAGCATCCAGGGGTCCAGGCGAAGGCCGCCGTTGGCGAAGATAGTGTAAGCGCCGGCCATATCTAGCGGCGTGGCGTCATAGGAGCCAATGGCCATCGAGGGCGTTCCGCGCGCGCTCTTGACGCCTGCGTCGCGAGCCAGCGCGGCCACGCGGTCAAAGCCCACCATCGAGGCCAGGCTGATGGTGGCATTGTTCAGCGAGCGCATCAGCGCGTAGCGGGCGGTTACCTGTTCGTGATACTCGCCATCGAAGTTCTTCGGCGTGTAGGCGTAGGGCGTGCCTTCGCCGTAGGTGGTCTGCTCGTCCTTCAACATGGTCAGCGGCGAGAAGAGCTTGTTCTGTCCGGGCAGCATGGTGCCTTCGGCGGCCGTCGTAAAGGCCGAGGCATAGACGAAGGGTTTGAAGATCGATCCGGTGGGCCGCTTGGCCATGGCGTGATTCAACTGCGAGTTGCCGTAGCTGCGCCCGCCCACCAGCGCCAGTACCTGGCCGGTATGCGGATTCAGCGCTATCAGTGCCACCTGCGGATAGTTGTAGGCTTCGCCCCGTTTCTTCTGGCGCGCGTGCAGCCTGTCCACCTGCTCATCGACGACGTGAATGGTGGATTCGACCGCCTCCGTCGCTACCCGTTGCAGGTCGGGATCGAGCGAGGTGTAGATGCGCAGGCCTTCATGATTGAAATCGCGATCACCCAGCTTCTGCACTAACTGATCATGAACCAGGTCCACGAAGTAGGGGGCCTCGTTGGCGTCCACGCTCTGCTCGGTCAGCTTAAGCGGCTCGGCCTTGGCTGATTCAGCCTGGTCCTTGGTGATCGCTCCCGTCTCGACCATCGAGTCGAGCACCAGGTTGCGGCGCTCGATGGTGCGTTCGGGATGGTGGAAGGGATTGAAGTAGCTGGGGCGCTGAATGATGCCGGTAAGGAAGGCGCACTCGGCCAGATCGAGCTTGCTCACGTCCTTGCCGAAGTAGACCTGAGAGGCCTCGCCGAAGCCGTCGATGGAGAAGCTGCCGCGCTGGCCGAGGGGAATCCGGTTGGCGTACATCTCGAAGATCTGCTGCTTGTTGTAGCGATGCTCGAGCTGAAAGGCGACAGTGATCTGGATGAACTTGTATTTGAAGGTTCCGTTGTCAGAGAGGAAGAGCAGCTTCGCCAGTTGCATGGTAAGGGTAGAGGCTCCGCCACGATGTTTGCGGTCTCTGATCAGGTCGTGCCATGCCCAACCGGCCATGCTGAGGAAGTTGACGCCGCTGTGTTCGAAGAAGCGACGGTCTTCGATGGCCAGAACGGCATTCACCACATTCTGCGGAATCTCGTTGTAGGCAAGCAGGCGGCGCTTGGTGCGGTTGGCGTCGTCGCTGAGTCCGGTAATCAGCAGCGGCTCCAGCTCATAACTCGATAGCGCCTGGCCGTGGTTGTCGGAGATCGAGGCAACCTGGCCCGCGCTGATGCGGATTACGGCGCTGTCCTGTGCGTGAAAGGACTGCGGACCGGGGCGCACGGTGATGGTCTGCACGCCCTGTTTGTAGGTGCCCAATTCGGAGGTCTGCGAGGCGCCGTCGGCCGAGTAGCCGGCTTGGCGCAGTTCCTCGGCGATGAGGCGGACAATGAGTTTTTGCCCCGGACGCACCTCGCGCGGTGCGGCAAAGATCTTGGCGGTGTTGGCGAAGACGGGCTGCTTGAGCCGTTCGTCCAGGATGCGCTCATAGGTGACGTAGAAATAGCCAAAGACAGCCAGAAACAGCAGATCAGCGGCCACAAACGTCAGCAGACCCACGCGCAGCGCAAGCGACGCCCAGGGATGATTTCCTGTGGGCATGAGAAACCGAATCTTCAACGCCATCGCCGCTCCTTGCAACTCAGCTTCTAGCTTTTAGCTATTAGCCTTTAGCTTTGTTCTTCAACACAACAACTTCTTTGCTTTCATGCACAGTTTTCTGCCATGGACAAGCTAACAGCTAATAGCTAAAAGCTGCTTTTACTCTCCGACCGCCAAAAGCAGCGCGTCTTCCTCGACGCGCTTTTTCACCAGCGCCACTACTTCGCTCAACGGTGCATCGACGCTGGTTGAGGTCGCACGAGTTTGCAATTCGACTTTGCCTTCGGCGGTCTTCTTGCCGACGTTGATGCGGTACGGAATGCCCACCAGATCCGCGTCCTTGAATTTGACGCCGGCTCGCTCGTCTCTGTCATCCAGCAGTACATCCAGGCCCGCCGCTTCCAGCTCCGCGGCCAGCGTTTCTCCGGTCTCTTTGAGCAGCGCATCGGTCATGTTGGTCACCGTGACGACGACCGTAAAGGGCGCAATCGAAGCCGGGAGCCAGAAGCCGTTTTTGTCGTTGGATTGCTCGACGGCCGCGGTCAAAATGCGCTCGATGCCGATGCCGTAGCTGCCCATGATCGGCGTCACTTCTTTGCCGTTCACGTCGAGCACGCGCGCGCCCATCGACTCGGAGTATTTGTAGCCCAGCATGAAGATGTGGCCGATCTCGACTGCCTTGCCGACGAGCAACTGGCCGTTGCAGGCGGGTTGTGGACAATTCTCGCCCTCGTTCACGCTGCGGATATCGGCCATCAGCGTCCATGAGAAATCGCGGCCTGGGGTGACGTTGCGCAGGTGATAGTCGAGCTTATTGGCGCCACAGACCATGTTCTTGCGGCCTTCAAGGGAGCTATCTACGATCACTGTGAGACCGTTGTCGAGCGGCTTGGCGCCGGGTGTAACTCCAACAGGTCCGAGAAAGCCCGCGGGACCGTTGAAGTACTGCTGTAGCTCTTCAGCCTGCATCGTTCGAAAATCCGCCGCGCCGATTGCGCCCAGCAATTTGGTTTCGTTCACCTGATGGTCGCCGCGCAGGAAGGCAGCGACGCCATGCCATGAATCTAACTTTCCCGCAACGCCGTGCTTGAGCGCCATGTAGGCCACGCACTTGATGTCGGAGGCCGCGGAAATCTTGAAAAAAGCGGCCACATCGGCAATCGCTCCGCAGCCCGGCGTGAAGACCAGCTCCGGCGTACCGTTGCCGGTCGGCTCCATCTCGGCGACCGGTTCAAGGCGCGAAGTTGCCTTCTCGGTATTCGCAGCGTAGCCGCAGACCGTGCAGCTTGCAATCAGGTCTTCGCCGGCGTCGGTGTAGACCATGAACTCCTGCGACTGCGAGCCGCCCATCGAGCCTGAATCGGCTTCGACGGCGACAAACTTCAATCCGCAGCGGGTGAAGATTTTGCGGTAGACGGCGTCGTGCAGCTCGAAGCTCTTGTCCAGGCCGGCTTTGTCGATGTCGAAGGAGTAGGCGTCCTTCATCGTGAACTGGCGCACGCGCAGGAGGCCCGATTTGGGGCGCGGCTCATCGCGGAACTTGGCCTGTATCTGGTACCAGATCTGCGGCAACTGCTTGTAGCTGCGCAGTTCGCCCCGCGCGATGGTGGTCATGACCTCTTCGTGGGTCATGCCCAGGCAAAGCTCCGCGCCCTTGCGGTCCTTGAGGCGGAACATATTGTCGCCCATGCCGGTCCAGCGGCCGCTCTGCTCCCACGGTTCCTTGGGCAGCAGCGCGGGCAGATAAAACTCCTGGCCGATCTGGTCCATCTCTTCTCGCACAATGCCGATGATCTTATTGATCGCGCGCTGGCCGAGAAAGAGATAGTTGTAGATGCCCGCGCCCAGTTGGCGAATGTAGCCGGAGCGAATGAGGAATCGGTGGCTGGCCACTTCGGCGTCTGCCGGGGCCTCGCGAAGGGTGGGAATAAAGAGTTTTGACCAGCGATGCATAGGAATGACGCGTGCCTTCCGGCCGGCAAGCCGGCGCATGACGATTTTTGACTCTCTCCATTCTAAATCTTCGGAGTGCGGAGACTTCTGTAGCGCCGATCTCCAGATCGGCTGTCGTGCGGGCGTCCTCGCCCGCACCTTTTCCGGAGCAACCACCAAATCACCAAGCGAAAGCCCTGACCGGCGGGCCGGTCAAAGCCGCTCGCCGGATATAATCCAGGGATGGACTCTTGCGTCCTTCAGGCGGTCAGACCGGCATGAAAAGATTTCTGCGCCTTCTGCGCTATGGGCTTCCCTACTGGTTCCAATGGCTGCCGGGAGTGCTGCTGCTGGCCTTGGTGGGCCTGCTTGACACCTTCCGCGTTCTCCTCTTCCAGCCTATCTTCGACCAGGTTCTGAGGCCTGATGCGCCCGAAGGCCCCATCACCCTGGGCGTCGCCAGTTCCCGCTTGCACTTCGACCTACGCCTAGTGATTCCCCATTTCATGCACATCCACAACGCCTGGGACGTTGTGGCCTTCGCGCTGATCGTATCCACTGTGCTCAAGGGATTGTGCGACTACACGGGTACCTACCTGGTGAATTATGCCGGCTTCGGCACCATCACCGACCTGCGCAATCATCTCTACGAAGCCACGCTGCGGCGATCGGCTAGTTTTTTTCACAAGCACGCTACGGGGACGATCCTATCCACGCTCATCAACGATGTGGACCGCGTGCAAGTTGCGCTCAGTTCGGTCATCAGCGATTTTCTACAGCAGTTCTTTACCTTCGTTATCGGCCTGGCCTTTGTCATTCGCCTGGGCGGACACCTGAGTTGGGCGCTCTTGCTTTTTGTTCCCGTTGTGGCTACTTCCGCGCGCAAGATTGGAAGCGCGGTTCGCGTGCGCACGCGCACCGGGCAGGACAAGCTGGCTGAAATCCAGAACATTCTGCATGAGACGGTGACCGGCAACCGCATCGTGAAGGCCTTTAACACCGAACGGTGGGAGGTTTTGCGCTTCAAAAAAGCCGCCTCGCGCCTCTTCCGCGCCAACTTGCGCAGCGTCCGCATTCAGTCCATCAGTTCGCCGTTGATGGACTCCATCGGAGCCATCGCCATTGCGGTGATGCTATTGGTAGGGCGCAATGAAATCCTTCACGGGCGCATGACTATGGGGCTCTTCGGCGCTTTCATCATTTTGCTCTTCAAGCTCTACGATCCGGTGCGCAAATTCGCATTTTTCTACAACAGCTTCCAGCAGGCGATGGGCGCTTCCATTTCGATCTTCGGCTTCTTCGACGCGGAGGACGACGTGAAGGAGCGGCCGCACGCCACTGCAATGCATCCCTTTCGAGAGTCCGTTCGCTTTGAGAATGTGGGCTTCTCTTACTCGACAGAAGAAGGCGAACACCAGATTTTGCACAACGTCGATCTTGAGTTGCGCACCGGCGAGGTGCTGGCGCTGGTCGGCCCCAGCGGCGCAGGCAAGACCACGCTGGCCAACCTGATTCCGCGCTTCTTCGACGTGACCAGCGGCCGTATTCTCATCGACGGCCGCGACCTGCGCGACCTCACGCTGGGTTCGCTGCGCCGCCAGGTCGCCCAGGTCACGCAAGAGACGATTCTCTTCAACGACACGGTGCGCGACAACATCGCCTACGGCCAGCCGGAGATTCACCTCGACCATGTGGAAGAGGCCGCGCGCAACGCCCTGGCCCACGACTTCATTCTTAATATGCCGCAGGGCTACGATACGGTGATCGGCGAAAAAGGCTTCCGGCTCAGTGGCGGCGAACGCCAGCGGCTGGCCATTGCACGCGCTATCTTGAAGAATGCGCCGGTGCTGATTTTGGACGAGGCTACTTCGTCACTCGACGCGGAGAGTGAATCGCTGGTGCAGACGGCGCTGGCGAATCTGATGCAGGGCCGCACCGCGCTGGTCATCGCCCATCGTCTGAGCACCATTCGCCGCGCCAACCGCATCGCCGTTTTGGAAGATGGCCGCATCACCGCCATCGGCCCGCATGAAGAGCTGCTGACCACTTCGTCCACATATCAGCGGCTCTATCAACTGCAATTTATCGACGCGCAGGATGGGCAGGGATCAGGGACCAGGGATTGGGAACTAGAGAACGGGGAACAAGGACTCGAAAACAGAGATGGATTTTAGGTGAAGGCTACGGACTTTAGCCCGTACCCTTCCATCTGCTGGGACCAGGAACATACAACCGTAGTTTGAGGAAGAAAATGCCGATTTATTCGATGACCGGGTTTGCGCGCGCTCAAGTCCGCGTGAACGATCAACTCAGCTACACGCTCAGCGTCAAGAGCGTGAATCACCGCTTTCTCGACGTGCAGTTGCGCCTGCCTTCGGGCCTGGACGCGCTGGAGATGGAGCTGCGCAAGGCGATCAAGGACAACCTGATCCGCGGCCACGTTGATCTCACGCTCTCCATCGATCGCGGCAGCCAGCAAACATCCGGCTACAATCGCGAGTTGATTGAGGGCTATCTGACGGCCTTCGCCGCCGCGAGTGTAGGGTATGGCCTGACGGGCGAGCCGGATCTGAACGCCATTCTGCGTCTGCCCGGAGCGCTGCAAAGCGACAACCGCTCCAACGGCGACGAAGACCTGGCCGCGCTGAACGAAAGCGTGCGGCGGGAGATTGCTCCGCTGCTGGAAGAGTTGAAGACGATGCGGGCGCGCGAGGGCGAAGCGCTGGAGGCGATTCTGCACGGCACGCTGGACCGCCTGGCCGAGGTCACCGAGGGCGTCGCGGCGATGCGTCCTGAAGTCGAACAGCGCTATCAGGACCGGCTCACCGAGCGGCTGCTGGCGGCCACCGGCCCGGAGTTCAACCGCCAGCGGCTGCTTGAGGAAGTTGCCGTGATGGTCGAGCGCAGTGACATTGCCGAGGAGTTGGAGCGCATGGCGACGCACATCGGCCACTTCCGCGAGCTGCTCGCCGGCGGCGGCGAAGTCGGCAAGAAGCTCGACTTCCTGCTTCAAGAGATGAATCGCGAGGCCAACACGCTGCTCTCAAAGACCGGCGGCGCGGGAGGGAAGGGAACTCGCATTACCGAACTAGGGCTGGCCATGAAGTCGGAGATCGAAAAGGCCCGCGAACAGATTCAGAATTTGGAATAGAATCACCGCAATGAGACCGAAGCAATTTTTAGGTTGCTATGCAGAGGGGGGTAGATTGATGAGTAAGTTGATTCTGTCTGGTTGGAACCCAGGATTTAACAAAATCGGCCTCACAAAGTTATTACAAGTGGATCTCGGATATTCGCTCTCCCACGCGAAGGCGATTACGGACTCTGTGTTGGAAGGTCAATCTATAGCGATAGATCTGGACGAAGATCAGTTCGAACAAATGGGCGTTAAGCTCAGTGATCTATGTACGAAGTTTGTACTGGAAAAGGACACTGAAGTTCAGTCTCGGAAGCTTGACGGACGGGTTCTGAGAGGATAATTGCAGTATGGCAGGCATTCTCTTCATCATTTCGGCGCCCTCCGGCTCGGGCAAGAGCACGCTGGTCAATGAGGTGCGCAAGCAGTTGACTGGGATCGAGTTTTCCGTCTCCTGGACGACGCGTCCGCCGCGCGGCTCTGAGCAGCACGGGCGCGAATACAACTTCACCACCCGCGAGGAGTTCGAGCGGATGCTCGCTGCAGGAGAATTTCTGGAGCACGCCGAGGTCTTCGGCAACTACTACGGCACGGCGCGCTCGTCGCTGGAACAGGCCCGCGACGAGGGCCACGACCTGATGCTGGACATCGACGTACAGGGCGCGGCGCAGGTGCGCGCTAAAATGCCGGAGGCGGTGAGCATCTTTGTGATGCCGCCCAACCCCCAGGTTCTACGCACCCGATTGCGCAATCGCAGCCGCGCCGAGGGCGTCCAGGACGGGGCAGAGGTCATGCGGAGGCTGAACGCGGCGCGCAAGGAGATTGAGAATTATCGCGAATACGGCTATATTCTGGTTAACGACATTCTGGACCGGGCGGTGGCGCAACTGGAAGCCATAGTGCTGACCGAGCGCTTCTATCGCAACGACGAGCCAATCGCTTTCCGCGCGGACCGGGTGTTGGAGGTGGCGGCGACTTGTCTGCTAGCCAACTCGCAGGAACGGCTCGGACCTGTGCTGGAGGCCTTTCGCATTGGCTACCCCGGCCAGCAGGAACTGCCTTTTGAGGAGGATTCCGATGACGATTGAAACCGGCTTCGACTCGAACTACCGCAAGGTGATGGTGGCTGCCCGCCGCGCTCGCCAGTTGCAGAGCGGCTCCCGCGCCCTGATCTCCACGCAGTCCACCAAGCCCTGCCGCATCGCCCAGGAAGAGATTACCGCCGGCAAAATCTCTTACGAGAAAATCGAAGCCCCGATCGTCAAGCCGCTGATCGAAGGCCCGGCCGTTCCGATTCTGCTGAGCTAGTACTGTGACCGCAAGAATTGGTAATGGCCAGAATGTAGCGCCGGCCTCCCGGCCGGCTGTAGCGTGGACGTCCTCGTCCGCGCCTGTCTGGGAGCAATTACCAAATCATTCGGTCTAAGCACTAGCTTTGGTTTTTTTCGTGCCTCTGTCACCCAGAGCAGAGCGCAGCGTAGTCAAAGTGGACCTGCGGTTGTATGTGCTCCGTTACCGTCCTCGATTTTTTCCGCGCGAAACCAGCTACAATCAAGCCATGAGAGTCACGGTCGGAGTCTCCGGCGGAATCGCCGCGTACAAGGCGGCTGAACTGGTGCGCGTGCTGCAACGGCAGGCCATCGAAGTCCACGTCGTCATGACCGAGGCGGCCGGTAAGTTTGTGCAGCCGCTCACCTTTGCCGCGCTCACCGACCACAAGGTCATCACCAGCCTGTGGGACGATAACGGGACCGCAAGTAGCACCTACGATTCGTCGATTGAACACATCGGCGAGGCGCAGTGGGCCGACGCGCTGATTGTCGCCCCGGCCACGGCAAACATTCTGGCCAAATTTGCGCACGGCATCGCCGACGATTTTCTGACCACCCTCTATCTGGCCACCACCGCGCCGGTCTTCGTGGCGCCCGCGATGAATGTGAATATGTGGGAGCATCCCGCCACGCAAGCGAATCTCGAAACCCTCCGTCTGCGCGGCGTGCGCGTCATCGAGCCGGGCACGGGCGAGCTAGCCTGCGGCATGGTGGGCGCGGGACGCATGGCCGAGCCTGCCGCCATTGCCGAAGCCGTACTCTGCGCCCTGGGCCGCTGTCACGATCTGGCCGGCGAAGTCGTGCTGGTCACTGCGGGAGGCACGCGCGAGGCCCTCGACCCGGTACGCTTCATCGGCAACCGTTCCAGCGGCAAGATGGGCTANNCGCATTGCGAGTTGATCAGAATCACCACCGCCGCCGAGATGCGCCAGGCGGTGCTGGCGCGCATGACCGAGGCCACGCTGGTCATCAAGGCCGCCGCCGTCGCCGACTACCGCCCGGTCACCGTCTTCGAGCAGAAGATCAAGCGCACGGGGCCACTCACGCTGGAGTTCGCGCCGACTGAGGATATATTGGCCGAGGTCGTTCGCCTCCGCCGTCCAGGCCAGCTCATCGTCGGTTTTGCCGCCGAGACTGAAAACCGCATGGAAAACGGCCGCGCCAAGCTCCTCGCCAAGGGCGCCGACGCCATCGTCGTCAACGACGTGAGCGGCGAAGGATCGGGCTTCGACATGGACTCCAACGAGGCCACATTCCTCACTCTTTCGACCGCCATCGAGCTGCCGCGGATGCCCAAACGCAACCTCGCCGACTGCATCCTCGACGAAATCCTCACCCTCCGTCGCCCCAGCTCGATGCTGCTTGAATTTGACGAGGGCAAGAACCAGGAACAGAAGAATCGGCAAAACGTAAAGTCGAGTCAGGACCGCGTGCCCAGCGAGACCCTTCCGCCCGCCGCCGCCCGCCGGCAACTGATAGTGGAGTAAGGTCCGTTGGCGCAATCGCTCGATCCCACAACCCGCGAAGCCTTGCTGACCCGCGTCCGCTTCTACCGCGATTTGGGCCTCACCGAGTTCTATCGCCGCCCCGTGGATCCGGCGCTTGCCGCCCAGTTTGCCGCGGGTGGCCAAGGTCTCGCTTCTGAGAACTGGAAATATTCTGACCAAGACCAAACCCTCCGTACCCCATCCTTTCCGCTTCTTTCTGCAGAAAGGGTGGGAGACCACGAACCCGCGTCAGCCCCTCATGCCTATCCATTGGAGGATCA
>PMTP01000164.1 GCA_003167305.1 Acidobacteriaceae bacterium
GATTTTGGCGCCGTCGCCGGCCGTGGCCACGTTCGAGCGGGCGTCGGCCATGCGGGCTAGAAACGCCGGTTCCAGCGGCTCGGCCAGTTCGCCAAAGACCTCCCGGGCCAGTTGTAGCACCCGCGCGGCATAGGTGATGATCTGCACGGTCTCAATGCCTGAGATGTCATCGAAGAACCATCCACAACTGGTGAACATGAGCTGGGCGTGGCGTTGCATCTCCATCAATTCCAGCCCGCGCACGCGCTCCGGCACCGTGAGGACGCGGAGCTGGTGCTTGCGGAAGAATTGCTCTACCGTCTGCGGGCTGTGGTCGAGCATGGCCTCGATGTATCCGTCGCGGGCGGCCCAAACGTCTTTGAAGAGCCTGGCGCCCTCCCCTTCGGTTAGCGAGACGAGCGCGTCGCGCAGTTCATTCATGGCCTGGCGGAGCGGTGCGCGCCACGCCTGGTTGCATCCCGGCTTGCCGCCGTTGCAGCCGCAGTTGGAGCGCCAGCGCTCGATGCCATGCACGCAGCTCCAGGAGGTGTTTTCAACGATCTCGGTTTCGTATTCAGGGGGAAACCGCTCCAGAAAACAGCCGTAGTTGGTCAGCGTGACCGTCGGGTCCACTTCCAGCAGCCGCAGCGCATAGGCCAGCGCCATTTCGCCGTACTTGTGGTGGTGGCCGTAGGATTCCCCATCCGTCGCCACATGGACCAGTTGCGGCTGCGCGTTGTCTTTGAAGCCGCCCTTGAGCCGCGCGGCAAGGCTCTCGCCGGAGTTCAACAGCCCCTCGAAAGCGATGGCTCGCGAGGCGGGGCCGTCGTAGAAAAAGACGGCGATCGAGATGCCGGAGGCGAAGCGGACGAGATAGGGGTGGGTGGTGTCCACGCTGGCGTTGGGAGTCTCGGTCCAGCCCCCGCCGTCTTTCAAGCTCCGGATGCGCTTGCACTGGTGCGGCGCCAGCACCGTGAACTTGATGCCGTGCTGGGCCAGCAGCTCCAGCGATTCGTTGTCGGCCGCGGTCTCGGCCAGCCACATGCCCTCTGGCAGGATGCCGTAGTGGTGCTGGTAGTCGGCGATGCCCCAGCGAATCTGCGTGATGCGGTCGCGGCGGCTGGCCAGCGGCAGAATGATGTGGTTGTAGACCTGCGCCATGGCCGAACTGTGGCCGCGGTAGCTCTTGCGGCTGCGCTGCTCGCCGTCCAGAATCATGCGGTAGGTGCGCGGCGCATTCTCCATAAGCCAGCTCAATAGCGTGGGGCCGAAGTTGAAGCTGATGCGTGCGTAGTTGTTTACGATGCGCGTGATCTTGTTCTTGTTATTGACGATGCGGGCTGCGCCGTTGGTCGAGTAGCACTCCGCGCAAATGCGCTCGTTCCAGTCGTGATAGGGAGCGGCCGTATCCTGTGTCTCGACCGTCTCCAGCCATGGATTCTCACGTGGCGGCTGATAAAAGTGACCGTGAATGCAGATAAACCGTGTACTTGCCGCCATGAGAACCCCTGCCGGTGTGCCGAACCGTTGGACCCATTGTAGACTTTATCGGCTGGCAGAGGCTGTGTCCTTAGCCAGATCGCAGGTCCGCCATAAATACCAGCTAGTCACGGAGCTGAAGGGTGTCCAGCGCATTCCTCTTTTGAGCAGCGCCTCAGGTTTGGGCACGCGCAGATAATCACCAAAGACCAGCCATGCCTCTACCGGATGGGTCACCAAACAGATGGAACGCCACCCTTGCGCATTCACCATGCTACCTACTTGTCCTTCTCGTTCTTGCCGAAGAGTGGGATCGGGATGTGGAAGGGCGTTTCGGAGTTGGTCGACTTTTTGGCCTTTGCGTTGGTGTCCTCGGGGAGCTTGGTGCGCTGGGAGTTGATGCACAGCCAGCCGCCGCGGGAGCGCTCGAAGACGTGGGTGAAGACACCCTTTTCGTCCACCTGGGCGGAGCCGGCCTTGCGGCGCAGCGCATAGGTTCCATTGGCCACTGCAATGTCACCCAGCATGCGCACGGTGATTACCCTCTGCTCCAGATGGAGGGTCTTGTCCTCGCCGGTGATCAGCAGGGCCAGTTGCTGGTTGCGCGTGGTGAAGTCGCCCGAGGCGGAAACATCCATGAACAAGGGAGAGAGCACCAGTTCCAGGGCGTACTGGTCGCGCTGATTGATGGCGTCGTCCCAGGCGTCTTCGATCTTCTGGAACTCTTGTATCGCCGGGCTTTCCGCCGAGGTAACGGCGGGCTGGGCAGCGGCTGGAACCGGCGCCGGGGAGAGATTCTGCGCCACTACAAGGCAGCCTGAGAGCAGGAAAACAGAAACAACAGCCATAAGACGGGTCATATATGCCATGAACTCCAGCCTCAACAGTGGTCAATGTACAGTTTCAAGATTGTTCCGGCCCCGGAACTGATCCTGTCCACTACCCACTACTAGGATGATAGCTCTTGGACTCGGTAGCCAGGCCATGGAGAGCGTGAAGAAAAAGGGCGCACGGGCTTTAAGTCAGCGTTTGCAGCCGTTCCGGCTCGTGAAGCGTAACCAGGGAATCTTCGATGGAGATCCAGCCGTCCTTGCGGAACTGGCCCAAGGTACGGGTGACGGTTTCGCGGGTGGTGCAGGCCATGGAGGCCATCTCTTCGTGAGTGAGCAGCAGCGGGAAGCGGTATCCGCCCCCATTCAGGTGTTCGCCGATCTGGTGGGCCAGCTCCAGCAGCAGGCGTCCCAGGCGGGCGGCGACGGTCTCGGAGAGGGCGATGCGGCAGGCATCCTGCAAGGCGAAGCGGTACTCCTGGCAGATGCACTGGACGGCGCGCATCTGCGCCTCCTTGTGGCTGCGCAGGAAGGTTTGGAAGCGTTCGCGCTCCACCGGGCGGAGCTGGGCGGCGGTCAGCGTTTCGGCCGAAACCTCGTAGACGCCGTGGGAGAGAACCGCGTAGAGGCCCAGCATGGAGCCCGGTCCAGCCACCCGGACGATCATCTGCCGGTCCTTGTGCTGGCCCGCGGTGAGCTTGAGATAGCCGCCGCAGATTAGATAAAGGCAGCTCGCATCCTCGCCCTGGGTGAAGAGCGGAGCCTGCGCGGGCAGCGAGATGGTGCTGGTGACTAGTTCCAGATCGGCCAGTACGGCGCTGCCCAGGGAGCAGAACCAGCCGGGGCGGCGATTGCCGCAGACGGCGCATCCCACCGGAATCTGCCGGGCGATGTGCTTCTGTCGCGCTTGCGCTCCTGCCGGGTTCTCTGAGTGCGCCATGGTCGTGCACCGCCCGCCACTGGTTCCATGCCTCCACTGCGGCCTTTGACTCAACCCTGCACTTTGCCGCATGGGCCGGTCCGAAGTGAAAACGCTCTGTGCCTCCAGGGGCGAGACACTTGCCTGAATTGAGTCTGCCGGAGCCGCCTGCGTTATGGATGTGATGGGCCTCACGTCTATGCAGGACTCCGGCAATGCGGAGGATTCCACCCGGCAAGTAAATTCAATCCGCGCAGCATTCTCTGTTTCATTACTGATCATGCCGCCAGTTTCGCGGCAAAGTGAAACAGTGATGGTGAAAGCCGGAAGAACTTCCAGATTTGCCGAAAATCACCCTGCAAAGCTTAAAGTGTTCAGTTTTGCACAGCCGCAACGCCGGAATCCTGTTGTTCTTCCGGAGGTAGCACCTCCACCATTCCGCTGTCGCCGGTTCCGGTGAGAGACAGTGCATTCGACGATGGCTTCAATTTTCCCAGGCTGTGCAGGAAAAAATAAGTGCAATGGGGAATCCACATCACTTTGGAGCAGGAAATCCAAGGGTACAATCGATCTCTCCATCGCATGTGACGTGCATCACCGCAACAAAGATGACGAAAACGTAATCTTCCGGTCATGAAGTGATGCTCCGCACAAAGAGCGCCTTCCGCAACAGCGTGACCGTCACACCTGCCGCCAAACCGGCCTTCCTTTGGGGGAATCTGCCGCTTTGAGTTG
>PMTP01000190.1 GCA_003167305.1 Acidobacteriaceae bacterium
CGGATTGCGCCCTGAGCGTTCTTGCTCAGACGGCATCATGTCATGATTCTAAAGTTGGAGATACCTTGTGCGCCTCAGATGCGCGTACAGCAAGTGACGCTGCGCATGGGTAGAAAAAAGGTGAGATGCATGAAGAAGTTTGTGACGTTGGTGGCAGTTCTCAGCTTGACGAGTATCGGCTGGGCGGGAAGTAATCGCGAAGCAACGGTCGACCGGCTGGATCATGCCGGCGCGGTACTGCACGAGATCATGGCAGCGCCGGATAGGGGCATACCGGAAGAAGTTCTGGAACACGCGCAGTGCGTAGCAATCGTGCCGCACATGATCAAGGGCGGCTTTGTCTTTGGCGCGGAAAATGGCAGAGGCGTTGCCACCTGCCGTACCGCAAACGGCTGGAGCGCGCCGGCGTTCTTTACTATTACCGGCGGAAGCTGGGGATTGCAGATCGGCATTGAAGGCGTGGATCTGGTCATGGTTATCCAGGGTGACAAGGGCATGCAGCGTTTGATGTCAAGCCAGTTTCAGCTTGGCGGGGACGCCTCGGCGGCAGCCGGACCGGTGGGACGCCATGCCTCCGCCGATACCGACTGGAAGCTCAATACCGAGATTCTCACTTACTCGCGGGCCAAGGGCGCCTTTGCCGGACTTACTCTGACCGGCGCCGATATTCGCCGCGATGAGGATTCCACGGAAGCCATTTACGGCCACGACATTTCCACGCACCGCATTCTGAGCGGCGAAGTAGCCGTGCCGGCCTTTGCCGTACGGTTCCTCGATGCAGTCAGGGACGCAAAGGCCCAGGCCATTGCCTCTAAATAACAGATCATTGTGAATACTTGCGGGCGCATGGGATGGATTGCAGTTCTCATGCGCCCGCAACGTAAAAAAAGGAGCAACAATGCTTTGGACAATCTTTGTCATCATTCTCGTTCTCTGGCTGTTGGGTTTCAGCCTCCATATTGCCGGCGGGCTGATCCACATTCTGCTGGTCGTAGCGCTCATCGTCCTGGTCATCAACCTGATCTCCGGACGACGGTCGTGACTTTCGATTCATTCGCCGCGAATCGTGCATGGGTTTGAGAAACGGCAGATCTGAGCATGATTCGCGGCAAGAGGAAGGGCTCACCCCTTACGCGCCGGAGCAAAAATACGATATCCCCTAATTATTCAGGGGATTGAGTCATTATCCTGGATGTCTTTGGATGTTCCTGGAAGGGTTCCTGGCGGAGAGAGGGGGATTCGAACCCCCGATAGAAGTTTTAGCCCCTATAACGGTTTAGCAAACCGCCGCCTTCAGCCGCTCGGCCATCTCTCCGGGTCTCTTGGATTATACCGGAAGTTGCGCCGGCTGTGCGCCGGAACCTTCGTTTGCCACAACTAATCGCTATTTTGAAGGCTTGACAGGTTCTGTGCGACTTGGCTCGTTCGCTTATACGGATGGGCGGTCCCGCGCTCATCCACCCCAGAGACGCGCCGGAGCTACTATAATCGTTAACGATGAAGGCACACGTTTATGTCACGCCGAAGACTTCGGTCCTGGATCCGCAGGGCCAGACGATCCAGAACGCTCTGCGCAAGATCGGATTTGCGGATGTAACCCAAGTGCGCCAGGGCAAATATTTCGCGCTTTCGCTCGCGGAGGGGCTCTCGGCCGAGGCCGCGCGCGCCCAGGTTGAGCGCATTGCCCGCGAGGTGCTGACCAACCCGGTGATCGAGGAGTTCACCTTCCGCATCGAGGAGTAGCGCTCCCGTGCTCCGGCCGGCGGACCGAGGGTAACGCCGAAGAGGCCGCGCTATGAGCAAATCGCCACGCGCAGCCCTTGACAGACAACGCCGCCGCGCGCGGCCTGCCCACCCGCTACCGCCGTCTCATCCTGCCTCCCGCATTGTCGTTTAGAATCTTATTATGTGCGGAATTGTCGGTTATGTCGGTCCCAAGAAGGTGGTTCCTGTCATTATCGAAGGGCTGCGGCGGCTGGAATACCGCGGCTACGACTCGGCGGGCATCGCCGTGGGCAGTCCCTCCCGCTCCACCCTTGAGGTGCGCCGCGCTCCGGGCAAGCTGTGCAACCTGGAAGAGGTCTTGCGCGAACATCCCATCGATGGCACCTTCGGCATCGGCCACACCCGCTGGGCCACACACGGCCGCCCCACCGAAGAGAACGCCCATCCCCATCGGGATTGCACGGGCCGCATCGTTGTGGTCCATAACGGCATTGTGGAGAATTACCTGGAGCTGAAGCGTGAACTCACCGCTCAGGGCCACAAATTTGTCACCGAGACCGACACCGAGATCATCGCCCACCTGATTGAACAGATTCAGCAGGAAGCCGACGCCGCCGGTGTGCCCGTTTCGCTGGAAGTCGCCGTCCGCCGCGCCGTCAAGCGGCTCACAGGAGCCTTTGCGCTGGGCGTGCTGTCGGCTCTGGAGCCGGACAAGATTGTGGTTGCGCGCTTTGGTCCGCCGGTGATTATCGGCGTGGGCGAGGGCGAATCGTTTGTAGCCTCCGATGTGCCCGGCGTGCTGCACCACACGCGCAACATCTACTTTCTGGCCGACGGCGACATGGCCATCCTCACGCTGGCCGGCGTCGAACTGACCGACTTTGACGGCAACCCGATTCAGCGCGCCATTACCCGCATCCTCTGGGATCCGATCCAGGCGGAAAAGGGCGGCTACAAGCACTTCATGCTCAAAGAGATTTGGGAGCAGCCGCGCGCCGTTACCGACACCACGCTGGGGCGCGTTTCGCTGGACTCGGGCAAGGTCTTCCTGGGCGAGATGAAGATCAGCGACGAAGAATTGGCTGCCGCGACCAGCCTGAGCATCGCCGCCTGCGGAACCAGTTGGCACGCTGCGCTGACAGGGAAGTACATGATCGAGCGGCTGGCACGTCTGCCGGTGGATGTGGACTACGCCAGCGAGTACCGCTATCGCAACCCCATCGCCGACGCCAATGTACTGGGGCTGCTCATTACGCAATCCGGCGAGACCGCTGACACCCTGGCAGCGCAGCGCGAGATGAAGGCGCTCGGCTCGAAGACCGTGGCCATCTGCAACGTGGTGGACGCCATGGTGGCCCGCGAGGCGCACGGCGCCATTTACACTCATGCGGGGCCGGAGATCGGCGTCGCCTCGACGAAGGCCTTCACCGCGCAGCTTACGGCGTTGTTTTTGCTGGCGCTCAAGCTGGGCCAACTCCGTGGCCAGCTCGATGCTGCCCAGTCGGTCACCCTGATTGAGGAGTTGAGCCGCATTCCGGTCAAAATCGAAGAGGTGCTGCGCTCCCGCTCGGCGCAATGCGAGCAACTGGCCAAAGTATTCTCCACTTCCAACGATTTTCTTTACCTCGGCCGCGGCATCCACTTCCCCATTGCTCTGGAAGGCGCGCTGAAGCTCAAGGAAATCTCCTACATCCACGCCGAGGGTTACCCTGCGGGCGAGATGAAGCACGGCCCCAATGCGCTGATCGACGAAACTTTGCCGGTGGTGGTGCTGGCCACCCGCGACGAATCCGACCCCGCCTCCAAGCTGCGCTACGAGAAGACGCTCTCGAATATCCAGGAGGTTACCGCGCGCTCGGGCCGGGTGATCGCCGTGGCCACCGAGGGAGACACGAGCATTGGCAGCCTGGTCGAGCACGTCATTCATATTCCTCCGGCCATCGAGCTGCTCTCGCCGCTCATCGAGATCGTGCCCTTGCAGTTGCTGGCCTACTACATCGCCGTCCGCCGCGGCTGCGACGTGGATCAGCCCAGGAACCTGGCCAAGTCGGTCACCGTGGAGTAGGATTCCTGGGTTGCTGGAGATTATTTTTTTAACCGCTCCAATTTTGCCGGAGTAACATTGGAGCTATCCGCGAGTACGTCTGGGCGATAGCCCGAGTATGCGCCACAAGAGGATTCCGAAGATGATCTCATCCGTTTGCCGGAGCCGCAGTTTTATTTCTGCGGCCGTTCTTCTGTTGTTTGCCGTTACCCTTCCTGCTCAAGAGGGTAAAGTTGTCCTTACACGGGGGACCAGCACCATTGTTCTTGAGCCTTATGCGCCGAATATCCTGCGCGTCACGCTGAGCCTCAAGCGCGAGCCGGCCATGGCCGCTCCCGGCTTTGGGTTGATTGCCGCGCCCGCCGCCGCCGGCTGGAGCTCGAGCCAGACGCCGAAGGCCGATGTGTACAAGTCGGATCGCATTGTGGCCACCGTTAACCGTCCCCAGCGTCCCCCCGGGGACGACAGCGCAAGCTATTTCATCGGCTCGGCGCCGGGCGCGCACATTACCTTTACCACCCCAGACGGCAAGAAGCTGCTGGAGATGACCGGCTGGATGCAATCCGTCCCCAACCAGAAGGACGGAACGGCCGACATTGCTCGCGACCGCCGTCCGACGGACGCAGAGTTTTACACCGTGGGCGCAACCTTTGTCTCGCCCGCGGACGAGCATTACTATGGCCTGGGCCAGAACCAGGAAGGCTTCCTCGACCATCGCGGCCACGCCGTTCGCTGCTGGGCGGATTATCTGGCGACGGCAGCGCCCAGCTTCTGCGTGCCGTTTCTGGTGACCAACAAGGGCTACGGCCTGCTGTGGGACAACCCCTCGAAGACCCTCATCGAGCCGGGCTTCAACGAGCAAACCCGCTGGACTTCGCAGGTGGGTGACCGGGTTTCGTTCTTCGTGATCGCCGGCGCCACCGCGGATGAAATCTACGCCGGCTATAAACTTCTGACCGGTCCTACGCCGATGCTGCCCAAGGCCGCCTACGGCTACATTCAGTGCAAGCAACGCTACAGCAGCCAGAAGGAATTGCTGGATGTGGCGCAGGGCTATCGCGATCGCCATCTGCCGGCCGACGTGTTGGTGGTGGACTGGTTCTACTTCACCAAGATGGGCCAGTTCGACTTTGACCCCAAATTCTGGCCCGATCCGGCGGCGATGAACAAGAAGCTGCACGAGATGGGCTTCGAGACGATGATCAGTGTCTGGCCGCGCTTTGTCCCCGCGGACCGCTACTACGACGAACTGCTGAAGAAGGGCTGGCTGATTTCCATGGCCGACGGCACGCCGATCAATGGTTTACCGTACGACCGCGCCGGCTCGGACATCGACACCACCAACCCCGAAGCGGCCAAGTGGTACTGGAAGACACTCCACGAGGACATCATCAGCCAGGGCTTCGACTCGCTCTGGGCCGATGAGACCGAGCCTGACCTGCCTCCCAACGGCGCTTACTTCCATGTGGGTCCGGGCACGCAGTTCTTCAACGTCTACCCGCTCTTCCACACCAAGGCGCTCTACGACGGCTACCGCGCGGATGAACAGAACAAGCGGGCGTTGATTCTCTCCCGCGATGCGTACCTCGGAGCGCAAAGCAATGGGACCATCTTCTGGTCCTCGGATGTCTATCCCACCTGGGACACGCTCAAGCGCCAGATTCCTACCGGGCTGGATGTGACCGCGTCGGGAATCACGTATTGGTCGAACGACACCGGCGGATGGCAGTATCTTCCCCGCGAGCACCATCCGGCCCATAAACCGCTGCTTGATCCCTCCGACGCGCGCGCCAACGTGGGCGGCTACGACGATTACCCTGAACTGTACACGCGCTGGTTCCAGTACGCGTCCTTCCTGCCCATCTTCCGCACCCACGGCAGCCGCAATACCAACGAGGTCTGGTCGTATGGCAAAGAGGCCGAGCCCATCCTGGAAAAGTATCTGCTCCTGCGTTACCAACTCATGCCCTACATTTATTCGCTCGGTTATCAGAGCTGGCTGACGGGAGCGCCGTTCATGCGCGCCCTGCCGCTGGCCTTCCCCAACGATCCCAAGGTTGCCGACCTGCGCGACGAGTATATGTTCGGGCCGGCCTTCCTGGTGGCTCCGGTCACGGAGCAGGGCGCCACCAGCCGCGATGTCTATCTGCCGGCCGGGACGGATTGGTACAACTATTGGACCAACGAGCGGATGAAGGGCGGCCAGACCATCACGGTCTCCGCGCCCATCGACACGCTTCCGCTGTTTGTGCGGGCCGGCTCGATCCTTCCGCTGGGAGCGCCGGTCGAGAGCACGCATGAGAAACAGGCAATCGAAAAGATCCGCGTCTATCCCGGTGCTAACGCCAGCTTCACGCTCTTCTCCGACGACGGCACAACCTATGCCTACGAAAAGGGCGCCGGCGCGGTCACACACTTGCACTGGGATAACTCGGCAGGCAAGCTTACCCATGAGGGAGCGGCAGCCTGGAGCGGGCCGGACAGCGCAGTTGTGGAGGTTATCAAGCGCTAAAGCCAGGTTTTCCGGTTGGGCGGAACAGGCATTCGAGAGCAAAACCAGGGATACTGTAGCCTAATTAGCATCGTTGATGGTCGCCACTCTCTGTAGTCGCGTCGACTTGAGTGTCACGGTTTCGGGATACATCTCCCTGGTTTTGCTATAAAGTGGTGGCCAGAGACGGGATTGAACCGCCGACGCCGGCCTTTTCAGGGCCGCGCTCTACCACTGAGCTATCTGGCCTCAGTGCNNTCTGCAACAACTGCACCAGTATACCAACTCCCCACTTCCAGCGCCAAACCCTGCTCGCAAACTCCAGGCAGTCGCATTTGTTATTTTACAATTGCCCGGCAAGAAACCCTCCCCGCGCGGGGCATCCCTGCTCTACACTGGAAGGCATTATGCGCCTTTCTGCTTGCCTTGCCGCCTGTTTCGCTCTTGCCGTCGCGACTGCCACCCTTCACGCCCAGACGCCCGCTGCGGAAGCCGGTGCTGCCCACGCCTATCAGGCCGCCGTACAGGCCGGACCGCCAGCCTTGCGAGCCTTCCTGGACCAGTTTCCCAAGGGCGCCGACCTGCACATCCACCTCTCCGGCGCGGTCTATGCTGAAACCTTCATCCGCGACGCCGGCGAGGACAAGCTGTGCATCGATCCGGCCGGCCTCAAATTTGCCTGGGACAATCAGGGCGATCCTGTCAAGGAACCCTGCACGCCGCCGTTCGTGCGCGCCGCGCAGCTTCCGGCCAATCAGGAGTTTTACGACCGCCTGATCAATGCCTTCTCGATGCGCGGCTTTGTGCCCACACCCGGCTTCAGCGGTCACGACCAGTTCTTTGCTACCTTTGGCCGTTTTGGCGGGCTGAACAAGCGGCACATTGGCGAGTGGGTGGACGAGGTGGCCGGCCGCGCTGCCGCGCAGAATCAGCAATATGTGGAGCTGATGGAGACGCCGCCCTTCTCGCACGCCGCCGCCATCGCCCACGAGAACTCCCTGAATCCGGATTTTGCCCAGTACCGCCAGACGCTGCTCGCCCTCGGCCTGCGCGACGAGATCTTTATCGACCGCGAGGATGCGCGCGCCGCCGAGGCGCTACGCCGCGAGATCGAGCACTGCGGCACTACTCAGGCCGCGTCCGCCTGCCGTGTGGAGGTTCGATACATCTATCAGGTTCTGCGCGGCTATGCGCCCGAGCAGGTCTTCGCGCAGACGCTGCTGGGCTTTGAAACCATCCAGCAAGGCATGGACGCTCATGAACCCAGTTGGGTCGGCATCAACTTCGTCATGCCCGAGGATGGCTTCATCTCCATGCGCGACTATACCTTGCAGATGAAGATGCTCGATTATCTGCACTCCGTCTATCCGCGGGTGCACATCAGCCTGCACGCCGGCGAACTGGCACCGGGCAGTGTGCCGCCCGAGAGCCTGCGCTTCCACATTCGCCAGGCCGTTGAGCTGGGCCACGCCGAGCGCATCGGCCACGGCGTCGATCTGGCGTATGAGGACGACGCCCCCGGCCTGCTCAAGGAGATGGCCGCGAAGCACGTGATGGTGGAGATCAATCTCAGCTCGAACGATGGCATTCTGGGCGTCAAAGGCGCTGACCACCCCTTCCCGCTCTACCGCGCGGCGCACGTACCGGTTGCGCTCTCGACGGATGATGAAGGAGTCAGCCGCATCGACATTACCCGCGAATACGTGCGCGCCGCGCTCGACTATCACCTCAGCTACCTGGACCTGAAGCAGTTGGCCCGCACCGGCATGGAGCACAGCTTCCTGCCCGGCGTGAGCCTCTGGGCTGCGCCGGATGTCTTCACCATGCCCGCCGCAGCGTGCAAGGCCCAGCCGCTCGGCGCTGACAAACCCTCCGCCGCCTGCAAGGCCTTCCTCGACGGCAGCGAAAAGGCCGCCGCGCAGTGGGAACTGGAGCGGAGATTCAGGGCGTTTGAGGCGAAGTTCTGAGGAGAAAACAGCATGGACAACGAACGCATCCGCCAAATCTGTCTCGCCCTGCCGCACACAGTCGAGACCTTGAACTGGGGCCAGGTTCTGGTCTACTGGGTCGGCGATCGCGAGATCGGCGGCAAATCCTTCGCCATGACCAACATCGACGGCATCGGAGATGTCGTTATCTCCTTTCGCTGTGGGCCGGAGCGCTTCCACGAGCTTGTGGAGATCGATGGAATTCGCCCCGCACCCTACTCGGCCAACTCCTACTGGGTCGCCATGGAGCGGTGGGATGCGCTGCGCCCGCGCCAGATCGAAGAGGAACTGGCCCACGCTCATGCGCTCATCTACGAAAAGCTGCCCAAGCGCACCAAGGTCGCTTTGGCGCTGCCCGAAAAGGAGCGCGCCAAGATGATCCGAGAGCGCAAGAAGCTGTTGGCCGCGAAGAAATCCCGGGGCTGACAGCGGGAACTCCTCCGGCCCGTTTTCGTATCATGGAATGGATCGCGCCGGAGGAGGCTCCGCGCGCAGAGAGGCCTGAAACCATGATCAAATTTCTACTGTGGTGCATTCTGCTGATGCTCTGCTGGCCGCTGGCGCTGGTGATGCTGATACTGTTTCCGCTGGTGTGGCTGCTGCTGCTGCCCTTTCGCCTCGTCGGAATCGCTGTCGGTGGTGTACTGGAGCTGGTCGGCGCGATTCTGCGCCTTCCCGCGCGGCTCGTCCGGTCCATTTAATGCTCTCCCTCAGCGTGGAATTGATCCGCCGCGACGGTTTCAGCGCGAGCAGAATGGCCCGTGCTCGGGCAAGGGCGCTCGGTGCAACCCCTAAGTCCAAGCCGGCGGCTGGGGTCAGGCTGGCAACCCCTGTCAAGCCAACTCCTCCGCCAAAGCAGGAGTAATCCCTTGCGCCTTCCCGGCCGGCTGAGGTAGCGTGAGCCCAAGGGGCGTTGCATTCGCCTCTGGAATCCGTCCAATCTGTCGAGGAGTGATTGATGCGCAAGTTATTGCCGGTGGCGTTGGCCCTGATGCTGCTTGCCGGGCCACACGCCACGCAGACACAGACCACCGCCGACGCCGGCCAAAAGAACGCGCAGCAGGCGCGCGCGGCGCTGGACGCCATGGTGCAGGCCCTGGGCGGCCCGGCCTGGCTCAACATGAAGAACCAGATGCGGCAGGGATACGTGGCGGCCTTCGAACACGGCAAGCCCGAACCCGGCACCACCAAGTACTGGGAGTTCCACGCCTGGCCGGACCATGACCGTATCGAGTACACCGAACATCGGGACTGGCTCCTGTTTTACATCGGGCGCACGGGCTGGGAGGTGACCTACAAAGGCAAAGCGCCGCTGCCCCAGGAGCAGGTGGACGACACCCTGCGCCGCCGCGACCACTCCATCGAGACCGCCGTCAAGCTCTGGCTCAACGATCCCCGCACCATCCTCATCTACGAGGGCCAGCGCCTTGCCGCGCGCCACCTGGCTGACCAGGTGACCTTGATCTCCACCGGGAACGAGGCCGTCACGATTCTGATGGACGTGCAAACCCACCTGCCGCTACGCCGCACCTTCCAGTGGCGCGACCCGGTCTATAAGGACAAAAACCTGGACGCCGAGGAGTACGACGACTACCACACCATCGACGGCTTCCCCACGCCCTTCACGATTACCCGCTTCAAGAACGACGAAATGACCCGGGAATACTTCTTGGTTCACGCGAGCTACAACCAGGAGTTGCCGGTGGATTTCTGGAGCGTGGAGGCAGCCGAGCGGCGCATCAAGAAGTAGCGGCGGGGCTTTCGATATAATCCAGAGGAGCGCAAAGCAGCCCCGCCAATCGCGCTCTGGAGCCATGAATGACCTTCGACATCCAGGAGATCCTGGGCTTGCTTCCCCACCGCTACCCGTTTCTGTTGATTGACAGAGTCGTCGAGTTCGAGCGCGGCAAGCGCCTGGTAGCCATCAAGAACGTAACCTTCAACGAGCCCTTTTTCCAGGGCCACTTTCCCGGCTATCCGCTGATGCCAGGAGTGTTGATCATCGAAGCGATGGCCCAGGCCGGCGCCATCATCATGCTTCAAGAGATTCCCGACCGCGAGAAGAAGCTGGCGGTCTTCACCGGCATTGAGAAGGCCAAGTTCCGCCGCCCGGTTACGCCCGGAGACCAGTTGCGCATCGAGGTGGATGTGCTGTCGTTCAAGCCGCGCGTGGGGCGCATGGAGGCCAAGGCCTTTGTCGAAGGCAAGCTGGCCTGCCAGGCGACGCTGACCTGCCAGATCGTCCCCAAGGTCCGCGAGGCCGCGCCAGAGGCAGCAGAGGCTCCGCAAGAGCCCCGGCCAGAGGCTGCCCAGTGAGCGTTCATCCCAGCGCCGTCGTGGCTGCCGGAGCGGTGGTGCCGGAGTCCTCCGCGGTCGGGCCGTATTGCACGATTGGCCCGGAGGTGGTGCTGGGAGAGGATTGCAAGCTGATCTCGCACGTGGTGCTGGACGGCCGGACGCGCATCGGCGCACGCAATACCTTCCATCCCTTCTGCGCGGTGGGCGTGGCGCCGCAGGATTTGAAGTATGGCGGCGAGCCGACGGCGCTGGAGATCGGCGACGGCAACACAATCCGCGAGAATGTGACCGTCAGCCGCGGCACTGTGGGCGGCGGTGGCGTGACNNTGGGCAAGTACGCCTTCATCGGCGGCGGAACGATTGTGACGCAGGACGTGCTGCCGTTTTCGAAGAGCTCGGCGCGCCGCGAGAACAAGGCCTTCGGCGCGAACAGCATGGGCCTGGAGCGACGGGGCTTCAGCCCGGAGCGAATCAGGCTGATCCAGAAGGCCTTCCGGCTGCTGCTGGTCTCCAAGCTGAACACTACGCAGGCTATTGAGAAGATGCGCGAGATGGAGGGCGAGGACGTGGGCCTGCTGGTCAGCTTTATCGAGCACAGCGAGCGCGGGGTGATCAAGTAGGGTGTAGATTTGGAGGCTTCATGAACTGTCGAAGATTCCTGCTTTTACTTTTTGTGATTCCATTTGCCTGCCGTTTGGTTTCGGCTCAGGATGTTTTGTCTGTCGATAAACTGACGCTCGATCAGCACATAGACCATCGCTTTCCACCGATCTATCCGCCGATTGCCAAAGCCGTGCGAGTTCAGGGCACAGTTGATTTTGCAGTCAGAATTGGTGTGACAGGCTACGTTGAGTCTATGAAAGTTGTCAGTGGGCACCCCATGCTCCAGCAAGCCGCAATGGATTGCCTGAAGCAATGGACCTTTCACCCGTTTGAAAAGGACGGCAAACCGGTTCCGGCCAGCGGGACAGTTTCCATAGAATTCAGCTTGGGAAAAGATGGGCCAACTCCTGGCGAATTGAATACTGCTGGGAAGTATTTTCCAGTCTATTTTGAATGTATGAAAGAAGTTTCGGAGGGAAAGGATTTTTCGAGGGCTTCTGCCACGTGTAAAAACGCAGCGGACATTGCCAATGAATACCCTCCGGATCAGAGATTTATTGAGAAGCGTGAGGTATTTGTTTGGGCAGCCTGGGCCTTACTGCATAATGGCGATCTGCAGACCGCTCTAACCTATGCGGAAAAAGCCGTTGATGTTGTGAAGTTGGGACACGATGACAACTCGGGAAGCAATGCCGCGTACGGGATTAAAGGGATCGTTGAGGGCAAGTTGGGTAACTTAATTGCTGCGGACCAGGATCTTACTGTGGCTGAGGATTACGAAAGAAAGGGAATCGCTTGGGCGGAAAGTGAGAAGCTCGCTCTCGGTAATGACTACAAGCGAGCAATCGTCCAGGATTTACGCTTCCATGCGCAGGTGCTCCAAGGTCTGAGCCGCCCTGAGGAAGCGCAGAAAAAGCTGGACGAAGCGGCAAAGTACAACTGAATTGCGAACGATTGTCGCATTAAAAATGAATCCATCAACGGTTTTCACTTCAATTCGGTGCGCAGCATGAAGCTCGGTCTCATTGCCGGCAACGGGCGCTTTCCCTTTCTGCTGCTGGATGCAGCACGGGCACAGGGACTGGCGGTCGTGGTGGCCGCCATCCGCGAGGAGACCGACGCGGAGATCGACCTGCGCGCCGCCGCCGACGATCACATCACCGTCCATTGGCTCTCGCTCGGCGAGCTCTCGCGGCTGATCGAGCTCTTCCACAAGGAAGGCGTATCGAAGGCCGTGATGGCCGGGCAGGTGAAGCACAAGCAGATTTTTTCCAGCATCCGNNNCCGCCGAAGGCGTGCTGACCGAACGAGCGCCGGACGAGGACGAGCGCAAGAACATCGAGTACGGGTTGAGCGTGGCCCGCGCCGTGGCCGGCTTCGACATTGGCCAGACAGTGGTGGTGGCTGCGCAGGCCTGTGTCGCCGTGGAGGCGATGGAAGGCACCGATGCGGCCATTGAGCGCGCCGGATTGCTGATGCGCTCGCTGGACGACGATGCTTCCACGCTCGATCGCCGCCTGACCGTGGTCAAGGTTGCCAAGCCCAATCAGGACATGCGCTTCGACGTACCCGTCATCGGCATTGCGACGGTAGAGGCGATGATCAGCGCCGGCGCCAGTTGCCTCTCGGTCGCAGCCGGGCGCACGCTGCTCTTTGATCGCGAGGCGCTGATTGAACGCGCCCGTGAGGCGGGAATTGCCATTGTAGCCACGGTGCGCTGATCCTGTCTGCAAAACTCTCTGCGTCCAGCCACACCCATTCCCCATCCAATCCTGTGGAGGTTCCCCGTGAGAATACCCCTTCTCTTCATCCTTGCCGTGGCCGTTGTGGCCGCGGTTGCGATTGCCACCGTCCACGCCGCGGATCAGACCATGCCCTCCGTCGGACAGGTCGCTCCTACCTTCACCCTTCCCTCGCAGGATGGCTCCCAAATCTCGCTCGACAGCTTTCGCGGCAAGTGGGTGGTGCTGTACTTCTATCCCAAGGACATGACCCCCGGCTGCACCATCGAAGCGCACAACTTCCAGCGCGATCAGGCGAAATTTGACGCGGCCAACGCGGTGATTCTGGGCGTGAGCCTGGACACGCCCGACAGCCACAAGCAGTTCTGCACCAAGGAAGGGCTGACCTTCCGGCTGCTCGCCGACCCGGAGCACAAGGTCGTTGATGCATACGGCTCGCTGGGCAGCTTTGCCACCTTCAAGATCGCCAACCGCAACACCTTCCTCATCGATCCGCAAGGCAAGATCGTGAAGGAGTGGACCAAGGTGGATGTGTCGCACCACTCCGAGGAAGTGCTGGCGGCGATTGCCGACTTGAAAAAGTAAGAGCGGCTTCTCTGTTTCTGTGCCGCGGGCTTGGTTGTATCCCACCCTTTCCGTAAACCGGGGTCCCCAACGCATGAACTTTGTGCGATGGGGTGGAACGAACACGGAAAGGATGGGGAACCTAACTGTTTTATGATGGGAAGAAATTATCGCCCGCCAGGCAGCGGAGGAACCTATGCCAGCTGAGATTGCTCAGAATTTTCGCGAGGAGCTCGATTCAATTTACGCCGCGCTCGCTGCTCTGCCGCCGGAGCTGGCCGACACACCCTGGCGCGACGGCGGATGGACGCGCAAACAGATCGTAGGGCATCTGCTCGACTCAGCGGCCAACAACCGCCAGCGCTTTGTACGCGCCGCTAGCGAGGGAAACTTTGCCGGGCCACAGTATGGGCAAGACGCATGGGTTGCCGCGCACGGCTACGCCAGCCAGCCCTGGACGACTCTGCTGCATTGGTGGGAAGTGGAACACGAGATTCTTGCGGCCTTGGTGGATCACATTCCCGAGGAGCGGCTCTCGGTCCTTTACACCGTCGGCGAGAACGATCCCGTCACGCTGCGTTTTCTCATCGAAGATTATCCGCGGCATCAGCATTGGCATCTCGCGCAGCTCACCGCTTCCGTTCCCGCTTAGGAGATTCGCCTCATTTCAGAGCGGTTCTCCAATACATATGTCCTTACTGTTCTGTTGAAGGTGGCTTTTTCTTGAGGAAAGCCACTCTACGGCATGTTTCCGGGGTTCAGCAATTGGAGAACCGCTATAGGCGCAAAAAAGCCCGGCGTAAGCCGGGCTCTTTTGCTTGCCTTGTACTGCAGGTTACCGCTGCTACTTGGTTGCCTTTTTCGCAGGGGCCTTCTTGGCGGCTGCCTTCTTCGCAGGGGCCTTCTTCGCAACTGCCTTCTTGGCAACTGCCTTCTTCGCCGGAGCCTTTTTGGCAACTGCTTTCTTCACTGCTGCCTTCTTGGCGGGCGCCTTCTTTGCTGCCTTCTTGACGGCCAACTTTTTACCTCGTTTGGTGAGTTTGCTGGCGCTCTTGCCGGCTGCGGCCTTCTTGGCTACAACCTTTCCGCCCCTCGCACCAGAACTGCTCTTCTTTGCGGCGGATTTCTTCGCAGCCTTTTTGGCCACAATCTTTTTTGCAACGGCCTTCTTAGCAAAACCCTTCTTCGCCGGAGCCTTCTTGGCTACTGCCTTCTTTGCTGGAGCCTTCTTGGCAGGAGCCTTCCTGGCTACAGCTTTCTTCGCTGGAACCTTCTTGGCAATTGCTTTCTTGGCTGGAGCCTTCCTGGCTGCCGATTTCTTCGCCGGAGCCTTCTTGGCTACAGCTTTCTTTACGGCGGCCTTCTTGGCGGGCGGCTTTGCTTCCGGCGCCTTCTCTATTGGAGCCGGCGCTGTCACAACCGGAGCCACCTCGACAGCCTTCACTGCGGGAGCCTCTTTCTTCGCGGCCTTCTTTCTGGCCGGCTTCGCTGCGGGTTTCTTCGCGACCACGATCACCGATTCTTCAGCCACTCCCTCGTCGTCGTCCGATGAGGTGAGCACACTGGAGGTTTCAACCTCTTCATCCTCGTCAAAGCTGTCGTGAACGGAATCATTCAATGCCGGCTTGGCATTCGCTTCGCCGTCGCTCATCGCGTACATCCTGAATACTTCTTCCATCCCATTGCCTCCAGCGGCTTGCGCTGCGCTTGTTTGCGTTTCCCTTTTCACGCGGCGGAATACAACGCTCCGCACACGCAAATCATTGTAGTAATAGCTTGCACGCAAAGACCAGCACATGACAAGTATGTAATGAGGTTCCCTGCATATTTATTTCGCAGCGGGAGTCTTGGATGTTACGGTGCGTCTGCGCGCGCGAGATTTTTTTGCCCCTGTTGCACCGTTCTTCTTCGCGCCGGCAGCGGTTGCGGAGCGCTGCGCTGGCACCTTCTTCGCGGCCGGTGTTGCGCTCTTGATGGGCGCGGGCGCAGATGCGGGCTTGACCGGCGCATTCTTTGCCGGCGCTGCTTGCGCATCATGCGCGCCCGCTGGCGAGCCGCCGCTGCGATGAGAGTGCGCCGCGGCGCGCCGCACACTCACGGGCTCGGCCACATGCAGCCGCTGGCCTGGCTGCACCTTGATGCCGGGTATCTTGTTCCAGCGGCGCAACTCATTCAGCGAGACGCCAAAGCGGTCGGCGATGGTCACCAGCGTGTCGCCCTTGCGCACCGTGTAGAGCCTCGCATGCGCAGGCTCGGCGGCCGGCTGCGTGGGCACAAGCAGCGCCTCGATGCCTTCGATGCTATCGCGCGCGTGCAATTGATTGGCCGCGGCCAGCTCCGCATCGGTCACGTGATAGGCGCGCGCCACTGAGGCCAGCGTATCTTCGGCCGCAACGCGATGACAGCGCCAGGCATTACGCTTGCCTTCGGGAACAGCGGCAATGCGCTGTTCAAAGACCGCGGCCATGCCGCCCGGCAGATGCAGATCGAAGGACGCATCGGGCGGCGTGACCATGCGCAGCAGGCTGGGATTCAACGCCGTCAATTCATCCACCGGCGCTCCCACAATATCCGACACCAGCCTCAGGTTCACCGCGTAGTTGATGGTCACCGTGTCGGTGAGCACCGGCGGATCGAGCGTCACATCGTCGAAGCCATATTGCGTGGGATGATTCGCGATGATGATCGCCGCCAGAATTTCCGGCACATAATTTTTGGTTTCCTTGGGCAGGTTGTTGCGCTTGTACAACTCCCAGAAGTCGGCGTAGCCGGTCTTCTCGACGGCGCGCTGCACATTGCCCGCGCCCCAGTCGTAGCCGGCCATCGACAAATACCAGTCGCCCAGCTGGTCATAAATAAATTTCATGTAGCGAGCGTAAGCGCGGGTGGATTTTTCCGGATCGAAGCGCTCATCCACATAGGAATTGCGGACCAGCCCGTAGTTGCCGCGGGGCATGAACTGCCACATGCCGCCGGCCCTACCGCCGGACCTGGTTTTGGGACCGATGGCCCGGGGATTGAAGCCCGATTCGGCGACAGCGAGGTAGATCAGATCCTGCGGCACGCCTTCTTCGGCCATCACTCTCTGAATCATCGCCTTGTAACGGCCGGCACGCTGGAAGGAGTGGAGCAGCGTGTTGTGGCCTTTTTTTGTATTGGCAAAGAAGTTGATCACGCCAGCCACATAGTCGTTGACCACCAGAGGCAGATCGGATTTTGTCGTGGCCAGATCAGCCGTGGCCTTGGCGACAATCTTGGGGTCCACCTCGAAGGTCACGTCCGCGGCTACCTCGGCCGGCGTCTCCTCCTCATTGGGGACAAAGCCGTTGCCCAGCTTCAAGGCCTCCATCTCCAGCGCGTTGACCTCATCGACAATGTGGTCGAACTCCTCCTGCAACTCGGCATCGTTTTTGATGTCGATGCCGCTCACCAGCATCAGGTCCACGGCGCGATCAAACTCCTGCTTGGCCTCGGGCAATCTCCCCTTGTGATAGTCAGCCTCGCCGCGGGCATAGGACTCCTCGACCTGGCGGATCAGCAAGCGCACCCGCTGCTGCTCAAGGGTTGCCGCGGGCGGCGCCGTGGCTGGCGCGGGCGGGGCTGGCGCCGCGCCCAGCAAGAGCGCAGGAGCGGTGGCTTGCGGCCGCGCGCCCGCGGAAGCGCCCTTGGGCGCAGTGGGTGCGCAGCCCGCCAGTGAAAGAGCCAGCGCGGCGCAGCCGAAGAGCCGAAACGGAATCCTGCCCATGCCCATAAGGAATACGGGTGTCCTTACCGATGATAAGCTATGGCCTGGAGGCAATGCGCGCTCAACCGCGCAATTTGCCTCTATCGACGAGCCACGCATGGACGCTCGCTTCCTCAGAAACTTCGCCATCATCGCCCACATCGACCACGGCAAGTCGACGCTGAGCGACCGTCTGCTGGAGCTGACCGGCTCGGTGACGGGCCGCGAGATGCAGGCGCAGATCCTGGACGACATGGACCTGGAGCGCGAGCGCGGCATCACCATCAAGGCCCACGCCGTGCGCATGATGTACAAGGCGCACGACGGCAACACCTATCAGCTCAACCTGATCGACACGCCCGGCCACGTGGACTTCAGCTACGAGGTCTCCCGTTCACTGGCCTCCTGCGAGGGCGCGCTGCTGGTGGTGGATGCCAGCCAGGGCGTCGAGGCGCAGACGCTGGCTAACGCCTACCTGGCCATCAATCACGGCCTGGAAATCATTCCTGTCATCAACAAGATCGATCTGCCCTCAGCCGACATCCTGCGCACGCAGGAGGCCATCGAAAAAGCCGTCGGGCTGGACGCGACCGACGCCATTCCGGTGAGCGCCAAGACCGGCCAGGGCGTCGACGAAGTCCTCGAAGCCATCGTTCACCGGCTGCCGCCGCCTACCGGCGACCCCGACGCTCCGCTGCAAGCGCTGATCTTCGACTCCTGGTTCGATGCTTATCGCGGCGTCATCGTGCTGGTGCGCGTGATGCAGGGCACGATGCGCAAGGGCCAGCGCATTCGCCTGATGTCCAATGGGAAGTCTTTTGAAGTCGAGTCGATGGGCGTGCTGATGCCCAAGCCGGTGGAGATCGGCGAACTGCTGGCCGGCGAGGTGGGCTTCTTTGCCGCCACCATCAAGACCGTCGGCGACACCAAGATCGGCGACACCGTCACCGACGACACTCG
>PMTP01000014.1:0-910 GCA_003167305.1 Acidobacteriaceae bacterium
TGACGGTAAGAAAATCCCAGCTTGCGCAGTAATTCGACGCGGCCGACCTCAAACCAGACCAGGTAGTTGGCGTAATAGACAACGTTCATCTGGTCGGTCTCAGCGTAGCGGACACGGACCTCGGTGGTGACGGACATTCAGGCTCTCCCAAAGGTGTAAATCTGTACCCAGTTTTCCACGTGGAACGCGATCTAATCTGTTTTATTAGGTGTTTCTTCGGGTTTTATCCGCTCGAAGTGCATAAATTTCTATTGACATTTGAGGTTCATTTATTCCAGGTCTCAAAATCGAGACCTGGGGCACCCAGCATTTTTGGAGGAGGTCAACGCTCTCACGGCTTCAAATGGGTGAAGAAGGGCAGCCTGGCTACGTCGTTGTACATGACGTAGGCGAAGAAGGCCACGATCAAGACAAAGGCGGCCTGGTAGATGCGCTCCTTCACGTTGATGCTGATCTCGCGGCGGAGGGCGCTTTCGATCAGCAGGAAGAGAATCATGCCGCCGTCCAGAATCGGGAAGGGGAGCAGGTTAAGGATGCCGAGGTTGAGGCTGATGGACGCTGCCAGACCAATCTTGTAATCCCACCCCTTGCTCTCAGCCGCATCACCAGCCATGCGGGCGATGCCCAACGGGCCGGCGAGCTGCGAAGCCGAGACCTTGTGACTGAGGATACGGCCCAGCATATTGAGGATGAGCGTGGAGTTCTCCATGCAGTAATCTTTTGCTTCGGGGACTGCTTTGAAGAGCGACATCGGCTCATTGTGCGTGGGAATGTCCGTTGGCAGAATGTAGTTGAAGCCCATGCGCCATGCCCCATCCTGTATCGATGGGTGAACCAGTATAGGCGCGATCATCTGGCCGTTGCGGCTCACGCTCAGCATGACCGGCTTGCCGCGTCCCGATTTCAAGTA
>PMTP01000014.1:953-12201 GCA_003167305.1 Acidobacteriaceae bacterium
CAGAGAGGCGCATCGTCAGAGGCAGAGCCTTTCCCTCTCGCTCTACTGTGACGGGCACGAGTTGGTTAACGCTTTGGCGGGCGGTGGTCTCAATCTGATACCAGGAGGGATTGTCCACATTGTCGAAGCTGCTGATGATGTCGCCGGTTTGAATGCCGGCCTGTGCGGCGGGCGAGCCTTCACTGACCCACTCGACGACGATGGGATGGATCGAGGGAACTTCGTTGATCCAGCCGTAGTAGAGGAGCATCAGCAAGAAGGCGAGGATGAAGTTGGCACCCGGACCGGCCACGCCGATCAGCATCTGCTGCCAGCGGGAATGCGAGGTGAGTGCGCCGGGGTCGTCTATGGGCGCGACGGTGGCTGTGCCGGCGGCAGCGTCGCTGAGTTCGGCGAAGTTTTCGCCGGCCATTTTGACGTAGCCGCCAAGCAGGGTTGCGGAGATGCAATAATCCGTCTCACCAATCTTTACGCCAAAGAGACGCGGCGGAAAGCCGATGGAAAACCGCTCGACGCGGACCCCGCAGAGCTTGGCGACGGCAAAGTGGCCAAACTCGTGAACTAGAACCATGACGCCGATCAGCACGATAAAGGCGAGTGCGGAAACTAGAAATTCATGCATAGATTTGTGGTGATTCCTTGGTAAAACAGGGGTCAGGGTTCAGGGGTCACGGATCAGAAAACCGGCCCATAACCTTTATTGTTCCGTGAATGCCGTTGCTCGCTGACGCGCCTCGCCGTCCACGGCAAGCACTTCCGCAATGGTGGCCGGATGCGCCTCGGGCGTGGCTGTAAGCACCTTTTCAATTGTACGCGGGATTCCCATGAAGGGGATGCGGCGCTCCAGGAAGGCCTCGACGGCGACCTCGTCGGCGGCGTTAAGGGCGATGCAGTGCGCACCGCCTTTTTCCGCGGCGGCATAGGCCAGGCGCAGGCAGGGGAAGCGCTCCAGATCGGGCTGCTCAAAGTCGAGATGGCTCAAAGTGGCTAGATCGAAGGTCAGCGTGGAGGCAGGGCGCTCCGGGTAAGCCAGCGCATAGAGGATCGGCAGGCGCATGTCGGTGACGGAGATCTGCGCCAGGATGGAGCCGTCCACGTACTCGACCAGCGAGTGAACCGTGGACTGGGGATGAACGGTGACGCGCACCTGGGCTGCCGTCACGTCAAAGAGGCGGCAGGCCTCGATGATTTCCAGGCCCTTGTTGAGCATGGTCGCGGAGTCGATGGTGATGCGCCGGCCCATCACCCAGGTGGGGTGCTTGAGCGCCTGTTCGGGTGTGATGCTGGCAAACTGGTCGAGCGGCAGCTTGCGGAATGGCCCGCCGGAGGCTGTCAGCCAGATGGTCTTCACCTCGGCGTGCGCGCCGACGCGCAGGCACTGGTGAACGGCGTTGTGCTCGCTGTCGATGGGCAGGATGGGAACGTTGCGTTCGCGGGCGGCCGCGGTGAGGATTTCGCCAGCGGCGACCATGCACTCCTTGTTGGCCAGGCCAATGGGTTTGCCGGCCAGGATGGCGGCGTGGGTGGCTTCGAGGCCGGCCACGCCGACGATCGCCGAGACGACAAAGTCCGCCTGCGGCAGCGTGGAGCAGGCGACGGTGCCCGCGGTTCCGTAGACGACTTCGACGCCGCTGATGCCGGCCTCTTTGAGCTTGGCGGAGAGCTGCGCGGCCAGCTCTTCAGTTGCCAGTGAGACCAGACGCGGCCGCCAGCGAAGGGCCTGCGCGAAGGCCTCGTTCACGTTGCGCCCCGCGGCCAGCGAGGCGACCGAGTAGCGCTCGGGGAACTGCTCGACGATGGAAAGGGTGCTCTGGCCGATGGAGCCAGTGGATCCGAGAATGGCGAGTCTCTTCAAGGCGCTTGTCTGTTTCCTCGTGCTTTTATTATCGCTCGGACGATCCCGGCAGGCGTGGCAGGGTTGAGTCCGCATCTGGCGCGTATTGAAAATCACTGCGTCCCCATCGCGCGGTGGCTATAGTTGCATCGTCATCAGGGACAACAATGCCGTAGCAATTCGGGAGAGGTGTGCGCATGGAGGTTCAGAGTCTTGCCAGCCTTCGCGTCGAACTGGCTTACATCGTTCTGGGGACAGTCTTCGTGTTCTTCGGATTGGCGTCCTGCGCCATCGCAGCCATCCGAAAAAGTACCGAGGTGCGAGTTCTGGTCTGGCTGGGTCTCTGGAGCGGGATGTACGGGACCAGCCTGCTGCTAAGAGCGCCCGAAGTCGCCGGGGTATTGCCGCCCTTGCTTTTGAAGTGCGCCCCATTCACGATCAATTTCATCCGCTACTTCCTCATTGTGGCCGCAATGCTTGTCTGGTCGGAGTTGACACTGGGGAAGATGCGGCGAACTGCCCAAGCGACGGCTGTTCTGGGATCGGCGTTTGGGATCGCGGGCATCGGCTGGTTCATGGTGAAAGGCTTCGACGATACGCTCCTGCCCTACAACAATCTGATTGCCGTCTGTGCCGTACTTTGCCTTGCTGCCGTTGTCACCGTGCCTGCTCTATCGGCCAGGTTTCTGGCCTTTCGCAGCCCAATTCTCACCGTGAGCACACTGGCCTTTACGGCCGATGCGCTCTTTAGAAACGTATGGGGCTGGCTGCGTCTGCCCCATATCGGGCTACCCTTGCTCGACGAAGCGGTGTTCGCATTCCTGCTTTTCTCCTTTGCCTACGTAGCCGGGCAGAAGGTCTTCGCAAACGAACGGCGCCTGCTTTCGATCGAGAGCGAATTGGAGATTGCCCGGCAGATACAGGCCTCGATTCTTCCCACCGGAGTTCCAACGGTGGAAAACCTGACCATTGCCGCACGGTATCTTCCCATGGCTGCCGTCGGCGGCGATTATTACGAATTTATCCAGGTAGACCCGCACCGGATCGGCTTCCTGGTTGCGGATGTCTCCGGACACGGCATTCCGGCTGCGCTGATCTCGACCATGCTTAAGGTTGCGATGCAGTCCGTCGCTTCCTGCGCCGGCCAGCCTGCCGAGGTGCTGCGCGGATTGAATCGCATTCTCTCCAGCCAGTTGCGCGGCCAACTCATTTCAGCCGCCTATCTCTGGCTGGATACGGAGGCGCGCACGGCCTTGTACTCCTCCGCCGGGCATCCGCCGCTGCTCCGCTGGAGAAAGGGCCTCCTGGAGCCGATTGAGAGCAACGGCCTGCTTTTTGGGGTTTTGCCCGATCCCAGCTACCCAGTTTGTGAACTGTCGCTCGAAACAGGCGACCGTTTCTTGCTCTATACCGATGGAGTCGTCGAGCCGGAGAATGCCGCCGGCGAAGCATTTGGCGATCACGCGCTGGAACGAGTGGTGCGCGGCAATGAACATCGCGCGCCTGCTGAACTTTCTGAGCGGCTGCTCACGGAGTTACGGCACTGGCAACCAGCCTCGGTAACGCAGCAGGACGACATCACACTGATCGTCATTGACGTTGCCTAGAGAAGCTCTGAAGAAGCCGGTTTTGCGAACAACATTCCTTCAGGAGATTCATGGATGGGTTGTAACCCATCCTTACCGGCCCGCATTGATTTTGTTGCCATTGCATGTTGGGGTTAAAACCCCGACCTACCAGCCGTGCCCTTTTAAAGCATCGATTGAATCAGAGATTCCTCAGCGCCGCTCGGCTGGCTTGGATTGTTTAGGCGGAACTGCGCCGGCCTCGAGACTCTCGGCGGGATGCTCGGTGAATTGATCGTGCAGGATGACATTAATCAGCGACTTATGGACCCAGATGCGGCCGTTGTAATCGATCAGGCCGAGCTTGCGAAAGCGATTCATGAAGAAGCTGACGCGGGAGCGGGTGGTGCCGATCATCTCCGCCAGCGTCTCCTGAGTGATGGGAGGAAGCGCAGCCGGTTCTCTGGACTCGCTGAATTCGGCCATCAGCAGAAGGATTCTCGCCAGGCGCTTCTCGCTGGAGTTGAAGAGCTGATCGACCAGATCAGCTTGGGTTCTCATGCTCCGGGCGAGCAGGAACTTCAAGTACAGATCGGAGAGGGAATGCTCCTCGTGCATCACGCGGATCATCTCCTCGCGCGCGATCTTGAGCGCCGTGCAGGCGACAATGGCCGTGGCCGTGGCCATGTGCAGCGCGCCCACGCTGGCCAGCGACTCCTCGCCAATGAAATCCCCAGCGGAGAGAAGCGCGACGGTGGCCTCCTTGCCTTCCGGCGAAAGGACGGTGAGTTTTGCGCGGCCGGAGCGCAAATAGAAGATGGAGTCAGCCGAATCTCCCTGCGNNGGCTGCAAATGGACGACTTTCCGCCCGACTCCCGCTTCTTCCAGGAATGCGGTGAGGCTAAAAGTCATGCTTCCACCTCCGCCAATTGAATGGCGTGTCCCGGATGCGGTCTTCACGGGAACAGTTCGGAAGCTTGCGCGGCCGCTTCAGATTTGAGGAAGCCGGGGTTCTCTGCTCGCCTGCCCGACTGAGCAAAATGATACACCCATCCGCAAGAGCTGGGAACGGATTTTTGGAATTATTTTTTGCGGATTGACGTACGACGGGGCTCTGTAGGTCGGTGGCCTTCCGGCCTTCCGTACGCTCCAGGACGTAGCGGGCCTTCGCTCCGCTCTGGACGCAGAAACAGGACGGGGTCCGCTGTGACGCGAACCCCGTCCTTGCTTTAACCAACTCGGATGCTCTAACTGCGCGAGGGGAAGATTCCTTCGACGCAGATGGAGTATTGCAGCCCCAGCGGCGCAAAGGGGCGCAGATCCGGAAGGGCAAAGTTCGTCGTGCCGTTTCCGCCAAAGCTAGCGCCCATCACGGAAAAGGCCGCCACCCATTGAGCGATTGGCAGCAGGCGCCCGTCGGCGGGCATAGCTCCCGTCCCATAGCCGTTCACGGAAAGAACAATGTCGCCGATCTGGCAGAGGTTGGTGTCATACATGAAGGGGGTCGCGCCGCCCCACGCGTACCCATTTCCGTCTGTGTAGGGAGAGGTGCTGAGCACACTGGAGAGCTTGGTGATATTGGCCGGGACCGTCGCATCCGTGCCGGCCGGGCCTTGCGGTCCCTGAGAGCCAGTATTGCCCAACAAGCCTTGCGATCCCTGGGCGCCTGTGGCTCCGGTTGCGCCAGCCGGACCGGCTGGGCCTTGCGAGCCTTGTGGGCCTTGGGATCCTTGGGCGCCAGTGGCTCCTGTCGGACCTGCAACTCCGGTGGGGCCTTGTGGGCCAGCCTGACCAGTTGCGCCGGTGGATCCAGTCTGCCCCATTGCGCCGGTGGGTCCGGCTGGGCCTTGCGGTCCTTGCGCGCCGCCAGGTCCGGCAGAGCCTTGCGCTCCGGCAGGGCCTTGCGCGCCGGTGGGACCGGCAGGGCCAACCAGCGCCCAGCTCATCCCGATTTCTCCCGCTACGCAAAGGGAGGTTGAAGCGACGATGCGAACCGCGCCGGTCGTTGAATTGACGCAGGCGGAGACGTTCGTCGACACGGGCGCGGCCATCGCCGCCGATGCCACGAAAAGCAAGCAGGAGAGAACTCCCAGACGCTTGAGAGAATACATGGATACCTCCAGACAGGTTATGTGCTCCAGTTAGGGAAAGACGGCGTATCGAATCCTACCCATGCAACCGGGTCAGTCCGCACCCGATTCCTGCGCAAAATACATACCCCGCAAAAGACTTGCAGTACAGCTTGTCCGCACGCATGAGATATTCAGCGTCCGTACTCAGGCCAGCGATTCACCGCTCCTACCAGAGCGGCTGTGCGAATCGGAAGAACCATCAGGGGGAGAAGATCGTAAGCCAACAGCCACACGCCGGACTTTGGATGCTCGGGGAAAAGATGTCCAGGCCCGTAATGCTGAAGGATTCCGCTCTTGAGTTGCAGCATACTACACTCCCTCCCGGATCGAATACATCCATTTTGCAGATTTCTTTTCTTTTCTTCAATTAAGCCCGGTATTCTGCCGAGAATTGACGCACGCGCGGCGGCTCTGCGAGGCTTGAGTGCATGGGATACAGAGGGAAAGTGGAGTATGCGCAGGAGCGCAAGATGCGCACGCGGAATACGCGCATCTATCGTTCATTACATTGGCCGATCTGGATCTGGGTCTTTTTTCTAGCGCCGGGACCGCTGACGTTTTCGCTCTTTGCGCATGGCTTCAGCTGGGGCAATTCGCTGTGGCTGGGCGCTGTGCTGATCGGCACCGGCGTGGCCGCTCTGCGCGGGCGGCTGCCGGGCGCGGAGCCGGGGCCTTACATTCTGCGCTTCGACGAGGACCGGCCCAATCCGCTCTACCGGAAGGTCTGCTACAGCTTCGCGTGGACGGCGGTGCTGAGCTATGCGCTGCTGAACCTGGCCGGCCTGGCCATCGTGGCGGTTACGGGAGTCTGGCAGATGAAGCCGATTTTCTATTACGCTTACCCGCCGCTGGCCGCGGTGATTCTGCTGCTTGGGCTGGCTGGCAAGCTGCCGCGGGTAGGACCGTCAACCAAGAATGAGGGCACGGAGCGGCGCTACTTCTACGGCTCGGTCTGGGCGGTCACGGCGGCGCAAACGCTGCTGCTGGTGCTGTGGAAGACGCTGCCGGTGACCAGCACAACCAGTTGGGTCAAGCTGGGGGCGTACGTCGGCGCGCTGACGCTGATGGGCAGCTTTGCCTATCAGGGGCTGCTGCCGCGGACAAGGCCCATCCTGCCGGGAGAGAGCATGGTCGCGGATTAAGGCACCTGAATCCCAGGTCTCAAAATCAGACCTGGGGCACCCAAGGTTCGTGGTATCCCACCCTTTCGCAAAATACGCGAAAGGATGGGGCACAGAGTGGTCTCTATTGAATCCGAGGTTCGCTGCTATTGGCAGACCAGATTCACCGTGACGATGTTGGGCGGGAACTCGGGGATGATTTCTGTTTCTTCAAAGCCGATCGATAGCAGATCGCCCTGGTTCACGCTGAATGTGTGGGTTGTGTCAGAGCAGTGAGCCAGGGATCCGGGAGGATATTGGTTGAGCAATGCGCTGCAAGTCATTGTGGTGGGGCCAAAGCCCTCACTCACAGCCCCATCTGAGATGCTTCGTTCAACCGTAATGGTGATGGTGTCCGGGTAGGAGGAGAGGTCAAGATTGAAACCGTTGTTGAGAACCCCGACGTTGAGGGCCGCCATGGTGCAGGCCTTTGTCGCCATGATGAAGTTAACGGGGTTGATTAAGGGAGGGGCGAACACAAGGGGGTAGCCGGGGTGAGCGTTGTTGGAGGCGCTGGGCAAAACTCCGTTATAGACCGGAGAAGGTGAGAAATACAAGAGTGTGTTCGCCGCCAGGCCGCTCTGGATCGTAGTGGTGGTGGAGAAGCCGGTAGTGCTGAAGGTTCCCGCGGGGCCAGCGGGGCCGGTTGCACCATCCGCCCCGGCCGGACCTTGCGGGCCAGTCTCGCCAGGCGTGCCGGCAGGACCGGTTGCTCCCCTAGCTCCAGCCGCGCCTGCTGCGCCGGTTGCTCCCGTAGCTCCAGCCGAACCAGCCGCGCCAGCGGGACCAGCCGGTCCAGTCGCGCCCGTCGCCCCCGGCGTTCCCGCCGCCATCGCTACAAGCGTGAAGGAGGCGGCGAGTTGAAAAGGTTGAGTAGTAAGGGTCAGTGTCTGGGAGAATCCCATTGGAGAATTGACGAGCGTGACCACATCCCCGTCATTCAGCGTGATGATGCCGTGGCCAACAATCTGTGTGGTGCCTGTCTGCCGTCCGAAGGACGTGCCGGGAACGAAGGTGCCGTTCACCATGAGCCCCAGGGATCCAGCCTGGTCTACAAGAACGTCGTAGTCGTAGGTGTAGGTTCCCGCGGCCGCCACCGTCACGGTCCCGGTTATGGGGTTGAAGTTAAAGCCGGAGTTCGTAGCAACATTGGGATTGACAGGCGGAGCAAAAATCGCAGCGCCCGGTGGAACGAACGGAGTAGTGCCGGTCGTCACGGCAATATAGCTGGCCGGCGTGGTGCCGTTCACACCCGTCGCAACCCAGTAGGCGGCGTTCGCGCCCGGCGTGATCAAGGTGGAAGGAGGCCCGTTGGCCTGAATGGCGAGATAGGCTGTCGAGGAATACTCGACGACCGAGCCGGCCGGATAGTCCACGCCGGCGGAATAGGCGCCCCCGGCGAATGGGCCTGTGGCTCCGGCGGGACCGGTCGCTCCGATTGGTCCAGTCGCGCCGGCAACTCCAGCGGGACCAGCAGGTCCAGTCGAGCCCGCTGCACCAGCCGGACCAGCAGGTCCAGTCGAGCCCGCAGCCCCAGCGGGACCGCCAGGGCCGGCTGCGCCGGTGGGTCCAGTCGAGCCCACAAGCGCCCAGCTCATGCCGGTTTCACCTGCGATACAGAGGGAAATTGAACTGACGATGCGCACCGCTCCGGTGGAGTTATTGACGCAGGCGGAGATATTCGTCGACACGGGCGCGGCCATCGCCGCCGTTCCCACAAGAAACGAGGACACGAGTACTGCAAGTGATTTGCAAGTGGACATTGGAACCTCGGGGAGATTTCTGGGGAAACTCAGAGCACTTATGCAAGATGAACCAGAGAAACATATTGATGCAAAAGTATTCTTTCCGGCCAACCTTAGATTCTTATTGAGCCAACCGGTCCATTCAAGGCTCACACTTGTTGCAACCTGCGTTCATCCGCTACCATTGCCCGTGGAAACAGGCGGCGATTATGCCGCCCCAGGAGCCTTGCCGATGCGCCGTACTCTGCTTCCTTTCTTCGCCGCGCTCTTCGCCGTTCTAACATTTGTTGCCGCCGGCCTCCCGGCTCAAGCCGCCGGTCAAACGGCTGCCCCGGCTGCCGTTCCGGCCGATGCGCCGTATAAGGATGCGCGCCTTCCGGCGGACCGGCGGGTGGCTGACCTGCTGAGCCGCATGACTCTCGAAGAGAAAGCCACGATGCTCTCCGGGGCGGGTTGGATGGAGTCGGCGGCGAACGATCGGCTGGGAATTCCGGCGATCAAGATGGCTGACGGGCCGCTGGGTGTGCGCTCGTGGGCGGGCAGCTCGGCGATTACCAACCTGGCCGGCGCGCCGCTGAAGGTGCTCTCCACTTCATTTCCTTCGGGCGTGGCCATGGCCGCCACCTGGGACACCGCGTTGGTGCAGCGCGAGGGCCAGGCCATCGCGCAAGAGGTCAAGGCGCTGGGCCGCGACATGATCCTGGGGCCGACGGTGAACATCAACCGCGTACCGCTGTGGGGGCGCAACTTCGAGGGCTACGGCGAAGACCCCTATCTCGCCGCGCGGCTGGGCGTGGCTTACATCAAGGGCGTGCAGGGCGAGGGCGTGATTCCTTCGGTGAAGCACTTTGCCGCCAACAACGAAGAGTTCGAGCGCCACCGCATCGACGAGCAGATCGACGCGCGCACGTTGCACGAGATCTACCTGCCCGCCTTCAAAGCCGCCGTCGAGGAGGGCGGCGCGTGGACGGTGATGTCGGCCTATAACAAAGTCAACGGGCTGAATTGCTCGATGAACGCGCCGCTGTTGCACGAGATTTTGCTGGGCGAGTTCGGCTTCAAGGGATTTATCGTCTCCGACTGGGGCAGCACCTATGCGACGGCCGCGACGGTGAACGCGGGCATGGACCTGGAGATGCCGGGCGGCCCGCTCTTGCCGGCTTATAAGGCCACTGCTGGCCCCCAGGCCACGGGTAGAAGCGGCGGATGGCTGGCCGCCGACAAGGTGCTGGCCGAACTCAAGGCCGGCAACATTTCCGAAGCCACGCTCAACGACAACGTGGGCCGGATTCTGCGTGTAATTTTTGTATGCGGCCTCTTCGACCACCCGCACACGGCGGGCGGCGAAGTGGACACGCCGGCCCAGCAGGCCGTGGCGCTGCAAGGGGCGACCGAAGGGATTGTGCTCTTGAAGAATGAAGGCTCGCTGCTGCCGCTGGACGCGACGAAGATTCATTCCATCGCCGTGATCGGACCGAACGCGGCCGTGGCGCGCACCGGCGGGGGCGGCAGCTCGATGGTGCGGCCGAATTATTCCATCGCCCCGCTGGACGGGATTCGCACGCGCGTCGGCAGCGGGGTTGATGTAAAGTATGCGCTCGGCGTTGGCATGGAAGGCGAAGACCCCACGCAGGATACTCCTGAGGCGCGGGCCAAGGCGCTGAGCCAAGCAGTGGAAGCCGCCGCTCAATCCGATGTGGCCGTGGTGGTGGTGGGCCGGTACTCAAAGCTTGAGGCTGAGAGCTTCGACGTGAAGACGATGGACCTGCCCGCCGGACAGGACGAGCTGATTGAGGCCGTCGAAAAGGCTAACTCACACACCATTGTGGTGCTGAACAGCGGCGACCCAGTGACCATGACCAAATGGATCGCGCAAACCCCGGCGCTGCTGGAGATGTGGTACGGCGGACAGGAGGGCGGCCACGCGCTGGCTGCGATTCTCTTCGGCGACGCCAACCCTTCAGGCAAGCTGCCGGTTTCGTTCCCCAAGAAGTTTGAAGACTCTCCAGCTTATGGGAATTATCCTGTCTCGGAATCGCGTGAAGGCCTGAAGGTGTATTACGCCGAAGGAATTTATATCGGCTATCGGTACTACGACACGAAGAATGTTGAGCCACAATTCCCGTTTGGCTTTGGGCTGAGTTACACGAGCTTCGAGTACAGCGATCTGAAACTCGCACAGAGGATGTCGAATGATACCAACCCGGTTCCCATTACGGTAGTTCTCATAAAAATCCGCAATACTGGCAATCGTGCCGGTGCTGAAGTTGTTCAACTCTATGTGCATGACGGGCATTCTAAGATCGACCGCCCAATTCATGAACTCAAGCGTTTTCAACGTGCTGAATTGGCACCCGGAGAGAGTACAACGGTGATGTTTGTCTTGAACAACGCAGACCTCTCCTATTGGAGCCCGGAGAAGAAGGCATGGGTAGCCGATCCGGGCACATTCGAGATTCAGGTGGGCGCGTCCTCCCGTGACATTCGCCTGCGCGCACAGCTGGAGCTGAAGAAGTAAGTTTCTGCCGGATGGTCCACCCTTGATCCGCCAATTATGCTGGGTGCCCCATCCTTTCGCGTTCTTTGCGGAAGGGTGGGAATCCACGAACCCGCCCTGCGTTTTTCTGACCACTGTTCACTGGCCACTGACCAGGTGTTTGCTGATGATTATCCCCAGCGGGCGCATGATCTTTGTAGATGGCTCGAGCATGAGGAAAGAAGGAACCGGGAGCAGTGCCTTAAGAGGTCCAGAAAGCACTTGTTTTTGTAATGTATTCGCCTCTGAAACCGCTGAACGGCCGGGAACAACCCT
>PMTP01000189.1 GCA_003167305.1 Acidobacteriaceae bacterium
ATGCAACCCATACAAAACTTCCATAGAGGATAGTGTAGAAGACCACCTGCGGTGGGGCCAGCCGCTCGGCACCTGCGGTGCGGCCAACCGCTCGCTTTTCGCTCGCATGAGGTTCGTGGAATTCCATCCATTTTGCAAGGAACGCAAAATGGATGGGACACCCGGCCTCTTGTACGATCTTCGTATGCGCCTGTTTATTGGGATTCCTTTGGCAGTTGCGGTCCGCGGCGAGCTGTCGGCGCTCGCGGCGGGGCTGAAATCCAGGGACGACGGGCTGCGCTGGACAGCGCCGGAATCGTGGCACATTACTCTGGAGTTTCTCGGCAATACCGGCCCGGAGCAATACGAATGCGTGGCCGCGCGGCTCGGCGAGCTGCATTTGCCCTCCGTTCCCATCGCTCTTGAGAGGCTGGAGTTCTTCGCCCGCGCCGGAATCCTGATCGTCGCGGTCCGGCCCGCGCCGCAACTGCTCTTGCTTCAGCAGCGGGTCAGCGCGGCAGCCGGGCTCTGCGGCTTCACTCCCGAGACGCGCCCCTACCAGCCTCACATCACTCTGGCGCGCAGCAAAGGCAAAGGACGAAGCCAGGAATCCACTGAACAGAAGATTAAAATTCACCGCCAGCCAGCCTTCACAAGCTATCTCGCCGAGGAATTTCTCCTCTACGAAAGCTTTCTGGGAGCCACCGGCTCCCGCTATGAAATCCGCAAGCGCTTTTCCCCTCCAGGGCCGCTCCTGAGTGGGAGGGCGATGTGGCGTAAATCGAAGCTTCCACCAGACACCTGTCTTCGTGATACTATCTCCGCAAGGGCATTCCCCGCCCGCCATCCAGTCCCTCAAAGGAGGTTCCCGTGAGTCCATTTTCGCGTCGCGAATTCCTCAAATCCTCGCTGGCTGTTGGAACTCTGACCAGCGTCGGCACACTCTCTCTGCACGCCGCCACCCGCACAGCCACTGACATCGTCACGCTGGGCAAATCCGGCATGAAGGTCACGCGCCTCGCCTTCGGCACCGGCAGCAACAATGGGCACGTGCAGGCCGAACTCGGCCAGCAGGAATTCACCCGTCTCATTCACTATGCTTACGACCGCGGCATCCGATTTTTTGAGACCGCCGAATCCTATGCCACCCCCGCCATGCTCGGCGTGGCGCTCAAAGGCATCCCGCGCGAGAGCTATCAACTAATGAACAAGGTGACCACCGACGAGGGCGTTGATCCGCGCCAGCGATTCGATGAGATGCGCAGCTTGATGCAGACCGAATACTTCGACATCATGCTGCTCCACTGGCAGCATAATCCCGACTGGTTGGCCCGCACCGGCCGCTGGCAAGACGGCATCCTCGAAGCGCAATCGAAAAGGACCATCCGCATGCGGGGAGCATCGGTCCATGGCCTGCCCGCGCTGCGCCAGATGCCCGGCAACCAATGGCTAGAAGTCGCGATGATCCGCATGAACCACAACGGCACGCGCATGGACGGGCCGGACTACCGGGACGACAACAATCCCGCCAACAGGGATGAGGTCGTGGAGCACGTCAAGCAGGTGAAGCGAGACGGCATGGGGGTGATCAGCATGAAGCTGGTGGGCGACGGCACCTTCACGCGCCACGAAGACCGCCAGGCCGCCATGCGCTTCGCTTTCAACAACGCCGGCGTCGATTGCGTGACCGTGGGCTTCAAAAGCACAAGGGAGATCGACGAAGCGATCGACAACCTGAATATCGCGCTGACTTAGGCGAGAAAGGTTCAATATCGCTTGCCTTGCCGGCTGCATACTGGAGCAGCACGGAGGCTCATGAGCCCATCGACCGCAAAATCCTTCACTGCCGTGCTCGAGCCCCTCCGCTCGGCCCTGGGCTGGGTGATTGCGCGGATTCCGTTTGACCCCATCAAAGTTTGGCCGAAGCGCAGGGGCTTGCGGGTGCGCGGCGAGATCGTGTCTGTGAACAGCAAAACCGGCGGCTTCGCCTTTCGCACCTCGCTCTTTCCCGCCACGAGCGGCGACGGCCACTTCCTGCTGGTCAACAAGAAGATGCTGGCGGCGGTACAGGCAACGATCGGCTCGCGGGTGCGGATTCGGCTGGAGCCGGACCTGGAGGAGCGCGCGGCGGTGACTCCGCCGGAGTTGGCTCGCGCGCTGAAGGGCGACCGGCGGCTGACCAAATGGTTTGACGGGCTGAGCTACTCGATGCGCAAGGAGATTGGCGATTGGGTCACGCAACCGAAGAGCACGGAAAGCCGAATGAAACGCGCCGAACAGATGGCCGTACGGCTGCTGCTGACGCTTGATGGCGAGATTGAAGTGCCACCGATTTTGCACGCGGCCTTTCTGCGCCAGCCCCTGGCGCGCAAGGGTTGGGAGGCGATGACGGCCCTGCAGCGGCGCAGGCAATTGCTCTTCGTTTTTTACTGCGAGACGGCGGACGCCAGGGAGCGGCGGGCTGCCAAGGCCGTCGAAGAGGCGCTGCGTGTGGCCCGGAAAGGCTCCCGCGCTGGCTATTGACCCGTATCCCTGCCGATTTATTACCTTTGGAGCTGGCTTTCGGTCGGCGTCCCATTTTTCTGAGGCCTCAGCGGGAAATCTGGCGTCTAATTGAATGAGATGAGTACAGCCACGTTCGCTCGACCTTTTGCCGTATCGGGTTCCCTCACCGCAGTTGACGAGCAGGCGCGGCAGGAGAACCTCGCCGTATCCGCCGGGCTCAAACGCCAGGACGTTGGCTTGCTGGATGAACTGATCGTCCGCTACCAGCACCGGCTGATGCGCTATCTGCTTTATCTGTGCGGGAATCGCGAGATGGCCGAGGACATCTTCCAGGAGGTCTGGATGCGGGTTCTGGTACGCGGGGCGCAGTTCAACGGCAAGGCGCGCTTCGACACCAGGCTCTATACCATCGCCCGCAACCTGGTGATCGACCTGCGGCGTAAGAAGACCAT
>PMTP01000112.1 GCA_003167305.1 Acidobacteriaceae bacterium
TGGGCGTCGATCACATTCTCGTCGCGCGTGAGCAGAATGTCGGCCAGCCGCTCGGGGATGACGGAGCGCCGCGCATGATCGACGATGAAGCTCTCGCCCATCAGCCAGCCTACGGTGACGCCGTCCTGGAAGAGCGAGTTCATCCACGGGTAGGGGTGGGGATTGTTGGGCGCGGTCGAGCCGTAGACGGTGTTGCAGCCGGTATGCGCGGCCATCGCCATCACACTCATTCCATTGGCCATACGGCCATCCACCGCTTGCAGGTTACGGTGATTGAAGGCCTCGGTCAGCAGCACCGCGGCAATGGCTTCGACCAGCTCGGCGTCGCTGATGGGGCCGTGCTTGGCCTCGTAAGCCGCAATGCGGGCGCGGGTGTCCGTTTCGTCTTCGCCGCCCAGGCTGAGGACGAGGTGAGCGATCGCCTGACGAAGCAGATCATACTCTGCCTGTTTGCTCGCCTTAAGGACGGCCAGACGAGCGACGCCGCGCTTTTCCAGGTCGCCGGCTTTGGCCACGAAGCGGTCGCTCTTGGCGTGGAAGACGGGGCGCATGTAGGCCTCGGTGACCGCGGCGATAGAGCGCAGGACGCTCTTCTCTCCGCAGCCGGCGCAGGCGCCGTCGCCGGAGACCAGCGCGTCGTAGGTCGAACGCACCATCAGCATATTGCGCAACGTCGCGGTCTTCGAGTCTGCCGGATTGGCGGCGTTGTAGAGGCCCAGGAACTTCTGCGTGGTGTCGGGCAGCAGGTCAAGGAAGTGTGTGCCGGAGGTGTGCTCGGCATTCATTCCCTCGGTCTCGGCGACCATTTTGAGGGCGTTGTGGTCGCCGCAGGCGGTGACGCAGGCCGCGCAGCCCTTGCACAGATCGCTGACAAAAATCGAAAAAATGCCGCCCGATCCCGGCGATTTGCGCTCCGGCGAGCTGAAGATGGCCGTCACCTTCTGATAGGCCATCGGGACTTTTTCGATAATGGAGTAGAACTGCTCTTTGGCTATAACGGAGAGCCCGTCGATGCCATCCGTGACTTCGCGGAGAATTGTCGGCAGCGGCGCGCCCGTCTTGATCTCGGCTACCATGCGCAGGCGGGTTTGGCGCTCAATCTCCGGCAGTGCTGTGAGCAGCTTGACGCGGTCGTTAGTGTCGGCCACGTAATGGGAGATGGCAGTGCGCAGCAGTGTGGCCAGATCCTGTGCAGTGTTGGGCAGAGCCGTATCCGGGCAGACGGAGATGCAATCCATGCACTGCGTGCAGTTTTCCGGAATGAAGAGCGGGGTTTCGCGGCGGGCAACGTACTTGGAGGCGGTGTCGCCGGTGGCGGCGGCGATCATGCCCATGGCCGACAGCGGCGTGGCTGGCTGGTTATAGCCGAAGTTGGAGCGGAACTGGGCGTCGAAGTTGGCGACGCTGGCCAGTGGCGTGCGTGCGGCCTGGCCGGCGGGCATCGGATTGGAACGGCAGCCGGTCCCGCAGGAGCCACCCGCGGCAACCGTCTCCATAATCGGCAGCAGCGCATGGCCGCGCAGGCTGGAGTGATCGGCCGCGCTCAGCTCGCCGATCTTGATCTCCTTCACCAGCTCGTAGCCCTGCATCATGACTTCCATGTTCGATTGCACGACGGCGTCGCCCAGCTTGCCGAACTTGCTCACATACTGCTTGTGGACGACCTTGCGATACTGCTCCTGGGTAATCCCGAACTCGTTGAGCAGCGTGCTCACGCGGAAGAATGCGCCCAGGAAGGCGTTGCCCTGCATGCGCAGTTGCAGATCGCCGCGGTCTGTGGCCTTTTTGGCGATTTCAAAGCCGGGCAGAGTAAAGACGCGGATGTGCTTCTCGATAATCTGCTTGCGCGCCCAGAGCGGCAGTTGCTCCCAGGCGTGTTCGCCTTCCTGGTCCGACTCCCAAACCAGCGATCCGCCCTCGGCCATGCCGTCCAGCGGGTTGCAGTGAGTGAAAGCTTTGGGGTCGCAGCAGAGAACCACGGTCACGTGGCGCAGGTCGCAGTTGACGCGGATGCGCTCCTTGGCAGCGACCATGAAATACGAGGTAGGTGCGCCCTTTTTCTCTGACCCGTACTTGGGGTTGGCGCTGACGTGGATCACTTCCTTGGGATTGCCCAGTTCGTCTTTGAGGCCGTCGCGCTCGTAAATTAGATCGTTCAGGTCGCCCAGAATCGCGCCCAGGTTCTTGCCGGTGGTGATGGCGCCCCAGCCGCCAATCGAGTGGAAGCGCACCGCCACCGCGCCCTCGGGCAACAGAGACGGCGTCTCCTCGCCAACGACGCTGTAGGGGTGGTCGATGCCCAGGACGATGAACGAAAAGCCGTCGGAAGCCGTCTTGCCGTCGGTGCGGGCGCGGCCGGCGGTGGCGAATTCGTAAGCGCCGATAATGTGCTCGGGGCGGAAGTCGCGCGAACCCAGGCCGTAGGTCCCGTTGAAGATTTTTGGCACTTCGTGCAGATGCAAGGCGGGCAACCCGGCGGAGGCAGGACGGTTTTCGGAGTGAATCGCCTTCGAAAGCGCGGTGCGAATATCGCGGCCCAGCGGGTTGTCGCCGGCTAATGGTTCATCAGTCCGCTCCAGAATGATGACGTTCTTCTTGCCCTTGAGCGCGGCCACAATGGCGGCTTCGGGGAAGGGGCGAATCACGTTGATGTGGATCGAGCCGACGCTGGCCCCACGTGTCTGGCGCAGGTAATCTACCGCCGCCTCGATGTTTTCCGCGGCCGAGCCGAGCGAGACGAAAACCGTCTCCGCGTCGTCTGTCTTGTATTCGCTGATAAGCCCGTAGCGGCGGCCAGTCAGCAGGGTGAATTGCAGGTAGGCGTCTTCCAGAAACTCAAGAATCGGCTCGGCGAAGTTGTTGCGCCGCGCCACGACACCCTGCATGTAGTGTTCCTGATTCTGCACCGGCCCCAGCAGAACGGGGTTGGTCAGGTCCATCATCTTGGGCACGCGGCGGCGAGTGGGTCCAAAGAGCGTCCGCTGCGCCTCCGTGGGGCAGTCGATAATGTCCGCCGGCGATCCGAGAAACTCGCGGATCAGCCCGGATTCGTGCTTGTAGAAGGTGCGTTCCAGGTGCGTCGTCAGGAAGCCGTCCATGATGTTCATGCCGGGAGTCAGGCTCAACTCGGTCACGCGGCGCAGAATCAACGCCTGGTCAGCGGCCTGCTGCGCGTCCTTGCCGAAGAGCATGATCCAGCCGGTATCCAGCGCGCCGTAAATGTCATCGTGGCCACAATGTACATTCAGCGCATGCTTGGTCAGCGCGCGCGCGCCTACCTCCAGCACCATCGTCGAGCCTTTTCCCGGCGCGTGATAGTACTGCTCAACACCGTAGACCACGCCCTGGCCGGAGGTAAAGTTGACCACCCGCTTGCCGCAGACAGAATGAGCAATCGCGCCGCCCTGCGCCGCGTGCTCGCCCTCGGTTTCAATGGCAATGGTATTGTGCCCGAAGACGTTCAGATGGCCTTCGGCATAGGCCTGCTGAAAGAGCTCGCCGCCCTCCGTGGAAGGCGTAATCGGGTAAAAGACGCCGGCGTCGCAGATGCGCGTCTCGGTGTGGTACGAGACCAGCTGATTTCCATTTGCGGTAACCCGTATGCCGGGATAGCGAGCTGCAACCGTCATGAATCCCTCTCTTTTTCTCTCATGCTTAAGTTAGATTCGCGTGATGCGCCTGGGGGTTCGTGATTCGAAGGAGTGCGCTCCCCTCGAATCCGCGCCGCGATTCGCTGCCTTGTTCTGCCGGATCGCTGCTGAAGCGGCCCAGTTCGAATGCCTCTGCAAGTGCATGGGCCGGGATGAAGACGGAAGAACCCAAGGGGGGGCGCTTCTCGCAAATGCGGCCTACATACAAGTATGCGCCCTCAAGGGGGAGACAGCGTCTCAAATTGTGAGACAAAGTCTCTGATAGTCAAACCAGCGCAATCAGATTCTCCACACTTCGTTCCCGCATCTTCTGGAAAATCCCGCAGACGGCATAGTTCTTGAAGTGCTCCGACTGGTGATGCGCGGCATGGGCCTTGGCATCGACGTACTGCTCATAGATGAGCACCGTGTCGGGATCGTCTTCCAAATGGTGGGGAATGTAGCTGACGCAACCCGGCTCCTGGCGCGAGGCCGCAGTCAGCAGGCGCAACGTTTCAACAACATCGGCGCGATCTTCCGGAGCAAACTTCAGCCGTACAACAAAACTGATCATAGGGAAATTGTACCGTGAAGATCCTGGCGCGGTTCGGGAAGAATGGGTCTGGCGAGCGGTGAGGTTTTCTTTCGGAATGAGTGAAGCAAAACCGGGAATGGGTTTACGATAAAGGAAAGGAGGCGACGATGGCTACAGATACTCTAGATTGGTCCGATTGCCCTTTGGTGGAGATCATCCCCGGCAAGGTCAGTGGAGCGCCTTTGCTCAAGAACACCCGCCTGCCTGTAGAGGCCATCACTGGCAACTATGACGCTTTCCGCGAGGAAGGATTATCGCCGGAGGAGGCCGTTACAGAAACGCTGGATTGCTACCCGGAAGCTGGGCGCGGCGTTGTCGAGGCGATTCTCAACTACCGCGCCGAACATGAACTACAGGTGCAATTTTGAAGGTTCTGCTTGACGAGGATGTTCCGGCCAAGCTGGCGCGGGCTCTGTCTGGGTATGCGATTCAAACCGTGGCTGGGATGCAATGGGGCGGCATCAAAAACGGCGCGCTGCTGGCTCTGATTGAGAGTGAGCGTTTCGACATCTTTCTGACCGGCGACAAAAACATGGAGAAGCAACAGCGTCTTGCGGGCCGTTCGTTTGCCGTGCTGATTCTGTCCGCCATCAATTGGCCGGTAATCAGACCGCACATTCTTGCAATTTCCAGTGCACTTGACGAGGCGCAGCCCGGTACGGTCAGAACCATTGATTGCGGAGTGTTCGTTGCAGGTTTGAAGCGTTCAAGCAATTGAGTCAGATTCTCCGCTTACACTACGATGTAAATGGGATTCAAATATGACTACAGCTACTCTGGATTGGTCCCAATGCCCCGCTGTGGAGAGTATTCCCGGCAAGCGCAGCGGCGCATGGGTGTTTCGGGGAACCCGGACGCCCGTTTCGGTAGTCTTCGAGAATCTTGAGGATATGAGCGTCGACGAGTTGATCGACGAATTCGGCGTGACGCGGGAACAGGTTCGCGCCGTTCTGCAATTCGCGGCGCACAGCACGGAAGCAGAGGTACCGCACCCGTAATGCTGGTTCTATTCGACAACGGCACCCCGCGCACCCTGGCCCGCTATCTGATTGATCGCCACGCGGTCACGGAAGCCCGCGCCCGCGGGTGGCAGGAATTGGAAAACGGAAAACTTTTAAACGAGACCGAAGCTGCGGGATTTGACGTGCTGGTGACGACCGACTAGAACCTCAGCTATCAGCAGAATCTGGCGGGCCGCAAGATTGCGGTTGTCGTACTCGGAAAAGGCCGCTGGACCCTCATACAGCCCTATGTGGCACAGGTTGTTGTGGCAGTGAACGCAGCAACGCCGGGCAGGTTTACCGAGGTGGATATTCCGTTCACGTAAAGCCCTGTCCTGGTTCACGAGATTCGTAGTATTCCAAGTTTAAGCGTGAATGCCGTCAAGCGCAGCGGCAAACTCCGGCAAAAGCATCGTCTGGTTCCGGTCGGGGCCGGTCGAGACCATTCCGATCTTCGCCCCGCTCTCCCGCTCCTGAAAGCGCAGATACTCCCTCGCCTCCTGGGGCAATTTGTCAAACTCAGTAATTCCCTCGGTCGAAGTGCGCCAGCCCTTCATTTTTGCGTAGACGGGCTTGATCTGTTCGAGGCCCTGCACATCGGCGGGAATCTCGTCGGTCACCTTGCCGGCAATCTCGTAGCCCACGCAGATGGGAATCTCCTCCAACTCGTCCAGCACGTCCAGCTTGGTGATCACCAGCCACTCTGCGCCGTTCACCTGATTGGAGTAGCGCAGCAGCGGAATGTCCAGCCAGCCGCAGCGCCTTGGCCGCCCGGT
>PMTP01000122.1 GCA_003167305.1 Acidobacteriaceae bacterium
ACCGGCCCTGCTGGAACGCCTGGAGCAACCGGCGCAACGGGTCCAGCCGGATCCACTGGCCCAACTGGCTTGACTGGCGCTACCGGCCCTGCCGGAACGCCTGGAGCAACCGGTGCAACGGGTCCAGCCGGACCCACCGGCCCAACTGGCTTGACGGGCCTAACCGGCCCTGCCGGAACGCCTGGAGCAACCGGTGCAACGGGTCCAGCCGGACCCACCGGCCCAACTGGCTTGACGGGCCTAACCGGTCCTGCCGGTCCTGCCGGTCCCGCTGGACCCATCGGCTTGACTGGAACGACTGGCGCGACCGGCCCGCAAGGCGCTGCTGGAGCGACGGGCGCCACCGGAGCGACTGGAAGCATGGGGAATCCCGGACTAACGGGCACTTCCGGCCCAGCAGGCCCGCAAGGCCCCGCCGGCCCGACGGGCTTCCTTTACATGATGAGTCTTGACAATGGCACCACCATCGGTCCTTACTTCGCCGCGCCCAACGAGACCGTCTCAATGTCTTCGGGCAACCTGAACTACGATGCCGGCGGATTCTTGAACGCCGTGGTCGTTCCGGGTAACTGCACGGTGAATTACTTGAAGGTTGGCACCTACAACTACTACGACAACGGAGCGGACACCACCACCTTCACGGTCTTGCATAACGGAAGCGCCACAACCATGAGCTGTGTGGCTGCAACCCCCTCCGGCGGCAAGGCCATCTGCAATGACACCACGCACACCTTTGCGGTGGCGGCTGGCGATACTCTCACCATCGAAATCGCACAGACAAATGACACCCCCTATGAGATGTATTCATCCGCTTTGGCTTGCCAATAACCGGCGGGCCTAGGGGCGGCACGCTTGCCGGACTTATGGTCCGGCAGGCGCATAACCGGCAGCCGGCGGCAGAGTGATTTTCGTTGGCTGCTAAAGAAATCCAGGCACGTATGAGTCCCTAGTGTTCAACCAGGAAGGATGCCGCGGGGATTCATTCGTGGCGTGGACATCAACGCAGTATCACGAAAGGAGAAGAAACATGGATCCATATTTAGGCGAGATCAGGATGACCGGGTTCAATTTTGCACCCACGGGCTGGGCCCTGTGCAACGGACAAACCTTGCCGATCTCTCAATATTCCGCGTTGTTTGCGCTGCTGGGAACCACATACGGCGGCAACGGCACCACGACCTTCAATCTGCCGGACTTGCAGGGACGGGTTCCTATCCATTGGGGCAACGGGGCTGGCTTGAGCCCGTACGTGATCGGCGGAAAGGGCGGCACGGAGAACGTGACGCTGCTGAGCAACCAGATGCCGGTACATAACCACCTGGTCAACGTGAACAATCAGCCCGGCATAAGCGCCGATCCCACCAATAATTATCTGGCCGAAACCGCCGCGCCCAATACCCGCCCCCCGGTTCTGACGCAGACGTATACCAATGCCGCGCCGACAGGCACTCTAGCGTCCGCGGCTGTATCAGTGGCCGGCGGCAATCTGCCGCACCCCAATATCCAGCCATTCCTGACAGTGAATTTCATCATCGCCATGCAGGGCATCTTTCCCCCGCGAAGCTGAGGAAACACCGCAAGACAACGGCAGAACTTAACTGAGAATGCACGTATGACACAAGCCATAGGGCACAAAACGGCCAGTTGCTTCCTGAGACCCACGCGGGCGGAAGACGAGCAATTCCTCTTCCGGCTCTTCGCCGAGTCGCAGGAGCATCTGGCCGCTTTCCGTCCGAATGCGGAGCTTTACCGGTCGCTAATCGAGACGCAGTATCGGGGGCGCAAGCAGAGCTACTCTGCCGAATTTCCCCGCGCCGTCGATGCGATTCTTTGCCTGGAGGATGAGGCGCGGGGCACGTTGCCGGTGGGCAGAATCCTGGTTGATTGCAAGCCGGAGCGCTGGCGGATCGTTGATATTGCTGTACTGGCCACGCATCGCGGTAGAGGGCTGGGGAGCTGGGCGCTTTGGCTCTGTCAGCAGCGATGCGAAGCGGCGGGCGCGAAGCTGGCGTTGGCAGTGAGGCCGGAGAATCGCGCGCACCAGCTCTATGAGCGTCTGGGTTTTCGCGTTACGCATGAAGATTTATTGACAGTGGAAATGGTATTGGATATTGTTAGTCTAGCCAGTCATACGCGGATAGAGCCGCTGGTTTCGGCTCTCTAACAGCGGGAATATCGAGGAGAAGAAGATGAAGAAATCATTGTTCGCATTCCTCGCATTGGCAGCGGCCCTTGCGATCGCCCCGGCCGCAAAGGCCGACTCGTTCGGCTTCATCTACACCGCTCCTGGCGGGGTCTCCGGCTCGGGCATCCTGGTCGGCACGGATCTCGGCTACAACGTTTCTTTAGCCTCCGACGAATGGCTCATCAGCAGCGTTACCGGCGGCACATTCGACGATGGCGTCAACAGTGGCCCGATCAGCCTGGTCCAGAACCCGGACACTATCAACGGCTCTCCCCAATCGGACCCATATTCGTTATTCACGTATGACGATCTGCTCTATCCGTACGGGGCCGGTGGCCAAAACCTCGATTACAACGGCCTGTTCTTCAACTTCGATGGAATGGAGCTCAACCTTTGGGAGGGAGGCTTTCCCTACACCGAAGGGTGGTATGAATACGACCCGGTCACTACAAATTCGAATTCTGGATCGGGGATTTTTTATATCACCCCGGAACCGGGAACTCTACTGTTGCTGAGCACGGGGCTTTTCTGTCTGGCGGGCCTGCTGTTGCGCCGGCGCGCGGCGTCCGCTTTGGTCATGAACGCATAGTCCTGTTGTCTCTTTTACCCTTCCCCGGACAAAGGGCGCTGAAACGCGCCCATTTCTTTGCATTTTTTCCTGGCTGCATGGATTTCCTACGGCTTCTCCTCCGGCTTAATGCGGTTAATACCGATGCCGAACTTCGGCTTCTCGCGAGTTCCCTCAATGTGGATTGGAACCTCGGTCCCCACACCGTCTTTCTTGAAGCGGCGGTCGACCGGCTTGAGCAGCAAGCCCTTCCAGCCGCCCACCATCTTCGAGACTGAGGCCTCCATCTTCGCGGTCCCATCAAAGTTCAGCGCTCCGCCCTCCAGGCCATAGGTGCCTTTGAGTTCGATCTTCGCTCCCGGCACGGTGTAGTCGAGCGCCGGCAGCATGATCACCCCGCCCGCCAATTGAAAGCTGCTTTCCATGTGCGAAAGGATGCTGGCCGGATCGGTGGTCTTCAGCTCATTTGGCCGCCCCTGCCCGCGCAGGCTCAGCTCCGTGATGCGCCCCTGAATCTTGGCGCTGGTGAAGCGCGCCTTGTCCAGCGCAAACCAGCCGTCCAGCTTCAGCCGCTCATGCAGTGGCGCCGTCCCCGGCGGAATGTGCAGTTTGGTCTTCACCGTTACATCGCCGGTCAGAATCACGTTGTTTGAGCGGCTGGCCAGGCGCAGAAAATCCTCGATCCGCGCCCGGTTCACGTTGACCGTGAGCGCAATGTCGTGGCCGCCATACTGCTGCGCGCCTCCCACCACCGCTTCCGGCACGCGCACAATCGCTCCCTGTGCGGTAAAGTGCGAGTGGCCCAGCGTTGCATCCACCGGCTCCAGCCAGGTGTCGCCATTGGTCCCGTCCACCCTTGCGTGAAAGCGCGTGGTCAGCGAGAGGGTGTTGCCATAGTGCGTCAGCCGAAAATCCGGCGTCCGGGTCTCGCCGTCCACCGTCAGATCGCGCAGCGTTCCCTGAAAGTGCCCAGTGGAGTCGAGAATCCCCGCAATCCCCTTAAAAGTGGCCAGGTCCGCGTGCTCGAAGCGGTAGTCGCCGGCCAGCGGCGACTCGCCGGGATCGGTCTTCTGCCACGGCCCAAAGCTGCCTTTGGTTTTAATCGTTCCCAGCGGCTTGGGGATGGTCAGATCGGCGTTAAAGCCTATCGCCCCTCCAGAAGCAATGTTGGTCAGACTGACGCGCGCAATCGCAAATTCCAGCGGCAGCTTGCCCGGCTTGTCGGTTTCCATGATCAACTCGGCGCCGGTGCACTCGACTCTGTCCACGTCAAAACTCACCAGCGACACCGCGCCCCTGGGCTTGCCGGCAGCTTCGGCGCCGCCCACGCCCTCCGTAGCGGGATGCTCAAAGTGCGACCTCGGCGGCAGTTGGATGCTCAGCCCCTTCAACTCCACCACTGAAACATGAATCGGTGTACCCGGCCGGTAGCGCAGCGGCGCGTGAAAGCGAAAATCGTCGAGGCGAATCAGCGGTTCGCCGTGCCCCTCCGGAACTCCCACGCCCTCCACCTGCGCCGGCGGCCAGATGCGCAGCCCTTTGCCCTCGGCCCAGAGGCCATTGACAAGCGAGACGTGAAAGCTGTCCAGCTCCACCCGTGCGTTGAAGCGGCTTTCAAGCCCCGCCACAATGCGCGCGCGCAAATACGGCTCCGCGCGGCGCAGCCCGAGGTCCACGACCACGGCCGTCACGGCCAGCGCGAGCAGCAGCCCGCCCGCAACCCACTTCGCCCACCCGTGCCTGCGCCAGAACGATTTCCGCTGCTCTGTCACACCCGCCTCCCGATTGGCTATTATTGTCGCAGAGTTGCCCCATTTTCCTCATAGCCGCCCCATGCCGTAAACTTGCAAGCACGGATGCTCGCGCAAATTGAAAACCTCGTAAAGCTGCAAGCGGTGGAGTTGGAGCGCACCCGCCTGGCCACTGCCTTGCGCACCCTGCCGGCGGAAGTCGCCCAGGCTGAAGCTGCGCTGGCCGCAGCCCAGAGCCAATCCGCCAAGGCTTCGGATGCCCTGAGCCGCGAGGAGTTGCTGCGCACTCGCCTGGATCGCGAGATCGCCACCCACCGCCAGAAAGCCGCCCGCTCCCGCGTTCAGCTCGATTCCGTCAAAACTCCCGAGCAGGCCGCTGCCGTCGAGCACGAACTCAGCTTTGCCGAGGCCGAGGCCGCGCGCCTGGAAGATGAGGAGTTCGCCAGCCTGGAGCGCACCGAAGTCCAGGAGACTGCCCTCGCCGCCGCCCGCGCCCAGGTCGAGTCGCTGGCCGCC
>PMTP01000008.1 GCA_003167305.1 Acidobacteriaceae bacterium
ACGACAAGAACCCGCCGCGCATCGCGCCCCGCGACTTGTTCGACGCTTCCATCGGCAAGGACAATCTCTTTCACGCCAGCCGCTTCAAGACGAACCTGGACATTACGGCCATCAATGTTACCGACAAGTACGCGCTGTATAACTTTCTTTCCACCTTCAGCGGCACGCATTATGTTACTCCTCGCGCGCTGACGGCGAAGATTACGCTGAATTTTTAACCAGCTGATAGATTAATCTTCTTTGCAGCGCAAGCGGGCCAGAACCTCCGCGAAGTGCATCGCTTTGCGGTGGCCTAGCTGCGCGATCTGTTCGCGGCAACTGAAGCCGTCGGCGACGATGATCGTCTCTGGCGAGGTGGAGTTGACCGCCGGGAGCAGCCCGTCCTGGGCGATTGCTATCGAGACCTCGAACTTATCCGCTGCAAAACCGAATGGACCGGCCATTCCACAGCAGCCGGCCTGAGTTTGCTCCACGGTGGCGCCAGCATTGCGAAGGAGGGCGATTTCGCTGGCCGGGCCGCCGAAGACCGCTTTGTGGTGGCAGTGGCCGTGGAGGAGAATGTGCGCGCCGGCGAGGCGGCCGGCTGCGAAGTTGGGGGCTTTGGCCGCCAGAAAATCGGCCAGCAGCCAGACCAGCTGGCTCATGCGACGGGCGCGGGGATCGGCAGGGAAAAGCTCCAGCAGCTCGTCCTTGAAGACACTGGCGCAACTGGGTTCAAGGAAGATGAACGGAAGGCCGGCTTCGATTTGCGGAGCCATACGGTCGAGGACGCGAGCGAGATATGCGCGGGCCGATGCGAGCAGGCCGAAGTCGTAAAGCGGGCGGCCGCAGCAGAGGTGTCCTTTGGGGGTCTCGACCTGGAATCCGGCCTGGGTGAGCAGGGTTTCCGCGGCGGCCAGGGTTTGCGGGTGATAGTAGTTGTTCCAGGTGTCGGGCCAGAGTAAGACCCACTGGAGCTTCGCTGTTTCCCAAGTCTCAGAGTCGAGAACTGGGGCACCCACCAATGCTTCTTGAGGCTCATCGTCTCCCACCCTTTTCGCAGAAAGACGCGAAAAGGATGGGGCACCCAATCCTTGTTTGGCCAATATTGCCTTGCGACATTGTTGGTAGCTCTTGGCGGCCAGGAGGGGCAGTTGGCGCTGCCGGGCGACGCCTGCGATGCGCTTGATGAGTGGGCTAGTGAGGGGGCCGGTCAACAAGAGATTGGTGAGCGCCGGGGCGAGCGAGCTGAGGCGTGCCAACTTGTCGGCAAAGCCGAAGATGTAGTGGTGGAGCGGGTGCAATCGGCCCTTGTAGCGCTGGGCCAGGAATTCGGATTTCCAGGTGGCCATATCGACAGCCACCGGGCACTCGGATTTGCAGGCCTTGCAACTGAGGCAGAGGTCGAGAGCCTCGTGAACGGCGCGGCTCTGGAAGCCCTCCTGGCGCAACGCGCCGGCCAGCATCTCCTGAAGTAGGCGGGCGCGGCCACGGGTGGAGTGCTTCTCTTCGCCGATGGCGCGGTAGCTGGGGCACATCACGCCGCCCTCTCTCTTGAGGCAGGCGCCGACTCCGACGCAACGCTCGGTGGCCCGTTCGAAGGAACCATCCTCAGCGAAGAAAAAGTGGGTTTCCAGGCTTGTGTTCTGTTGACTTGAGCCTACATCCACCGTCGAAACGGCTAATCCCGCGCCTTCTTTTTGGCGCGGACCGGCCGAAGGCGGCTGGCCGCACCGCAGGTGCTCCACCGGGTCGTAGACGCGCACCGCATCCACCAGCTTGCCGGGATTCATGCGGTTATCGGGATCCCAGAGGGCCTTGAACTCGCGGAAGGCCTGCATCAGCTCCGGGCCGAACATCTTGGGCAGCAGCGCGGCGCGGGACTGGCCGTCGCCATGCTCGCCGCTGAGAGAGCCGCCGAAGCTGAGAACAAGATCGGCGGCGCGATCGATGAACTCGCGGAATTTGCGCAGGCCGTCCTGGGAGCGGAAGTCGAAGTTGATGCGCTGGTGGACGCAGCCCTGGCCGTAGTGGCCGTAGAGGGGGCTGCTGTAGCCGTATTCGTCCATCAGTGCGACCAGCTTGCGTAGGTACGCGCCAAGCTGGACCGGCGGGACGGCGGCATCTTCCCATCCTTCCCAGCGGTCGGGCTCGCCGGGGACGAAGACCATCGCGCCCAGGGCGCTCTCGCGGACGTGCCAGACGCGCGCGGCCTGCTGGGCAGTGTAGATGCGGGAGACGGGCGAGGCTGGCCAGCTTTGCACGGCATGGGCGAGGGCTTGGGCCTTGGCCTGCGCTTCAGTTGCGTCCCAGGCGCCCAGCTCGACGAGCAGAAAGCCGCCGCCTTCGGGAAGCAGCGCAACATCCTCGACGGCGAGTTTTTTGCGGCGCATGAAGTCGACGAGCATGCCGTCGAAGCCTTCCAGGCCGATGGGGCCGAAGTCGAGGACGCGGGGCACGGCGTCGGCGGCGAGGAAGGCGTCCGGGAAGGCCAGCGCGGTGAGTACGCGGAAGGGCGGGCTGGCGGTCAGGTTGAGCGTGGCGGAGACGACGGTGGCGCAGGTGCCCTCAGAGCCGACCAGAGCGCGCGCCACGTGGAAGCCGCTCTCGTCGAGCAGCTCGTCCAGATTGTAGCCGGAGACGCGGCGGGGAATATGGGGGAATTTTTCGCGGATCAGCTGGGAGTAACGGTCGCGGAGGCGAGCGAGGCCAGTATAAATCTGGCCGACGCGGCCACCGGCGCGGATCAGGGCTTCGAGTTCCTCAGGGCTGGTTTGGCCCACGGTCATGCGCGTGCCGTCATACAAAATCAAATCCAGCGACTCGACGTTGTCCACCACCTTGCCGCCCAGCAATCCGTGGACGCCGCAACTGTTGTTGCCGATCATGCCGCCCAGCGTGCAGCGCGAGTGCGTCGCTGGGTCGGGAGCGTAGGTCAATCCATGGCGCTCGGCGGCCTCGCGCAGCCGGTCGAGGACGATGCCCGGCTCTACGCGCGCCAGCTTTGCGGCGGGGTCGATGGAGGTAAGGCCGTTCATATAGCGGGAGAAATCGAAGACTACCGCGACGTTGGCGCATTGGCCGGCCAGGCTGGTGCCCGCGCC
>PMTP01000159.1 GCA_003167305.1 Acidobacteriaceae bacterium
ACCTCAGTCGGGGGCAATTCACGCAGATCGATGGACTCAGTTGCGCGCGGTAGGGTCATGGCCTTCTGTATGCAACTTCACAGCCAAACTCAACCGTATAACGGTAACTACCTAAGTAACTATCTGGATAGTCCCGCGTAACCATTCGTTCCACGTGACAGTAATCAAATGCTTTATTTCATTACGTTGAATGCCGTTTCTTTTTCTGGTATGTGAAAATATTTGCACATAATAGCGAATGAATTACCACTTTTGAATGGTACTATGGTGAACATGCAACATTTGATTTGCATCGATGGGAGGGTGAATTTCCACCCCATTGGTGTAACTTGTTTCCCCAGGGTCGGCGGAGTTTGGTTTACGTTCCTCGCGAATCACAGCACGGATCGTTCTACTATCTTCGTCAGGCGAAAAAGTCCTCTCCCATGCACGGTTTGAAATCAAAGGAAGGAACCGCGATGGTGAGCATTCCATCAGGAGCGAATTTGAAGACGAAGAGCAAGCGCAAACCTCATATCGTGGCGCTTGATCCGGATCTCGCTATCCTGAATTACCTTCACCGAATTCTAGAGGACCGCTTCTCCGTGAGCCTGTACACCGAGGCCGCGGATCTGATGCTGTGCCTGAAAGACTCTCCCCCGCCTGACCTGCTCCTGATGGATTGGCATCTGGACGAAGACGGCGCCGGGGAAAATGCCCTCGACTTGCTGACCAGGTTGCACGCCTCCCGGCCCTCGCTTCCGATTATCATGCTTGCCTGTTCCGCCGAGTTGAAGGAAGTCGTGGCGGCCACGCGCATGGGCGCCACTGACGTGATCCTCAAGCCCTTCCGAAAGGCCGACATCGTTCTGGCCGTGGAGCAATGCCTCAAGGAGGCGAGCAGACTGCAGGCCGGTGATGACGATGAGATCAAAGAAATTCCCTTGGATGAAAACACCTCCTTTGTCAGAGCCTGCCAGCGGATGAGGGAGATCGAATCCCAATGCCGGCTGGTGGCGCGCGCCGACATCCCCGTCCTCATCCTGGGAGAGAGCGGCACCGGCAAGGAAGTCGCTACCCTGTTCATCCACAAGATGTCGGCCCGCAGCCACCGCCCCTTCATGAAGGTCAATTGCGCGGCCATGCCCGCCGATCTGCTGGAGAGTGAACTCTTCGGCTATGAGCCCGGTGCCTTTACCGGAGCGATCAAGTCCAAGCCCGGCAAGTTTGAAATCTGTAACAACGGCACTATCTTCCTCGATGAAATCGGCGAAATGCCGGCCGTATTGCAGGCCAAACTGCTGCAGGTTCTCCAGGACGGCAGTTTTTCCCGCCTGGGCAGCCGCTCCAGCGTCAAAGTCGATGTGCGCGTGATTGCCGCCACCAACATCGACATCAAGGCCGCCATCGCGCAAAAGACCTTTCGTGAAGACCTCTACTACCGCCTCAATGGATTTACCCTGAAGATGCCTCCGCTGCGCGAGCGTGTCGAGGAGATTCCCATCCTGGCCAACCACTTCATGCGCAAGGTGGCCGCTAGGTACGAGCGCGATCCCTTGCCCATCTCCCCTGCGCTCCTGATGGCTCTCAACAGCTACTTGTGGCCGGGCAATCTTCGCGAATTGGAGAATACCATCAAGCGCTACCTGATCCTGGACGACGAACAGGCCATCATCGATGAGCTGATTCCCCGGCTCAGCGCGGAATTGCCGGCCTCCAGCGGAGAAGAGGCCGCCGGCAACAACGGAAGCCTGAAGCATATGGTGCGGAACTTGAAGGACGGCGCCGAATCCGCCGCCATCGCCAAAACACTGGAGGGTACTGGATGGAATCGAAAGGCCGCCGCAAGCGAACTGCAGATCAGCTACAAAGCTCTGTTATACAAGATCAAACAGTACAATCTCTTTCCGCCAAAGAAACAGGCTCATCCCCACCAGAGAGTCAAGCCATGACGCCTCCCGCCCATGGTCCTGATTCGCCCCGCTCGGAAAAGGTTGTCATCCAGTTCGGATCCCGGACGATCAAGGGCTACCTCGACTCACCAGCCTGGAGCACCGTGGAAGAGATGCTGATCCGCGCTCCCCACAGCGCGCCGGAGAGCTTCAGGGTGCGCAGCCTTGATACGGATATCGTCGAGGAGATCTCGGCCCATGAGATCAAGGCCGTCTTCTATGTCAACAGCTTTGATGGGGACTCCAAGCACGAGATTCTCAACTTCCACTCCCGCGCGCCCATCGTCCATGGAATCTGGATGCGGCTGCAATTCCTCGATGGCGAAGTTATGGAAGGCATTGTATATAACTCTATTCGCTACCTCATCGATCCAGGCTTCTTCCTGCTGCCCACCGATCCCGATAGCAATAACCGGCTCGTCTATGTGCGCAAGAACTGGCTCGCCGACCATCGCATCCTCGGCATGCGCAAACTCTAGGCTCAGGCCGCGGCCTCCCTCTGAATCGAATAATGCAGAATCTCAGCCGCGATCCCGGTCAACTGCCGGGAAGTGTCGTCCGTGCGCACCACATGGCCTTGGCAGCGGATCAAACAACACGTGGATAGAGTAATCTCGGGTGGCAATTCGACTAAAAACTCAAAATCGCCGCCGATGGGCGCGCTCTCGGCCATGTCCAAATAAAAATAAACTCCCCGGTTGCTCAAGTCCCGCGTAAAGCCGGGTATCTCGCGCTGTCCGATCATCACAGTGAGCGGCGCGTTGATCCCAAAACGCTGCCTCTCCCGCCGATCGTCCACCGAGTGTATGTTGCTGGTCATAACATTCCCCCTGAACAAAACGGCAGGTCGATTTGCGCTGCCGAAGCGTTGGTGCCTGCCGGGCGAGATGATCTCCCGGCGTTTAGCCGATTCCGCGACTGCGCCTTTAAGATTTAAGACGCACGTCGAGGCGCCTGCGAGGTCGTTTCACAAAGGTAACGTTACCTCTATTACCACAATCCGGCGCCTTGGGTACGTTTAGTGTAGATGCAATCGCAATGCCAAATAAATTGCCTGAAACCCTTGTGTTCTTGGCTCACCCCCATGGGACTATGCAAATAGTTGCGCAGAATATGGGCAAAATGTGGCCACTTCGGCCCGTAGCCGGCACGATTCCCCGCAGGGTTTCTGCGACCCGCTCTCCCTGAAAAAGCACGAATGATCTGGCCCGAAAATATTGAGACCCCGGGCCCCAACCTTGCGCTTTTTTTCTGGCGCAAGGGTGGGAAACCTGACACGATTGAAGGGCCGGATCTATAGGATGGCTTCATGGCTCCGCTGCTTGAGATTAGCGATTTGCAGATTCGCTTTCCGGCGGCTGAGGCGGTGCGCGGCCTGAGCCTGCACATCGACCAGGGCGAGGTGCTGGGGCTGGTGGGCGAGTCGGGGTCGGGCAAGAGCGTGACCGCTCTGGCCATTATGGGACTGCTCGGACCGGCGGCGCGGGTTGCGGGGCAGATCGCGTGGCGCGGCCGAGCCGGCAGCGCAGACTCGATTGACCTGCTGCGACAGCCGCAAAGTGCGTTGCAACGGCTGCGGGGACGAGAGATCGCCATGATCTTCCAGGAGCCGATGACGGCGCTGAATCCAGTGATGACGATTGGCAGCCAGGTGGCCGAAGGCGCGCGCGCGCATTCTCCCTCCTGGACTGGCCGCGAGGCCAGGAGAAAGGCCATCGCCGCGCTGGAGGCGGTCTCGATTCCCGACGCGGCGCGGCGCTACGGCGATTATCCGCATCAGTTTTCCGGCGGGCAGCGGCAGCGAATTCTGATCGCCATGGCGCTGATCAACCACCCGCGGCTGCTGATCGCCGACGAGCCCACGACCGCCCTGGATGTCACCGTGCAAGCGCAGGTGCTGGAGCTTCTCCGTGAGTTGCAGCGCCAGCATGGATTGGCCATGCTCTTCATCTCGCATGACTTGGCGGTTGTGGGCCAGGTGGCCAGCCGGGTTGCTGTGATGCGCGCGGGCGAGGTGGTGGAAACCGGCCCTTGCGCGCGCCTGCTAACCTCGCCCCAGCACGCCTACACGCGCAGTCTGCTGGCGGCCGTGCCCACGCTGCGCACCGCCCGCAACCGCCCGCTGGCGATGATTGGCGCTTAGGAAATCGCGCGGAAGAGCCAGTAGAGCGTGCCGGAGAGCAGCGCCGCTACCGGCAGGGTAAAGACCCAGCCAGCGGCAATGTTGCGAACCGTGGCCAGGCGCAGTCCGCTGCCGTTGGCGCTCATCGTACCGGCCACACCGGAGCTGAGAATGTGGGTCGTCGAAACCGGTTGGCCGAAGATGTTAGCCGCGAAGATCGTAGCCATCGTCACCAGGCTTGCGCTGGCGCCCTGCGCGTACGTCAAATGCTCTTTGCCGATCTTTTCTCCCACCGTGACCACGACGCGTCTCCAGCCGATCATCGTTCCCAGGCCGAGAGCCAGCGCAACTGCCACTTTGACCCAGTCGGGAATGAACCGCGTAGCCTTGTCCACCTTGCTCTTGTAGTTGCCGAGAGCAGCGCTTTCAGTCTTGTCGAAAACCGGCTGCTTCTTTTCGTTCACCAGGTTGGCGTCATTCTTCTGCATCAGGCGAATGGCTTCGCCGGCCACGTACATATCGTTGCGGACGTTGGCCTGATCCGGCGCCGGAACCGACTTGAAGACCTTGTAGAGGGCAACTTCGTGGTTCAGATCCTCGACCAGCTCTCGAAGCGCCAGAATCGTGTCCGGCTGGAGTTGCTTGGTGCGGATGTAGTCGGTGACCTCGGTGCGGGCATCCTCGCCGAGAATGCCCGCCTGATCGACGTGCCGGTCGAGGATGCGGCCGGCCTGTTCGGAGGCGGCGATGAACTCCTGCATATCTTGAGTGGTAACGGCGTGGTTCAGCGCGTATGCGGTGGGCACCGTGCCGATCAGGATCAGCATGATCAGCCCCATGCCCTTTTGCCCGTCATTGGAGCCGTGGAAGAAGCTGACGCCGGTGCAGGTGAGCACCATCAGCGCGCGGATCGGCCATGGCGGCGGCTGGTTATCCTTGGGAGCTTCGTAGAGAGAGGGGTACTTGATCGTCTGCTTGGAGACGTACAGCAGCAGCCCGGCGCAGGCGAAGCCCAGCAGAGGCGAGATCAGCAGCCACTTGAGAACCTTGGTAGCCTGCTCCCAATCCACGCCGGAGGTTCCGCTGTGAACGTGCATCAGTTGGTTGGCGATGCCTACGCCGATGATGGAGCC
>PMTP01000109.1:0-12281 GCA_003167305.1 Acidobacteriaceae bacterium
GGATACTCGATGTGCGCCATCTGGTGGCCGCCCTCGTCGCTCATGGACTGGGCGTTCACGATGAAGCCGTTGGCCTTGGCGTAATCGTAGAACTCCGTGCCGGGGAAGGCGTGGGCGATACTGACCTGGATGGTCTCGCAATCCAGCTTCTTGGCGAAGTTGATGGTATTGCGGATGGACTCCCTGGTCTCGCCGGGCAGGCCTAGGATGAAGTCGGCGTGAATGCAGAGGCCCAGGTCATGGCAGTCCTTGGCGAAGGCGCGTGCGCGCTCGACGGTGGCGCCCTTCTTGACGTTTTTCAGAATCTGCGGGTCGCCGGACTCGAAGCCCACGATGAGGAGGCGGCATCCGGCCTCTTTCATCGCCTTGAGGGTTTCGCGGTCGGTGGTCACGCGCGAGGTGCAACTCCAGGTCAGGCCCAGCGGCTTCAGTTTCTCGCAGAGTTCAACGGTGCGCGGCTTTTGAATGTTGAAGGTGTCGTCGTCGAAGAAGAACTCCTTCACATCGGGGAAGTTCGCTTTGGCCCATGCCAGCTCGGCGGCGACGTCGTCGGTAGAGCGCTTGCGCCATGCGTGGCCGCTCAGCGTTTGCGGCCAAAGGCAGAAGGTGCACTGCGCCGGGCAGCCGCGCGTGGAGTAGAGCGCGATAAAAGGATGCAGCAGGAAGGGCACATTGTAGCGTGTCACGTCCAGGTCGCGCTTGTAGATTTTAGTGGCCCATGGCATCGCGTCCAGGTCTTCCACCTGCGGGCGGTCGGGGTTGTGGACGATCTTGCCGTCGAGCTTGTAGCTGATGCCGAGAATCTCGTTGAGCGGCTTGCCCTGGGCAAACTCGACTACGGAAAAATCGAACTCGCGGCGGCAGATGAAATCCAGAGCAGAACACTCGTTCAGGGCGCGATCCGGGTCCGTGGTCACCGGCGGCCCAACAAAGGCGATGCGCATTGTGGGATGGGCCGCCTTGATGGCCTGGGCGAGATGCTGGTCGCTCTTCCAGCCCATGGTGGAGGTGAACAGCACCAGAAACTCATAATCCTTGCAGATTTTGATGGTTTCTTCCGGGGAGACGTGATGCGGGGAAGCATCAAGCACGCGCGAACCTTCCAGCAATCCGGCCGGGTAGGTGAGCCAGACGGGGTACCAGTAGGACTCAATCTCGCGCGTTGCCGGCCAGCGCGAGCTCGCGCCACCGTCAAAGTTCTCGAACGAGGGCGGATTCAGCAAAAGTGTCTTCAGGGGCATAGTCATCCCTTCCATTCTAACATTCGGCAGTTTTCTTTGGTTTCGGCAGGATCTTCCGCCGTCTTTCGGGGCTTACTTTGCGTGCAGTTCTCGCAGCCAGTCTTCCATGTGGCCAAGGGCGCGCAGCAGGCTGAGCCGCGCTTTGCTGAGTTCGAGGTCCGCGTCCAGCGCTTCCTGATATTTCTGGCGCTCATCGATGCGGGCCAGTTGCTCCGCCTTGGGGGTGAGTTGCGGCGTCGCGCCGGGTCCGTTTCCTGAGCCGTTGCCGAGTTCGAGTTGTGCAAGCACGGACTGCAACTGCTCGTGGGCGATCTGCTTCTTTAGACTTGCAATCTCTGCTAAAGTATCCAACTCGCGCAGGCTTCCGGTCAACTCCGCGATCTGCACTTCGTTCTGCCGCTGGGCCTGTTCGACTTCGACCGTGGCGCGCAAGGCCTCGGCGGCAGACTCTTTGGCCTTGGCGCGGCGGCTCATGTCGAACAGCGGAAACTGAATCTGAAATCCGGAACTGAAGTTGACGGGCGGAATATTCTTGGCATAATACTGGTCGACAGTATTCAGCACATTCAGAATATCGGTGGTCGAACTGTATTGCGCATTGAAGCTGATCTCTGGAGTATACTCACTGATTCGATCTCCCCGCGCTATCTTATGCTTTGAGTTCGCAAGCATCTGCGCGGATTGAAGGCCGGATGTGGTTCGTGGAGCATCGTCGGCCTTCATGGCGGGTATCTCAGGAATGCTGGAGGCATCGGTAGTGATCGAGCCGGTCGGCAGACCCGTAAGTACCGCAAGCTGTTTGTTGAGAGTACCGGCGCGCGTCTCCAGATGCAGGCGCTTGAGCTTGAGCTGGGCCGCCGTCAACTGGGCCTGCAAGAGTTCGCTCAACGGATCGACGCCTGCATCGGCGCGTTGCTGCTCGATTCCGACCAACCGTCCCGCAAAGGCCTCTTGCTGGCGCGCGGCATCCAGTTCGCGGTTGACCGTCTCCAGCTCAATGTAGGCCGTCGAGGCATCCAGTGCCACCTGTTCAAGGGCGTCCTTCAGGTTGAGTGAAGCGGCCTTGATTCCAAAGTGCGCGGCTCCAATGTACTGGTTTTGAGAAAGGCTGAACGCCATCGACTGTATAGTGCCGCTGAATGTCGCCGGCACCCCCGGCATGAAGCCAATCGTGTGAAATGCCGGAAGTCCCGAGCCGAAGGTCAGGCTGGGCACAAAAGCGTCCTTTGTCTGCGCCAAAGCCGCTTGTGCTTTCTGTAGATCCGCCTCGGCCAGCTTGACGGCGCTGGAGTTGCGCTGCGCCAGATCCACGACCGTCGTCAGCGAAACCTGCGCAGGAAGCAGCATGGGCATTGCCGCCAACGCCGCTCCCAGGAGAGCGAACGCCCAGCCTTTCAACGGATTGTGCCGGCTCTTCACGGGTACGATAACCTTCAATCTTTCCTCTTCTGTATCATTTCAAAACCAGGGCCGGCTTGTACTCATGCGCCAGGGCCAGCGCCGCCGCCCGTTCCCGGCTGGCTGCCGTCGCGTCACCAAACTGCTGCTTTAACCGGGCCAGCCATACATGCGCCACAAACGCCGGCGCATCCTCGGACTTCACGCTGCCGGTGAGATACTCCTCCAGCATTTTGGCCGCGCGCTCCTGGTCGCGCTTGGTTTGGATCAGCNNTCCAGCGTTCGCGCCCGCGATAGAAGCCGGCCAGCGACATCCACTGGAAGGCCGGATGCGCCGAGGCCGCCAGCGCCTGCTTGTACTCCCGCTCGGCCGCGCCGAAGTCCTTGCGCTGCTCGGCGATATGGCCTCGCAGTTCATGGGCGCGGATAGGGTCGATTCTATCCATTTGCGCGGCCACTCCCTCAGCCTTGTCGATGCCTCCGCCCACCACCCCTGGCGCGGTGTAGTCATAGTCGCCCAGGTCGGCCAGCGCCTCTGCGCTGCGTGGATCCAACCGGACGGCCTCCTCGAACTCGGCCCGCACTCGCTTGGCCAGCTTAAACGCGCTCAGAAACGACGCCCGGCTGGCCTGCGCGCCCAGGGCGCGAGCCAGCCATAGATGATAGTCCGAGCTTCGCCCGTCCAGCGTTACCGCCTGCTCACAGTCTTTCGCGGCTTGATCCCACTGTTCCAGCGAGTATTCCACGCGGCATTTGAGGTTATAGGCCTGGGCCTCGCCGCCGGGTTGGGCAAGCGGACTCAAGATCGCCAGCGCCTTGTCCGCTTCGCCGGCCTGCAAGGCCGTAGTAGCCTGGGCAAGCGGCAGGCTCTGCGCGGATGCCGAAAGGACCGCGGCTGATGCCAGCACAACTCCGGCCAAGACCCTCACCGGACAACCTTGACCGGAACGCCTTCGCGCAAGGGCAGTCCGCTTACAGTTCCGGTGGCCACCTGGTCCCCCTCCTCAAGTCCGGAGAGGATGGCCACCTGGGTCAGATTGAGGGTACCAACCGTTACCGGGGTCTTCTGTAATCCATCCTTCACTACCTTGTAAACGTAGGTCTTGCCTTCCTCCGAACGCAAAGCCTCGCGCGGCACAGTTAAAGCATTCGATTCGCTGGAAATGGTTGCCGTCACGTTCACGTTGGTCTGCGGCAGCAGTTCGCTGTCCAGATCGTCAATCGTCACCAGCACTTCGCCCACGCTGCGCGTGCCCAGGTTGACGACAGTAACCGGTGTCCGCTCGATGTGCCCGTTCCAGATGCGCCCCGGTTTGGCGTCCCACTTGATCTGAATCTTCTGGCCAACCGCCAGCTTGCCAATCTCCGGCTCGTCAAAATAGGCCCGAATCCGCTCGTGGTGCAGGTCGGCCACCTGCATCAGTAGCTTGCCCTCTTCCGCAAACTCCGTGCGCCCCGCATCGAGGCTATAGATGGTTCCCGCCTCTGGAGCATAGACCACCGTTTGCGCCACCACCTGCCGCGCCGCCGTCAGACTGGCCTCCGCGTCGGTGAGCGCTGACCGCGCGCGTTCGATTTCCGCCGGCGAATAGCGATTGTTTGCGCCCTGGTCCAGGGCATGAAGATTGGCTTCCGCCGCGTCCAGCCGCTGCCGCGCCTCGGCTACCTCGTTCTGCGAGGCCGCCCCGGTCGAGTTGAGCTTGGTCAATGCATCCAGGCTGCGGTGCGCCTCATCGCGTTCCANNTGGGTCGCCGCCTCCAGCGCCGCCTGCGCGGCCTTGACGCCGCTCTCGGCCGAAGCCAGGCGGGCGCGCGCCTGCACGTCGTCCAGCACCATCAGCAGCTTACCCGCCGCCACCACGTCGCCCGGCTGCACATAAACAGCCTTGATGGTGGTCGCAATCGGACTGTGAATCTCGTAGTTTACCTCCGGCTCAACGCGTCCATTGGTGCTGATAGTACTCACCAGCGGCACACGCTCCGCCGGGTACGCATGAATCTCCAGCCGATCCCTGGTCATGGACCGCACTACGAAAAAAACGACGATGAGGAGGACGGCCGAGCCTCTCCAAAACCAGAGCCGGGCCGAATGCTTTCTTTCTTGTGTCATGCACGCAACCAATGCCAGTATATAGGACGCGGTGACCGGCTCCTGAGAGTTGGAATATTCCCATGGAGGAGAATCATTCGATCCTCGTACAATCGATGCATGGCTTCAGAACCGCGTTCTACCCCAAGCTATACCGATGCCCACGCCAAAGCCGGCCTCGATTTCGCCTTTCCCGCCATCGAAACCTGGCAAAACCAGTTTCCCGGCTACGAAATCCTGATCGACGACCCGGAGTTGACCTCCGTCTGCCCAAAGACCGGCCTGCCCGACTTCGGCGTACTGACGATTCGTTATATGCCCCGTCAGCGCTGCCTCGAACTGAAATCGCTCAAGGAGTATCTCTTCAGCTACCGCAATCTGGGCATTTTCCAGGAAAACATTGTCAACCAGGTGCTGGAGGACGTGGTCAAGGCCTGCGATCCGGTCTGGGCGGTGGTGCGCGGCGAGTTCCGTCCCCGCGGCGGCATCGGCACGACCGTCGAAGCCCGCTGGCCTAGACCCAAAGAATGATCTCCCCAACAAAGCTGGATGCAACACACTCACGTGGCGCTTCTTATTGCTCAGACAAGGCTCTTCTCCGTCGCTACCGTCAAGGATGCAGGGGCAGACATTGAACGGCCCCTCGTCAGTGAGGAGAATTCATGAACGGATTCAAGTTTCTTGCGTTAGCGGCGGTTGCGGGAATCTTCCTTGCAGCAGCGGCTCCCAAAGCACAGGCTCAGGTCGCGGTCGAAGTCGGCGTTGCCCCTGATTGCCCCTACGGCTATTACGATTACGCCCCCTATAACTGCGTTCCCGACGGCTACTACGGCTCGGAATGGTTCAATGGCGGCGTATTCGTCGGCGTTGGACCGTGGTTTCATGGCTCCAACGACTTCCAGGGCAAAGTAGACAACTCCTTCGATCCGCAGCACGGCTATAACGGCATGTTGCCAAAAGTTGGCGAGAAAGCCTCCGCGCAGCGCAGAGCCCCTGAGAAGTTCAAGGGCAATGAAACGCGCGATGGTCGCGGCCACACCGCCGGAGAGAAGAAGTAACTAAGCACTGTCAATTACGAACGGCCGGTCTGCCGGACTGTCCCTGAGGGCGCATCCAGCATCCAAAACTCGATGCGCCCGCCGGCAAGCCGGGACACCGATCACCAATCCCGACCTTAACAGCCCGTGGTGAAAGTCTGGTTTTGAAAGGGCACGACTTTACAGGCTGAGAAAAAACGCATTCAGGGTTCCAAGAAGCGTCAGGGCACGACTTCAGTCGTGCCGCAAGTGCAACAAAACAAATGTTGGGCTTTAGCCCCTGCGGTCTACTTTTCGGGCATATTTCCTGAAAATTAGCCTTTTTTCCGCAGCCTGTTTAGTCGTGCCGATAAAGCCAATAGAATCCGTGGGGCTTTAGCCCCTGAGGGAAGTTTTTTTCGGCACGTCGGACTTTTGCCAAGGGCTGTTAACGCTCCCTCGCAGCCATGCACAGCGCCGCATTCTGGCAGCGGAATAGGCATTTGTCTCCGGTTATGTTATTGGTGAGAAGTCCGGCAATTTCCGCCGGGCCTACGCCTCTTGCCGCCTGCCATCCACTCTGCGCGCCCTCGCCTAACCCCAGCCCAGGGGACGCTGCTGCTGCTCATTGGCCTCAACCTGCTCAACTACATCGACCGTTACATCCTCCCCGGCGAACTCTCGCTGATCCAGCGCGACTTCCACGCTACTGACCACCAGATGGGCGCACTGACCACCGCGCTGTTCGTCTTCTATATGATCGCCGCGCCGTTGACCGGCTGGCTGGGAGACCGCTACCCGCGCAAGCCGCTCATTATCGCCGGCGCGGTATTGTGGAGCGTTGCCACCCTCGCCACCGTCTGGGTTCACGGCTACTGGACCTTTTACATACGCCAGGCTTTCGTCGGCATCGGTGAGGCCACCTTCGGCATCTTCGCTCCCGCCGTGCTGGCTGACTTCTATCCCGAGCGCGACCGCAACCGCATCCTCTCCATCTTCTATCTGGCGATTCCCGTCGGCGCGGCGCTCGGTTACCTCGCGGGCGGACAACTGAGCTTTGGCGGGGACTGGCGCAGGCCCTTCTTCGTCTGCGCTCTTCCCGGCTTCATTATCGCGGCGCTCTACGGCTTGTGGGGCCGCGAACCCGAGCGCGGCTCCAGCGACCACATCCGTCCCACCGCCAACCGCGCCACTGTCCTCGGCCTCTTCCGCAACCCCGCCTTCCTCACAGCGACCTTCGGCCTGGCGACACTGACATTTGCCATGGGCGGAATCTCTAACTGGGTTCCGGAGTTCCTGCACCGGAATTCCGGCTTCACCGTAGCCAACTCCAGCCTGGTTGTGGGCGCCACCACGGTCATCGACGGTATCGCCGGAACCCTCATCGGCGGCTGGATTGCCCAGCGCTGGCTGCGCACCAATCACCGCGCCCTTTACCTGCTCTCCTTCTGGAGCGTCGCGCTCACCCTGCCCTGCGGAATCCTGCTCTTCTTCGGTCCCGCCGCCTGGGCCGTTCCCTCGCTCTTTGCCGCCGAGTTCTTCCTCTTCCTCAACACCGGCCCGCTCAACGCCGCCATCGTCAACTCGGTCTCTGGCCCGGTCCGCGCCACCGCTGTTTCCATTAATCTGTTTTGCATCCACTGCTTCGGCGACACCTTCTCGCCGCAGATCATCGGCGCCATCTCCGACCGCACTAAGAGCCTGCGCCTGGGTCTGGGAGCCACCCTCATCTTCCTGGTCTTCTCCTGCATCATCCTCCGCGCCGGCTCCCGTTTTGCCCCGCCGCTGGAAGAGAGCGCCTGATTCAGGCCTGCTCGAAAATGTGCGATGATACGATGGGTTCAACAAAGTCAGACGCAGAAGAGGACCTACAGATGCAAATGACGGGCATTCCCTTTGGAATCACGGACTGGTCGCAAGTTGAACCGACTGAGCACGAAGGAGAGACCGGCATGGCTTATTGGCGCACACAGCAGTTCGGCGGCATCCGTGTGCGCATGGTGGAGTATACGCCAGGCTATCGTGCAGACCATTGGTGTGCGAAAGGCCACATCCTTCTCTGTCTTGAAGGAAAACTCGAAACCGAACTGAAAGACGGCAGGATTTTTACGCTCCAGCCCGGCATGAACTATCAAGTTGCGGACGATGTGGAGCCGCACCGTTCTTGCACAGCGGTCGGAGCGAAATTATTTATTATCGACTGAACAGGTGTTGGGGGACCCAGTTTTTATTTTGAGATTCCAATCCAATCAGATCTTTTCCTGATTGGGTCTCCCATTCTCTGCTCGGGCGCCCGCTTCGCCCCGTCGCTTGAAGAGCGCCTTTGAGGACACGTCCGCGGCGATTGCAGCCAGCCATTTTCGCCGGCTCCTGCTACCCTGAAACCATCCCCATGACGCGCTTTCACAACTCGGCATTCTCACGGGTCACGGCGCTCGCCGAGTTGCGGCCGGTTCACGCCGCCTTCGCGTGGCTGCACGGCAACCCAAAAACCATCATGGACTGGCAGGCGGAATTGGTCTCCATTCCCGCGCCGCCCTTTGGCGAGCAGGCGCGCTCCCTGTGGATGGCCGCTCGCTTTGCCGAGGCCGGTCTCAGCTCTCTACAAACCGACGCCGTCGGCAACGTCTTCGGCTGGCTGCCCGCGGCCAAACTGCCGCCGGAAAGCACCGGGCCGGTGGTCGTGCTTTCCGCGCACCTTGACACGGTCTTCCCCGCCGGGATGCCGCTGCACCCGGTAGTGGACGGCGACCGCCTCCAGGCTCCCGGAGCCTGCGACAATGGTGCCGGCGTGACGGGAGTGCTGGCCATCGCGCATGCGCTGATTCAGGCCAAAACCGAGTTGGCCGCGCCGCTGATTTTTCTCGGCAATGTGGGCGAGGAGGGCGAAGGCGACCTGCGCGGCGTGCGCTTCCTTTATCAGCAGACTGCTCTCGCCGGCCGCATTGCCGCGCACATTGTGCTGGACGGCGCAGGTGCGGAGTCAGCTGTGACACAAGCGTTGGGCAGCCGCCGCTACCGGGTCTCCGTCACCGGCCCCGGCGGGCACAGCTTCACCGACGCGGGCACGCCCAATCCGATTGCCGCGCTGGCCTCGGCGCTGGCCGTGCTGTCCGAAACGCCGCTGCCGCCAAACTCGCAAGAAGACGCCCCGCGGACTACATTCAATGTGGGCACGATTCACGGCGGCACCAGCGTGAACTCCATCCCGGAGAGCGCGCAGGCGGCGATTGATTTCCGCTCCACCAGCCCGGAGCAGTTGGTGCGGCTGGAGGTCGCGCTGCATCGCGCCGTCGAGGACGCGGTCGAACGTGCGAACGCACTGGCAACGGCGCAATCCAGGCACGAGCGTGGCCTGCTGGCCTTTGCCATTGACTTGATTGGCGACCGGCCCGCCGCGCAACTCGCCGCCGATTCGCCGCTGCTGGAAGCCTTGTTCGCGGTGGATCGTCATTTGGGCCTGAAGACCGAGCAGCGGCTGGGCTCGACCGACGCCAACATACCCCTTTCGCTGGGAGTTCCGGCGCTCTCGATGGGCGCGGGCGGCGAGGGCGGCGGCGCACACACGCTGGCTGAGTGGTACTCGGCCAAGGACCGCGAATTGGGGCTAAAACGGGTGCTGCTGCTCACCCTGGCGATGACCGAATGGGCTGCTGAGCAGTAGGAACTTTCTCCGCAACTGAACACTCCGTGCCCCATCCTTTCGCCTTTTTTCTGGCGAAAGGGTGGGAAACCAAGATGCCCGTTACCCCCCGCCACGAAACTGAATGATGCGCCGCCGGTCGCGCTTCGATGGCCGATGCTCCGGCAGCGGCGCGTACTGCTGCATCGCCTTGCGCTCGGCGACTACTTTCGCACGCGCGGCAATGCTCGCCTCGCTCTCGCGATAGAGCGTCTGCGCCACCGCCGCCGGTCCGCGCATCTGGCTCAGCGTGAGAACTTCAATCTGAAAATCGCCGCCCTCGTTTTTCACTTCCAGCTTGTCAACCACATGGACTTCGCGAGAGGGCTTGGCCTCATGCCCGTTGGAGAGAATGCGGCCCAGATCGCAAGCCTTCGAAGCCAGCGCCCGCGTCTTGAAGAAACGCGCCGCCCACAGCCATTTGTCGATGCGCATGGAGTCCATAAACCTATTGTCGTACAAGAAGATGCCCATGCGCTCAAGTAAACTGGTTCAAGGAGCCAACGATGCAGAGCCTCTGGGCCAGGACGCGAACGACGCTGGAGATGATCAAGTGGGAGCACTCGATCTTCGCGCTGCCCTTTGCACTGACGGCGGTGCTGCTGGCGGCTGACGGATTGCCCGACTGGCGGCTGGTACTGCCTGCGAAGCTCGCGTGGATTCTGGTGGCGATGGTCGGGGCGCGCTCCTCGGCGATGGCCTTCAACCGTTGGGCCGACGCGGAGCTGGATGCCGCCAATCCTCGAACCAAGTCGCGCGCCATTCCCGCCGGGCTGCTGACGCGCAATTTTGTGCTGGGCTTTACGCTGCTTATGGCGGCGGTGTTTATCGCGGCCGCGGCTGAGTTGAACCGGCTCACCCTCTACTTAACGCCGCTGGTGCTGGCGGTGCTCTGGGGCTACAGCTACCTGAAGCGCGTCACGCGCTGGTCGCATCTGGGGCTGGGGCTGGCGCTTGGTCTTGCGCCGTCGGCGGCGTGGATTGCAGTGCGGGGCTCGCTGGACGCGCGCATCCTGGTGCTGACCGCCGCGGTGACGCTGTGGGCGGGCGGCTTTGACGTGCTCTACGCCTGCCAGGACTTCGAGCACGACCGCGCCGCGGGACTCCATTCCCTGCCCCAGGCGGTCGGCATTCCGGCGGCTTTCTGGACGGCGCGGGCGATGCATCTGTTGATGCTGGGGCTGCTCGTTTGGTTCGGCGGGCTCTTTCATTTCCATGCGTTCGGCTGGATGGGGATCGGGGTTGTCGGACTGCTGCTGGCCTATGAGCACTCACTGGTTTCGCCGCGCGATTTGCGTCGGCTGAATGCCGCATTCTTCACTATGAACGGCGTGATTGCGATGGTATTTCTTGCTTTTGTGGCCAGTGATTTATGGTTGCGGTAGATGATTGATGATCGATGATAAAAGAATTGGAGAATCAGGAAGCCTATGAAGATAGCAATCCAGGGAGAGTTCGGCTCATTCAGCCACGAAGCAGCGACCAAACTGGTCCCCGATACAGAGATTGTTCCCTGTTCGCTTTCGGCGGAGGTCTTCGCCGCGCTGAGCGGGGACAAGGTGGATGCCGCGGTGATTCCCATCGAGAACAGTCTGGCCAGCTCAGTGGCGGAGCACTACGACCTGATGCTGAGCCACAATGTGCGGGTGGAGCGGGAGACGCTGCTTCGCATCCGGCATAATTTGATTGGGATCTCAGGCGTCGAGACAGGGGAAATCAACCGCGTTTTTTCGCATCCGGTGGCGCTGGCGCAGTGCCGGAAGTTTTTGGCCGCGCACCCCAGGATGGAGGCCTATGCCTTCTATGACACCGCAGGCAGCGTTAAGCAGTTGATGGAGCTGCGCGACCGGCACGTGGCCGGCATCGCCAGCGCGGCGGCGGCGCGCTATTATGGCGCACAGATTCTCGAAGCCGGCATCGAGGACAACCCGGAGAACTATACCCGCTTTTTCCTGGTGCGGCGCGCCGCGGAGGCGGTGATGGATCCTGAGTCGAACAAGATCAGCGTGGCCTTTTCGCTGGAGCACAAGCCAGGATCGCTGGTGAAGGCGCTGACGGAACTGGCGTGGATCGGCGCGAATATGACCAAGATCGAGTCACGGCCGGTTCACGGCAAGCCATGGGAGTACATCTTCTTTGTGGATTGCCAGATTCAAAAGGCCGAGGACGGCGCGCGGGCAGTGGAGGCGCTCAAGCCCCATTGCGCGATGGTCAAGGAGCTGGGACGCTACCGGGAAGCAGCGCTGCCCACGAGTTCGACCCAGTGAGTGGGTTAGATAGAGCGCGGCCCGAGGCCACCGTTGCCGCTCTGGTGTGAAATACAGCGTAAAAACGAACGGCCGGGAGTGCCCCCTTGCCCAGTTGCGCCCCGGCCGTTCAAGGAGGCCACACATCTTCTCTGGTTGTCTTAGGGCCTGTTCACACTACCCCGGCGGGTGGCGCTGTTAGTGAAAATCCGGCCAGACGAAGCCGAGCCCGAAGGCTGTGGCGGGTCCACCGTCGAGGGCGAGAATGAAGTATGGACGGATTTTCGCAGCAGCCCGCAGGGACGGGGCCAATTTTCCCCAACTCTTCGTCTATCGTCGCTAGGATACACCCGGTATCCGTCACTCCTCATTCCTCGATCTGAGAAAAATTGGCTCCCGTCGCCGCCCACCAGGGTAGTGTGAACAGGCCCTAATTCCACTGTTGCACAATCGCGGATAATTCTGCGCAAAAGCGCTGTTCATGCTGGTTGCTTTATGCGAATCAGCAGGGCAGATGCTGGCGAAAGGCCTGTTGCAGGCGCGGACTGCCGGCTTGATCGACGGCCTTTTCGACGCGGGCGCGCAGTTCGGCGTTGGGCGCGGTGCGGC
>PMTP01000109.1:12303-37139 GCA_003167305.1 Acidobacteriaceae bacterium
TCAGCCAGCGCAAAGGCAGCCTCACCGGCCAGGTCGTCGCCATCTTTCAGAGCCGCCGCAACCAGATCGACGGCGCGCGCGCCCTCGACGGCGAGCAGCGCCGAGTAGACAGCGCCGAGGACCTCCGGCTCGTCCTTGCCCAGCAGAGCGCGCAGGCGCAGCAGAAGCGCGGCGCTCACGCCCCCCACCTGCCCGATGGCGCGCGCCGCTTCCATGCGCACGGTCTTGTCGGCGTCGGTCAGCGGCTCCAGCAGAAGGCCGAGCAAGTCGGCGTCAGAGAGGCCGGGACAATCGACCAGCGCGTGCGTGCAAGCGCCGCGCAAGGCTCCGGCGGTGTCAGAGAGGCCGCCGTACGCGCATTCCATCTGATGATGGCGCAGGCCGCGCAGATAAGCGTCCTTCTGGCGATGCTCCAGCTTGACGAGAGCCTTGACCAGCGCGTTCTTCGCCCAGCACTGCGGATCGGATTTGGCCGCGTCGATAAAGAATCGGTCGTAGGCGGCGAGCGCGTCGGGCAGCAGGGCGAATAGCTCACAGTCCGCAACCAGCTTTGCAGCTTTGGAAACGAGGAAGTTGTTGCGATGGGCGAGCCCCTTGCGAAGATGTTCGACCACAGCGGCGTCCAGTGCAGCACCGGCCTTCAGCGCTTCATTCAGAGCTTCGAGTTCCGCAAGCTCCTTGTCGAAGCCGCGCGGCACGGGCTTGGTGGTTTGCTTTGCGCTCATGCGTTGCTCCGTCTCCGTTATAGCACCTACGGTGCGGCCAACTGCTCACTCTCCACTCGTTTGAGTTTCGTGGTTTTTGTGGGGGTACCCCCACCCCTATTTTGGAAACAAAATCCTTGTTTTCTTTAACTTACAGGTATGGTTTCACTGTAAAATAGTCAAAACAAAGGAGTTATTTGCAAAATATTCCAGGATAAGGAGTTACGCGTTGATTTGGCCTCTGCTGGCGTCTTTTGGCTGCAGTGGCGCCGGGACGATTGGAGAAAAACATCTAAGAATGATTGTGCACCGTGCTAGGAAAATATTGTGCAAAGGGTCAGAGATCAGGGGTGGCCCAAAGCAAAAATCTATTATCTTCGCCATATATTCTCTTGACTTTTGATTGGGAAATGTGTTATCATAGATTTTAGTTGATTTAGAAGAGCAACACAAAACACGAGAATCCATAGGCTAGGGATGCATGCGATGAAAAATAGACTGATTCGGTTAATTCTAAAATTTTGAACTAACTTAACCACCTATCGAACAACTTTTGCCTCCCAAGCTGAAAAAAATTAAGCGAGGATCCATGTCCCAAAAATCATGCGGGCATTTTACGTTGCCGCTGATATTTCAGATTAAAAATCGAACCGTCCGCGATACGTTCGGACGGTTCGAGAACAACTTGGCCACTCTCCAAAGTGACAGAAAATAGTCTATGAATGAATCATAGCATTAGGCTGCGCTTTTTTCAAGATTTATTTTCTTCGCTTTTACAAATCGCGCTTTTTTTATCAAAGGTATTTCGGGATTTTTCAGAGCTGGTTTTTTCACAATCTTGATTTTTACTTTGAGAATATCCCTCGTTCTAAACACGTTTCTTCGCTCGGCCACACATAGAATCTCACGACTCCAATCGTGTGCAGAAAATGTGCAGGTCGGTCAACCGCAACGCAGCAATAACCTTTGGAGATACGCCAATGCGCAATCAACCCGTAGTAGTCGCAGGAGAACCGTCTCCTGCGAAGGAACTCTGGTTGTATTCAGAGGGCAAGAATGAACCCTATCTGCATTTGTTGGACGGCAATTGTGAATGCTTTTTTTGCGAAAGCCAGATTCGCCGCATCATCTATCCTGTAGCAGCATAGAGAACACTAATAAGGGGAGCCACCCCGGTGGCCCCCCAAAACCCCCGAGTGCCCCAGACCTCGATTCTGAGACCTGGGACCAGTCGTAGCTTTTACGCGGGGTCGTAGTTCAGGTTTGGCCCGAGCCAGCGCTCGACCTCGGCTACGCTCATCCCTTTGCGTTCGTGATAGTCGGCGACCTGATCGCGGTCGATCTTGCCGAGCGAGAAGTAGCGCGATTCGGGATGGGCGAAGTAAAGGCCGCTGACGCTGGATCCCGGCCACATGGCGAAGGATTCGGTAATCAGCATTCCGGTCTTCGCCTGCACATCGAGCAAGCGCCAGAGCGTTCCCTTCTCGGTGTGATCGGGGCAGGCCGGGTAGCCTGCGGCGGGACGGATGCCGCGATACTTTTCGTGGATCAGCTCGTCGGTGGTCAGCGATTCCGCGCGGCCGTAACCCCATTCGTCGCGCACACGCTTGTGCAGGCACTCGGCGAAGGCTTCCGCGAGGCGGTCGGCGAGAGCTTCGGCCATGATCGCGTTGTAGTCGTCGTTCGCGGCGCGGAAACGGTCGCAGAGTTCCTTGAGGCCGATTCCGCTGGTGACCGCGAATGCGCCGATGTGATCGGGGAGACCCGTCTCTTTGGGTGCAATGAAGTCGGAGAGCGATCTACAAGGTTCGCTGCCTTTGTCGATCTGCTGGCGAAGAAAGTGGAAGCGCTCAAGCACCTTTATGCGGCTTTCGTCCGTGTACAGTTCGACATCGTCACCCACGGCGTTGGCGGGAAAGAATCCGTAGACGCCGCGCGCCGTAATCAGCTTCTCCGCGATGATCGTATCCAGCAGCGCATTGCCTTCGGCGAAGAGCAGACGCGCCTGCTCGCCTTGCTCCGGGTGCTCGAAGATGCGCGGATAAACGCCTTTCAGCTCCCAGGTGTGGAAGAAGGGCGTCCAGTCAATGAACTGGCGCAGCGTGGCCAGCGGAAAGTTGTCGAGCATGCGCACGCCGGTAAACTCGGGGACGGGCAAATCTTCAATGCGCCAGTCAATCGGAGTGCGCCTCTGGCGAGCGGTCCCGAGAGAGATGAGTGGCAGGCGCGGCGCGGCGTGAGCCTTACGGAGTCTCTCGTATTCGGCTTGATGCTCGGCGACGAACGCCGGCTTGCCGTCCTCACTCAAGAGGCTGGTCGTCACCGGCACAGCGCGGCTGGCGTCCAGCACGTGGACCACCGGCTCGCTGTAGTGCGGCGCAATCTTGACGGCGGTATGCGCGCGGCTGGTGGTGGCTCCGCCGATGAGCAGCGGCAGCTTGAAGCCCTGGCGCTCCATCTCGCGGGCTACATGGACCATCTCGTCGAGCGACGGCGTAATCAGGCCGCTGAGGCCGATCAGGTCCGCCTTCTCCGCGCGGGCGCGTTCGAGAATTTTTTCGCAGGGGACCATGACTCCCATGTCGATGACTTCGTAGTTATTGCACGCAAGCACAACGCCGACAATGTTCTTGCCGATGTCGTGCACNNACGTCGCCCTTGACGGTGGCGAGTACGATCTTGCCCTGCGCCTTGACCACCTGTCCGGCGGCAACCATCGCGGCTTTTTCGGCCTCCATGAAGGGCGTCAGATGCGCCACGGCCTTCTTCATCACGCGCGCCGACTTGACCACCTGGGGCAGGAACATTTTGCCCGCGCCGAAGAGATCGCCGACCACGCCCATGCCGTCCATCAGCGGGCCTTCGATCACCAACAGCGGGCGGCCCAGCTTGACGCGGGCTTCCTCGGCGTCGATCTCGATGAAGGCGTCGATCCCCTTGACCAGCGCGTGCGAGAGGCGCTCCTCTACGGTGCCGTTGCGCCATTCCTCGGCCTTCTTCTCAATGACAGCCGCGCCGCTCGCGCTCTTCAGCGTTTCGCCGAAGTCCACCAGGCGCTCGGTCGCATCGGGACGGCGATTGAGCAGCACGTCCTCGACCAGCGCCTTCAGCTCCGGCTCAATCTCCTCATAGACCTCGAGCATTCCGGCATTCACGATGCCCATGTCCATGCCCGCCGCAATGGCGTGATAGAGGAACGCGGAGTGCATCGCCTCGCGCACCTTGTTGTTACCGCGAAAGCTGAAAGAAATATTGGAGACACCGCCGCTGACCTTCGAGTGCGGCAGGTTGGCCTTGATCCAGCGCGTCGCGTTGATGAAGTCCACGGCGTAGTTGTTATGCTCTTCCATTCCCGTCGCGACGGTGAGCACGTTGGGGTCGAAGATGATGTCCTCGGGCGGAAAGCCAACATCGAGCAAAATTTTATAGGCCCGCTCGCAGATGCGAATCTTCTCCTCGTAAGTGGCGGCCTGACCCTGTTCGTCGAAGGCCATCACCACCACCGCCGCGCCATACTTCAGCACCTTGGCGGCGTTCTGGCGAAATTTATCCTCGCCTTCTTTCAGCGAGATCGAGTTGACTATGCCCTTGCCTTGCAGGCATTTGAGTCCCGCCTCAATCACTTCCCACTTCGACGAGTCCACCATGAAGGGAACCTTGGCGACCTCAGGCTCGCTGCCCAGCAACTGTAGAAAGCGCGTCATCGCCGCAACGCCGTCGATCATGCCCTCGTCCATGCAGATGTCGATGACGTTGGCGCCGTTCTCGACTTGCTGCCGGGCCACGCTAACCGCTTCCTCGAATTTGCCTTCCTTGATCAGCTTGGCAAACTTCGGCGAACCGGCGACGTTGGTCCGCTCGCCGATCAGGATGTAAACGCCGGGCTGCTGCGTGAAGGGCTGCGAGCCGGAGAGACGCAGGGGCCTGGTTTCTGTCTCCGGCGTTTCTTTCACCGCGCCCGCCGTCCAAAGCCGCCGCGGAGGCATGCCTTCGAGCGCCTGGGCGATCGCCGCGATGTGCTCCGGCGTGTTGCCGCAGCAGCCCCCGGCGATATTGATCAGCCCTCCCCGCGCAAACTCGCCCAGATAGCGGGCCATATCCGCCGGCCCCAAATCGAAGCCGGTCGGCGAGAGAGGATTCGGCAAACCGGCATTCGGATAGCAGGAGATCGCCGCGCTTGACTTCTCCGCGAGTTCTTCCAGAAATGGGTACATTAGATCGGGGCCGAGAGAGCAGTTGAGCCCCACCGACAGCGGTTTCACGTGCTCGACCGCGTTCCAAAATGCCTCGATGGTCTGCGCGGAGATCATCGTCTCGCCGCCGCGTCCAACAGCCGCCGAGATCATCAGCGGCAACTCCTTTCCGTCAGCATCGAAGACCTCGCGGATGGCCACCAGCGCCGCTTTGGCGTTCAGCGAGTCGAAGATGGTCTCCACCAGAAGCAGGTCCACGCCGCCGGCGATCAGCGCGCGTACCTGCTGAATGTACGCGGTCTTCACCTGGTCGAAGGTGACCACGCGGAAGCCCGCATCCTCGGCATCGGGCGAGTTCGAGAGCGACACGGTCAAGGGTCCAATCGACCCCGCCACAAACCGCTGCCGGCCCGTGGCGCTGCCCACGCGATCGGCCCACTCCCTGCACTGCCGAGCCGATTGCTCATTGATCTCCCAGGCCAGGCCGTTGAGAAACTCGTCTTCGATGATCTGTTGGTAGAACGCCGGATCCTTGCGGCCGCCACGCTCGCGCGGATCGTCCACAAAGAATTCGCTTTGCGTGATGCTGGTGGCGCCAAAGGTGTTGGTCTCGATAATGTCCGAGCCGGCCTCCAGAAACCGCCGGTGGATGTCGCAGATCATCTTCGGCTGCGTCAGGCTGAAGAGGTCGCCGTTATTCAGCAGGTCCTTTGTAGAATTTTTGAAGCGCTCCCCGCGCATATCCGCCTCTGTCATGCCATAAGTGCGGATGGTCGTGCCCATCGCTCCGTCGATGATGGCGATGCGGCTTTCAAGAATTTTCCGAAGAGGATGCTGGTGCGCTTTCGTCATTTCACTCCAATGGTTTTCCGCTGAATAATCCGCTAAAATCGGTCCTGCCTCGCTGGCCACGGGAAGAAACGGGGAATGCGGCCAACACTTTAGGATAACGGAGTCTGCGAGTTGAGGCGATTGCAAAAAGAATGGAAATCTATTTAGTTGCCGTCAGCGTCTCAATCTGCACCAGCATATCTTCCTTGCGCATGACCAGGTTGGTGGCGTTCAGCGTGGCCAGCTCGAAGCCGTGGCCGTGGGTGATGGCGTCGGTGGGGCAGGCCTCCACGCAGTAGCCGCAGAAGATGCAGCGGTTGTAATCGATGTTATAGACCTTGGCGTAGCGCTCGGCCGAGGAGATTCGCTGCTCCTCGGTGTTCTCCGCGGCCTCGATATAAATGCAATTGGAGGGGCAGGCGGCGGCGCAGAGAAAGCAGGCCACGCACTTCTCCAGGCCGTTCTCGTCGCGCTGCAAAACGTGCGCGCCGCGGTAGCGCGGCTCAAAGACCGCTCCGCGCTGCGGGCCTGGGCCGTCGGGGTAGTTCTCCACCACCGTGGGTTGCAGAATCTCCCCGAAGGTGATGCTCATGCCCTTGGCGATGCCCCGGATGTTGCCCACAATCGACATGAGGCCAGTATACGACGGATTGCGGCAAGGTTAACTGTTCGGTGCGCAACCTTGTGTCCATCCCGGTTCGGACGACACACCAGATCGCGCACCTTTCGAACTGACAACCGCATAGTTCAGTGCGGATACTCAGTGGAAAACTACTTCTTGGGATGCTCCTCCGCCTGATGCTGCTGTGGAGCAGCCTGACGCTGCTGTGGAGCAGCCTGACGCTGCTGTGGAGCAGCCTGACGCTGTTGCGGAGCCGCTTGGCGTTGCTGTTGCGGAGCAGCCTGGCGCTGTTGTGGCGCTGCTTGTCTTTGTTGCGGGGCCGCTTGACGCTGCTGTTGCGGGGCGGCTTGCCGTTGTTGCGCCACTTGGCGCTGTTGCTGAGGAGCCGCTTGGCCCCGGTTCGCCTGATTGTGGTTTGGCTGATTCTGGTTGGGCTGGTTGCGGCCAGGTGTGGCGCCTTGCGCGGGTTGAGCTGAATTCGGACGCATTTGCGCCCCGTTTCGCTGTTGCGCTTCCGACTGATTGCGCGCCTGCACCGCCGCCGGAGCTCTCACACTGCGATCTGCCGCAAGCGGCTGAGCGACGGCCATGCTGGTTGGACGGCCATGGTTTGCACTGGCAAACTGCGCCCGGTTGGTGCTGGCGACGTGCTCATTTTGGATCTGTGCCCGCATCGGAGGAGCGTGTTGTTCATGACGAGCCGCCAGTTCTGCGGGCCTGGCGCGCACTTGCAGTCCGCCCTGTCCGCCGTTGAAGCTCACACGAGCGCCGCCGCGGTTGTTTCCGCTGACTCCGCGGTTGTAAACGTTATGCACCACGGAAATGTTCACATTGTTAACGGAGCGGTTGTAATTGAAATGCCCGCCGCCCCAGTAGCCGCCCTGGTAGCCGATGCCGACATAGCCGAAGCCGTAATCCACGCCGCCATAGAAGCCGATATGCGGACCCCAGTAGCCACGGTAAAAGCCATAACGGTGATTGTGGTAGCCCCAGTAGCCGGGCGTCCAGAGCGCACCCTCGTAGGGAGCCTCCACCCATCCGCCGGGAACCCAATAATAGCCGCCTTGACCCCAGCCCCAGTAGCCGGGCGTCCACAGATAGCCGTCGCCGGGAGACGGAGGCTGGTCGTAGTCGGGCAAGGCCGGTGGCGGCTGATCGGCGTATTCGACCGGCTGCGCGCCGTAGCCGGGATCGTCCGAACCCTGATCAGAGGCTTGATTGGAGGAACTGTAAGATGCCGGCTGTGCAGTGCTTGAATCGGCTGGGGCCAAGTTAGCCGATGCCGGGTCCGAGGACTGATCCTGCGTGCCGGTCTGGGCGGAGCCGCCGGTGGACTGGTCCTGACTTTTGGGGCATCCGACGGTAAAAAGCACGACCGTCATGGCAAGCAACGGCACGAGTCCATATCTACGCAAACAATTCATTTCACTCTCCAATGGGCTGATGCTATCCGAAGAGTGCAGGGCGAAACAGCACACTATTGATCACCGCGGAGGTGATCTCAGCGCCGCGCTCCCGGCGGCTGCGACTGGCCGTGATTGTTGGCCGGCGGGGTTAGGACGGGCTTGCGCTCGTAGCGCGGCTTGACGGTCTGCTGGCAGAGCATCGAGTCCTGTCCGCGCTCCAGGCCGGCCATCGCGCCCTCAGCGCCGCAGAGCCGCTGCTTCATCGACTCGGCCTCCTTGCCGTTGAGCAGTTGCGTGCGCTCCCGGCCACTGACTGGGTCCAGATCGTAGCGGAAAAGACGGTCCTCGGGCTTCAGCTTGCCGTGGTCGATATGGCTCCACGTGCCCATCAGTTGCCGTCCGTTCGGCTCGGTCAGCAGCGCGTAGACCTGCGTCAGCGCGGCGCCCTGGGCGGGATTCGCGCTCCAGATCGGTACTGCCTGGCTGCCGCGCATCCAGCGCGCCGCCCACATATGCTGCGAGAAGTCGTAGCGGAAGGCGGTGAAAAACGTCTCCGCCGCGCACGCGTTGCAGTCGTCGTACAGAGCGCCCAGCTCCCGCGGCGCGCCGTCGGCCAGCAGCATCCAGTCGAGCAGGCGCAGATTCGCGCCCTTGATCAGCCGCGTGCCGTTGTGGCTGGTCAGCGAGAGGCTCCAAACCGTGAAGGTGTCCTCTGAAGGCTCCGATTGCGGCGAAGCGCGCAGCGTGGTGACGACCAGCGCCGCGTCATACTGCACGCCGATCTCGCGAATCGCCGTCCAATCTTCCACGGCCAGCGACCGCGTGACCCACGCCACCACATCCCGGTCCTGCGCGGAGTGGAAGTCCATCCAGCGAAAGGGATCCTGCTGCGCGTGCAAGGGCGCGGCGGCGAAGAGCATGGCCGCGATGAGGCCATAAAAGAGCGAGGAGGAGACGAGCCGCATGAATCTAGGTATAGCAGAGAGCCACCTGCGGTGGGGCCAGCCGCTCGCTCTTCGCTCGCTTGGGGTTCGTGGTCTCCCAAGTCCGAGAATCCGGACCTGGGGCACCGGGCCACCCGTCCGAAAAATCCACAAATCAACAAATTCCCAGCTAATCCGCTCGTGGTGTTTCTGCTTGTGGAGCGGTAGAAATAACCATGCTTGATTTTTCGACGTTTTTCGATGCTCTCGGGGCACGTGTGCGCGATTTGCGGAAGAAAAGGGGCCTAAGCCAAGAAGACATGATTCCCCTTGGATTTTCTGCAAGACACTGGCAACAAATCGAGGCGGGGCGACCGATTACCGTGACGACTTTATTGAAAGTTTGTCATGTCCTGAATGTGCCTCTGTCCGGAATGCTCGCTGATTTTGATGAGTTGTTGCCGAAACACCGAGGGGATTCGAAATGAGTGGTCTTGAACTGGGCGGTATTGACCTTTCGCATTCAAGGTTAACAGAATTAGCAAAGCTGGCTGACCAAGCCAAACCATTTTACGACTGGGTTACAGGGCAGTTCCGTAAGCTGCGCCAAAGCAACCTGAGTCTTACAGAACTGCTGATGACAGGGACAGAGGAAGAGATCCTGCAAGGCATTGTCGTTTGCTACGATTCGACCGACAAGAACATTCCTCTCATGACCGACGGCGTTGGAAGAAGCTATCAACACTCAAAGGCTTGCTACTACTTCTTTGCATGGATAATCAGGGATGCCCCTCAACAACGGCTCGCGCCCCTAGTCGCTCGTATTGTGAGCTCAACTCGTATCGTTTCGAGAAAGACCCAGCAACTTGTTTTGGCGAAGCTGATTTTCCGGTACCGTGCAAATGTTGGGACATTTGAATGGGACGCCGTCCGAGAAATCATCATTGATAGGCTTGAAGGGTCTCGCCGAAGTGTCAAGGGGCATGAAAAAGAGACCATTAGTCGAACGGCTCTCGTGGCAGCATTCCAAGCATTTTTTAAGCACCATGGCAACTATGGCAGGTTTTCATCTGTCGAGATTCCAGAGCGCCAAGTGAACATCGCTGAAGAGACATTTGACGTGAGCGCACGACTACTCGACGTTCAAGGAAAATGTGTTGGTCGTGTTCTGATGCCAATCAAGACGCGGGAAACAGAGGGAGGCGGGCACGCTCACTTGTTTACACGAGACCTAATGCAAGCCTTGAATGCAATTCGTGCGGAAGACGGTTTAGACTATCTAGTAACCGTAATTGTGGCTAGGAATTGGTCTGCACGTGAAGCGGAGAACATCAGGGCATACGTTGACCATGCCGTTCTTTTTGATTTGAGTCCAAATGAGTTCACGGAATTTGGGGAAGCCGCACAGGCGAGTCTCAACGAGTTTATCGAAACTTTGCTGTCTGGTGATTTGAAACCAAAGAAGCTTGAAGTTCCTAGCATTAACGGCCCAGAGGCGACATGAAACCTATTGGTGAGTGGCACGACAAGGTCATCGTTGGCGACAGTAAACGCCTAGCGACTCAACTTCCCCGCGGCATCGTGAAGTGCATAATCACAAGTCCACCGTATTTTGGTCATCGAGATTATTCGGGCACTAGCGAAATCGCTTGCGAAGAATTGGGCAAAGAAGCAGATCATGTCCAGTACGTCGCACGTTTGGTGCAAGTATTCGCGGATTTACGAGATGCATTGTCTCCAGACGGAACACTTTGGCTGAATCTTGGGGACACCTATAGACAAGGCCAGATGTTGGGAATACCGTGGCGAGTTGCGCTTGGAATTCAGGATGCCGGTTGGCTGCTACGAAGCGAGATCATATGGGAAAAGCCCAATGCGATGCCATCGTCAGTGAAGAACAGGCCGACCACTTCACATGAGCATCTCTTCTTTTTTTCCAAGTCAACAGAGTATTTCTACAATGCCGATGCAATTCGGGAACCACATGTCACGTTTTCTCCGGACTCCAAAATGAAGGGCGGACGTGGTCACCTTGGGAAGCGAAATGGAACTCCCGAAGTCGGGAAGAACAAGGGGAACCAGAACCTTCATGATGGTCGTTGGGACCAATACTTCCATCCTCTCGGAAGGAACAAAAGAACGGTCTGGAGCATACCGCTCGGGAAATTTCGTGGGTCGCATTTCGCGGTTTTTCCTGAGCGGCTTGTTGAAACCTGTATTCTCGCGGGTTCATCTCCAAATGACCTTGTTTTAGACCCGTTCATGGGGTCCGGCACTACCGCAATTGTTGCTCAATCCCTCAATCGCCGTTATCTTGGTTTTGAGTTGGTGCCCGAGTATGCCGCGTTATCCGAGAGTCGGCTTAGGAGTTCTCAGTCCGCGCCTCTCTTTTCCGCAAAGCAAGACGAAGTTTCGAACCCGGCCCCAACGCTCGAACAGCCAGAAAAAATGGTTGCATCCAACCTTCTGTTTTAATTCCCGCGACCGCACAAAGAGGGTTCTTCCCAAAAAGGCAAGTATCTCCGATTATCGCGGGATTCCATTGAGAAACTCAACGAGGGTGAGCCGGAACACTGATGTAAATGCACCAGGTTTTAATGTGTTCGCTTCATTCTTTTCAAAGCCCCAGCTTGGCCCAGATCGCGTCGATTTTGGCCTTGGTCCCGCGGTCCATCTCGATCATCGCGGGCCAGGGGCGCTCGAAGCCTTCGGCCTTCCATTTGCGTGTGGCGTCGATGCCCATCTTGGAGCCGTAGTTGGGCAGGCGCGAGGCGTGGTCGAGCGAGTCGACCGGGCCGAGGGTGAATTGAATGTCGCGCTCTGGGTCGATGTTGTTGGTTACGCGCAAGACGACCTCGGCGAGGTTCTGCACGTCGCAGTCCTCGTCCACCACAACGATGATCTTCGTGAACATCGCCTGGCCGAGCGACCAGATGGCGTTCATCACCTTGCGCGCCTGGCCGGGATAGCTCTTGCGGATCGACACCAGCATCAGGTTATGAAAGACGCCCTCGACGGGCAGGTGAATATCCACTAACTCCGGAATCTGCATCTTCATCGCCGGCAGGAAGATGCGCTCGACGGCCTTGCCCATCCATGCGTCCTCCATGGGCGGCTTGCCCACGATGGTGGCGGCGTAGATGGGGTCCTTGCGATGGGTGATGCAGGTGAGGTGGAAGACNNTTCTTGCGATGCGTGATGCAGGTCAGATGGAAGACCGGGTACTCATCGGTGAGCGTGTAAAAGCCGGTGTGGTCGCCGAAGGGGCCTTCCGCGCGCAACTCGCCCAGTTCGACGTAGCCTTCGAGGACGATCTCGGCGTGGGCGGGAACCTGCAGATCGACCGTCTCGCATTGGACGATTTCGACGGATTTGCCGCGCAGGAAGCCGGCAATCAGGTACTCCTCGACCTCCGGCGGCGCGGGCACAATGGCCGCGAAGGTGGTGGCAGGATCGGTGCCGATGACCACGGCAACTTCCAGCCGCGAACCCTTCAGATTGCCCAGCGCCACCTGCGGCAGACCGCCGATGGGGCCGTCGGGAATGGCACAAGCGCCGCCCGCCGACTCGGCCATTGCTGCAACGCGGGCAGTACTGGGGTCCATCTCACTCGACAAAGAGGCTGCATTCCGCAGCGCTTCCCGGTAGTGTTCGGCGGCGACCTTCTGCCGCTGCCAGTGCATTCCCGTGGTCTGGCCGTCGTAGACCTGCATCCGGTACATTCCGACATTGCGCTTGCCGGTACGCGGGTCGCGGGTGACGACGCAGGGCATCGTGATGAACCGTCCGCCGTCGTGCGGCCAGCACTTGAGGATCGGAAACTGGTTCAGGTCGAGGCCATCGCGGAGAATCACTTCCTTGCAGGGAGCGTCCTTGGCGCTGACGGTCTTGGGAAAGGCGCTGGTGAGCGCGCCCAACTGCGGCAGCATTTTTAATTTGTCAAGCAGGCCCTCCGGGGCTTTCAAGTTCATCAGGCCGGTGATGCGCTCGGCAATCTCGTCCAGCCGGTCAACGCCGAGAGCCAGCGCCATGCGCCGCTCGCTGCCGAACTGGTTGATGAGCACCGAGTGGCCGGGATGGCCTTTTACGTTTTCAAACAACAGTGCCGGGCCGCCGGGAGCGTACTTCCCTGCCCCGCTCTTCGTGCCCGCGCCGCCGCGCGCGCCGATCTTGGAAACGCGGTCGGTAATCTCGGTGATCTCCAGCTCCGGCGATACTTCTTCGCCGATGCGCCGGAGTTCGCCGGCCTTTTCCAGTGCTTTGATCCAGTCACGCAAGTCGTCGTAGGCCAAGGGGCTACTCCTCGGAGGCATATTCTTCCCCCTTCATACTAAGGCTTTTGACTGCCGGTAGAATCTGATTCACTCCTTCAATCTCTTTGCGGGCGGATGGGAATGGCCGCGGAAGATTATCATCGAAGGAGCGGCTCGGCTGGCGCTACGCCGCTCAAACAGAGGTAGAATCTCCCTCATGCCGATCCATGAAGACCGTCTCTTTCCCGCCGAACCAGGCACGCGCGCAATCGCCCGGGCGCTGTATGCTCACGTTAAAAACCTGCCCATCATCAGCCCGCATGGGCATACACAAGCGGCGTGGTTTGCCAAGAACGAGCCATTCCCTGACCCGGCAACGCTCCTGGTGCAGCCAGATCACTACGTCTTTCGTATGCTCTACAGCCAGGGGGTCTCGCTGGAGGATCTGGAAATCGGCAGGCCGGAGCTGAAGAACCCGCGCAAGGTCTGGAGCCTCTTTGCCAGCCATTACTATCTCTTCCGCGGCACGCCGACGCGCATCTGGATGGATTATGTTTTTCAGGAGCTCTTCGGACTCCAGCAGCGGTTTTCCGCTTCCACAGCCGACCTATTCTTTGACACCATCGCGGAAAAGCTGAAGACGCCGGAGTTCCTGCCGCGTGCGCTCTTCGAGCGTTTCAACATCGAGGTGCTGTCCACCACCGATTCGCCCCTCGACTCGCTGAACGATATTCAGACGATCCGCGCTTCAGGCTGGAAAGGGAGAATCCTGCCCGCCTTCCGTCCCGACCCGGTCGTCGATCCGGAGTTTGCAGGATTTGCCGAGTCCATCCTCAAGCTGGGCGAGCAAACCGGCGAAGACTCCGCGACATGGACCGGCTACCTGAATGCTCTGCGCAAGGCGCGCCTGCGCTTCAAAGCGCTCGGTTGCACCTCCACCGACCACGGCCATCTGACCGCACAAACCGCCGATCTGCCCGAAGCCGAGGCCGCCAGGCTCTTCAATCAGGTCTTCTCCGGCAAGGCCGATGCGGTGCGGCAGGAGCTCTTCCGCGCCCAAATGCTCACCGAGATGGCGCGGATGAGCCTTGAAGACGGTCTGGTGATGCAGATTCATCCCGGCAGCGTGCGCAACCACAACCGCAAGGTCTATGAGAAGTTTGGCCGTGATATGGGCGCGGATATTCCGCAGCAGACTAACTATGTGAATGCGCTGCGTCCACTGCTCGATCGCTATGGCAATGAAAGCAATCTGACGATCATACTCTTTACGCTGGATGAGTCTACTTATAGCCGCGAGTTAGCTCCGTTGGCCGGCCACTATCCATGCCTGCGCCTCGGCCCCCCCTGGTGGTTTCAGGACAGTCCCGAGGGCATGATGCGCTTCCGTGAGCAAACGACCGAGACGGCGGGCTTTTACAACACAGTGGGCTTCAATGACGACACTCGCGCCTTCCTCTCCATCCCGGCGCGGCACGACGTTGCGCGGCGCGTGGATTGCGCCTTCCTCGCCCGGCTCGTTGCCGAGCACCGGTTGGATGAGGACGAAGCCCATGAAGTNNGCGGATCGGCCATGTGCGCTGGACGATCTGCGCCATGCTCTTTGCCGCCACCACGATCAACTACATGGACAGGCAGGTTTTGGCGCTTTTGAAACCCACCCTCATGCACAGTCAGGCCCAGGGCGGCATCGGCCTGACCGAAGCGAGCTATGGGACCGTTATAGCCTTCTTTACCCTCTTTTATGCGCTCGGCCAGCTCGGCGCGGGGTACTTTATCGACAAGGTCGGCACGCGCCTCGGCTACATGGTCATTATGGCCCTCTGGAGCCTCTCCGCCATGGGCCACGCGCTGGTCCACTCGGTGCTTCAGCTCGGCATTGCGCGCTCCTGCCTTGGGATAGGCGAATCCGGCAACTTCCCCGCCGCCAACAAGACTGTGGCCGAGTGGTTCCCGCAGAAGGAGCGCTCGCTGGCTTTTGGCATCTTCAACTGTGGCGCCAATGTTGGCGTGATACTGGCCACGCTCCTGGTGCCCGTGGCGACTTACCTTTTTGGCTGGCACGCAGCCTTTCTGATCACCGGTTTTTTTTCGGCATCGTGGATCCTGCTGTGGTTCCTCAAGTACCGAAAGCCCTCAGAACATCCCACGCTTGCCGCCGTCGAATTTGCCCACATCAATCAGGACCACCCGGAGAAGCCTGGTCCATCCACGCCATGGATCAAGTTGTTTGGTATCCGCCAGACCTGGGCCTATGCCATCCCAAAATTCCTCACCGATCCTATCTGGTGGTTCTATCTCTATTGGCTGCCGGGATACTTCAGCGATAAGTTCCATTTGAGCCTTGTGGGCCTGGGATTGCCCATTTTGGTTGTGTACAACGCCTCAGCCATTGGCAGCATCTACGGAGGATACCTGCCCGCGTCCTTTATCCGCATGGGGCTTTCGACAGAGCGCGCGCGGCTGGCGGCCATGCTTCTCTGCGCAGTCCTCGTTGTTCCCGTTTTTTTGATAAACTACCTTCACGCGGACAATTTTGGAAAATGGGCCGCTATCGGACTGCTTAGCCTGGCCGCGGCCGCACACCAGGGCTGGTCGGCTAACCTCTTCACAACGGCGTCGGATATGTTCCCGCGTAGCGCCGTGGGCTCGGTTACTGGTATCGGCACCATGACCGGAGCGGTAGGCGGCTTCCTCATCGCCAAATTGGCCGGTCATATTCTGCAAATTTCGAACAGTTATTCGATTCTCTTCGTCATCGCCGCCAGCGTCTACCTCATCTCATTGCTTATCAACGTCCTGCTTGCTCCGGGACTGAAAAGGGTGGAGTTAGTCCTATGAGTCTCTACTGCGCCATCGGAAGCGTCGATACCGACCTGACTCCTCGGCAGTCGAACGACCTGCTGCTGGAAGGACTTGCCAAACTCGGCCCTCGCAACAAAGTGCTGGCCGTCCCGCCCGATCAAACCCGCGTCCACTCCCGCGCCGGTGATCTAACCCGCTACGCGTGGCAGTATTACGGCGACAAGCTCAAGGCGGTTCTGCCCGCGCTGGGAACCCATGTCCCGATGAACCCTGAACAAATCGCCCATATGTACGGCGATATGCCGCTCGATCTATTTCAGGTTCATAACTGGCGCACCGATATCGAGACGCTTGGCGAGGTTCCGGCCGAGTTTATCCGCGAACAGTCGGAAGGCAAGCTGAGTTATGCGTGGCCGGCGCAAGTCAACAAGCTCATCTCGCGAGGCGGCTTCGATCTGATCCTCTCCATAGGCCAGGTCGTGCCCCATGAAGTCATCGGCATGGCGAACTACAACAAGAATATTCTGGTAGGCACGGGTGGCCGCGACGGCATCAATCGCAGCCATTATCTGGGCGCCGTTTATGGAATGGAGCGCATTCTCGGCCGCGCCGTCAATCCCGTGCGCAACGTGCTCAACTATGCCTCCAATCACTTTCTCAGGAATCTTCCCATCGTCTATGTGCTCACCGTGGTGGGACGCAGAGCCGACGACGGGTTGGCCGTTCGCGGCCTCTACATCGGCGATGATGTAGAGTGCTTTAGCCGGGCCGCCGAACTTAGCCTCAAAGTCAACTTCGAAATCGTCGATAAACCCATCAAGAAGGCCGTCGTCTATCTCGATCCGCAGGAGTTTCATTCAACCTGGCTGGGCAACAAGGCTATCTACCGCACGCGCATGGCTCTGGCCGACGACGCGGAACTGATTATTCTCGCTCCCGGCGTAAAGGAATTCGGCGAAGACAAAACCATTGACAGACTCATCCGCAAGTACGGTTACTACGGCACCCCGGCAACGCTCAAGGCGGTTGAAGCCAATGCCGAGCTGGCCAACGATCTGAGCGCTGCGGCGCACCTGATTCACGGCTCGTCGGAAGGCCGCTTCAAGATAACATGGTGCCCCGGCCTGCTCAGCAAAGAAGAGGTCGAGGGCGTCGGCTTCAGTTATGGGGATTTGAACGCAATGCTTGAACGCTACGACCCGCGCAAACTCAGTCTCGGCGTGAACAGAGTCGATGGTGAAGAGATATTCTTTATCTCTAATCCTGAATTGGGACTGTGGGCGCACCGCAGCAGGCTATAATTCGGAGTTATGATGGGAGACAAGGGTTTGAAACTCGTTAAGTATTCTGTAGGAACCGGAGATCGGTTTTCGCACCAGGCCAAGGCGCAGTTGCAAGCCTGCATCATGGCTCTGGATAGCGGTATCGAAGTTATACCCGTATGGAACAAATCGAACCGCGAGCATACGATCATCGGCTCAGAGTCCACCTCCACTCGCGTTGCCGCCGATGCCGCCGTCAAGGCGCTTGATTGGAATCTGCCTTACTTTTGCGACGCCGACCATATTAATTTGCAGACCGTTGGCCGCTTCCTGGGCGCTTGCGACTTCTACACCATCGATGTAGCCGACTTTATTGGCCAACCCGCCCCGGACGCGGAGATCGATAGCTTTATCAATCGCCATTCAGAGCTGCTCGGCAGCATTAAGCTTGAAGGAACGAAGGCCTCGTTTGAGATTACGCCTGAGATTCTTCGCCAAACGGCGCGGAAGTATCTTACCGCCGTGATCAACGCCGGTAAAGTCTATCGCGCCATTGCAGCGGCCAAGGGAGAAGGCAATTTTATCTCCGAGGTCTCGATGGACGAGACGGATACGCCGCAAACTCCTATCGAACTGCTTGTTATATTGGCTGCAATCGCTGATGAAGGCATTCCCGTGCAGACCATCGCGCCTAAGTTCAGCGGCCGTTTCAACAAGGGTGTGGACTATGTGGGAGACGTGGCGCAGTTTCAGCGCGAGTTTGCGCTGGATGTTGCGGCCATCGCCTACGCAGTCCAGCACTTTGGCCTGCCCGCAAATCTCAAGCTGAGCGTGCACTCGGGCAGCGATAAATTCTCCATCTATCCCGCGATCCACGCGACGATGCAGCGTTTCAACACCGGCGTCCACCTGAAGACCGCGGGAACCAGCTGGCTGGAAGAGTTGATCGGCCTGGCGGAATCCGGCGGTGACGCTCTCTTGCTAGCCAAGGAGATTTATGCTGACGCCTACGCGCACAGCGAAGAGTTATGCGCGCCCTACGCCACGGTCATCGACATTGACGCGGCAAAGCTTCCCTCGCCCAGTGAGGTGCAAGGCTGGACCTCCGGGCAGTATACTTCAGCCTTGCGTCATTCGCCCGGCGTAACGGCATACAACAGCAGCCTGCGCCAGTTGCTGCACGTTGGCTTCAAAGTCGCGGCGAAGATGGGAAGCCGCTATCTTGACCTGCTGGAAGCCAATGAAACCGTGATTGCCAGAAACGTCACGGAAAACCTCTACAACCGGCACATCGCTCCTGTCTTTCTGGGGCGCAACGCTTGATCGCAAAATTATCGGAGTTTGGAAGAAATAGAACAAGGAGCAAGGAAGTTATGAGTCATGGATTGAATATCCGCGAAAATGCGGAGCTGGATTTTCTCTCGCTGGGAGCATTGGTGCATCGNNCTTGATCCGGGAATTATTCCCTTTCGCAAGGCGACTGAAGTCAAGATTCATGTTAGCGGCGGCGAGTTTAATGTGGCCGCCAACCTATCCGATTGCTTTGGCATGAGGACGGCCATCGCCAGCGCCATGTCAGACTATCCCATCGGCGATTTGATTCACGAGCGCGTCCGCGCCATGGGTGTGAAGCCTTTCTATAAACACTTCAAGCACAACGGCGTAACCGGACCTAACATGGCCACCGTCTACAGCGACCAGGGCCACGGCCTGCGCGCTCCGGTGGTTTTTTACAACCGCACGAACGAGGCGGCAGCGCAACTGAAACCAGGCGACTTCGACTGGAAGGCGATCTTCGGCGGCGGCGTCCGCTGGGTGCATAGCGGCGGCATCTTCGCGGCGCTTTCGCCCACCACGGCCGCTCTGGCCGCCGAGATGATGAAGGAAGCCAAGGCCGCGGGCGCTGTTACATCCTTTGACCTTAACTTCCGCGAGAAGCTTTGGAATATCCACGGCGGCGCGGAGAAGGCCGTCGAGACCATCGCCAGGATCGTCGAGAATGTGGACGTGCTGGTCGGCAACGAAGAAGATTTGCAGAAAGGCCTTGGCATTCCCGGACCGGAAGTTGCGGCTAAGTCGAAACTGGATTCCGGCGTCTTCTTCGGCATGATTGACCAAGTAACAAAAAAGCATCCCAAGGTGAAGGTCGTCGCCACCACGCTGCGTGAGGTGCACTCGACCAATCGGCATAGCTGGAGCGCGGTTGCCTGGGTGGACGGCAAGACATACATTGCGCCTACGGCCGAACTGGAAGTGATCGATCGCGTGGGCGGCGGAGACGGCTTTGCGGCAGGCTTCATTTATGGCCTTCTGAATGGCGAAACACCAGAAGAAGCTATCAAGCTGGGGTGGGCGCACGGCGCTCTGCTGACTACCTTCCCCGGCGACACAACCATGGCCACCCTGGATCAGGTTCGTGCCTTTGCCAAGGGCGGTTCGGCGCGCATTCAGCGCTAACTGGTTTCATTTACTGACTTATAAAGGGGCGTAACATGGCAAATGAAAGTGCATTGAAGCCTGACATTGCGCAACAAGTTAGCTTTGATCTGGCAGAACTGACGAAGATGTACAACTTCACAGGGAAAACGGTGGCCATTACCGGCGGCGCCGGAGTGCTGGGCAGCGAAATGGCCGGCACTCTGGCCGCTTGCGGCGCAAAAGTCGCCATCCTCGGCAGGAATGAGGAGGCGGGCAAGGCGCTGATCGAAAGAATGGGAGAGCGAGGCAATCAACTCTCCTTCTTCAAGTTCAACGCACTCGATCGCGAGAGCGTTGCTCAGGCAGCTGAAGATGTAATCAAGAGCATGGGTAAGCTGGATTGCTTGATCAACTGCGCGGGAGGCAACAAGCCCCAGGCCACAACCAGCGCTGAATTGAAATTCTTCGACCTGCCCACGGACGCTCTGCGCTGGGTCTTCGACCTGAATGTTCTGGGCACGATTCTGCCCTGCCAGGCTTTTGGAAAACTCATGGCGGAGCAGGGGTACGGCACGATTTTGAATATATCTTCCATGAATGCATTTCGTCCGCTGACCCGCATTCCCGCTTACTCAGCGGCAAAGGCCGCGGTGAGTAACTTCACGCAATGGCTGGCTGTGCACATGGCTCAGGAATACTCGCCGAAGATTCGCGTGAACGCCATTGCGCCCGGATTTTTCCTCACCAATCAAAACCGTTTTCTGTTGACCGACCCAAAGACGGGCGAATGGACCGCGCGCGGCAAGACGATTGTCGGGCACACGCCGATGGGGCGCCTTGGCGAATCCAAAGATCTGCTGGGGTGCGTGCTGTGGCTACTCTCGCCGGCTTCGGAATTCGTAACTGGCGTGGTGATCCCGGTCGATGGCGGTTTCTCCGCGTTCAGCGGCGTATAGATAAGTGGAACTTATCCGCACTCTCTCGAAGGAAGGAAACAACACATGAGTATGAAGATGAATCTAAATCTCCTAACAACTGCGGCCGTGGCCATGATGGTAGCGGCAGCCAGTTTCGCCGCACCCGCCGGCGCACAGACGTCCACGCTTGCTCCTGCCGCCATGCCACGCATCGGCGCCGTCAATGAACGCTTCCAGTCTTATAACATCGAGATGGTTGAAGTTACCGGCGGACGCTTCTGGAAGCCCTATGCCAGCAAGACTGCCGAGAGTTCTGCGGCATCCAATCAGCCCGGCTCGAATCAGCCCGCCGGCATGAATCCATCGATGTATCAATATCGGCCCCCGATCGATCTCACCAATACACGACTGCGCAAACTGGCCGCGGCACTGGGGCCGGCGTATCTGCGCGTCAGCGGTACCTGGGCAAACACAACTTACTTTCAGAACTCCGATGATCCCGCGCCGGCAACTCCGCCAAAGGGGTTCAATGGAGTACTGACTCGTAAGCAATGGAAGGGTGTGGTCGATTTCTCCCATGCCGCTAACGCTGAAATTGTTACTTCCTTTGCCGTCTCCACCGGTGCCCGCGACGCCGCCGGAGTGTGGACTCCGGATCAAGCGCATCAAATTGCCGAATATACTAAATCCATTGGCGGCAGTATCGCCGCAGCCGAATTCATGAATGAACCTAACATTGCGGAGATGGGCGGCGCGCCGAAGGGTTACGATACGGCGGCTTATGGCCGCGATGTCGCAGTCTTTCGCGCCTTTGCAAAACAAGATATTCCCGGCATGTTATTCCTCGGCCCGGGAGCCGCCGGTGAAGGAACCCAGATGATTCCGTCCTCCATGCATATGCTCACCAGCGTTGACCTGCTAACTGCCACTGGCCCGGTTTTCGACGCAATTTCCTACCATTCTTATAGCGCGGTATCCAGCCGCTGTGCTCTCTTCGGCGCTGCGGCAACAACAACTGCCGCGGCCGCGCTTTCTGAAGAGTGGCTAGCCAGCCCCGAGCGAATCGAAGAATTCTACAGCAGCCTCCGCGATCGCTTTGAGCCTAAAAAGCCTCTTTGGCTTACCGAAACAGCGCAGGCTGCCTGCGGAGGCGACCGCTGGGCATCCACTTTCCTGGATAGCTTCCGTTATCTCAATCAGCTTGGATCCCTAACCAAACGCGGCGTTCAGGTCCATATGCATAACACGCTTGCGGCCAGTGACTACGGTCTGCTTGATGAGAACACTTACCAGCCCCGCCCGAATTATTGGGCAGCGCTGCTGTGGCACAAGCTCATGGGAATCACGGTTCTCGATCCGGGGGCTTCACCCGCTCCGAATATGCACCTCTACGCTCATTGTCTGCGCAATCATCCCGGGGGAGTTACCCTGCTGGTCATCAATGCCGACCCAGTCCAGGCGCAGTCGCTCGAAATTCCTATTGCTGCAGAGCGCTATACGCTTACCGCACAGGAGCTACAAGACACCCAGGTTCAACTGAATGGGATTGAACTTCAGCTTGGCGCCGAAGATAACTTGCCGGAATTAAAAGGAATCGCAAGCCACTCTGGAGCTTTCAAGTTTGCCCCGGCAAGCATCACCTTTCTTGCCATGCCCAAGGCACATAACTCCAGCTGTCAGCAGCCGTAGAGCAATGTACCTTCGCCGCGCAGCTTCAGGAGTCATTCCGCTCCTGCTCCCACTGATCTACTTTGTCGCGGTCGATTCGGTCCTCGCGATCCTCTCGCTCTTCCAGCTCGCGGCGCTTCTCGCGTTCATCCCGCTCCTCGCGGCCATCGCTCATAACTTCTCCTCCATTCAGTGTAAGAGACCAGGTCCGCCGTTCAATTTAGCGGAAAGCGCTCTCGGAGCAAGGCCAGCGCCTCGGCGGGCGTCGCGATGGCACCTTCTAACTGGGCGTCCTCGACGGCGCGCAGCATGGGGCGAAATGCAGCGCCGGGCTGGTAGCCGGCGGCAATCAGCTCGCGGCCTGTAACGAGTGGCGCGGGGCGGACTGCTTCCTCGGGCATCGCTTCATAGCACTCACGGACAAACTTCCAGGTTTCGAGGTTGCCGCTTCCGGCCAGGCAATCCATGCGGTGCAAAGCGAGATGCTGGGGAAAGTCTTCCAGGCGGAAGAAGCGCTTGAGCGTGGAGGCCTTCATGCGCGGGACGTCGACAAAACGCATGTGGTTCTCGATGAGCGAAAGGATCTGGAGGGTTTCGTCGTTGGAGAAGCGGAAGCGGCGGCAGATCTCCGCTGCGATGGCGACGCCGACCTCCACATGGCCGTCAAAACGAATTCTTTCAGCTCGGCGGAAGGTGGCTGGCTTGCCGACATCATGCAGCAGCGCGGCCCAGGCGAGCGCAAGCGGGCAGCCGGCTTCGAGCTGCGCGAGCAGGCCGAGTGTATGCACCCAGACGTCGCCCTCGGGATGAAATTGCGGGGGCTGCTCGACGCCCTTCATGCGCGCTACTTCCGGGAGCACTTCAGCAAGCAGGCCAGTTTCGTCGAGCAGTTCGAAGGCACGTCTGGCATGGCCCTCGGTGAGCATTTTGGTCAGCTCGTCGCGGACGCGCTCGCGGCTGACGGCTTTGGTTTTGGCGGCCAGGCGGCGTATCGCGGAGGCCGTGGCAGGGTCGATATGGAAGCCGAAGCGGGCGGCGAAGCGCACGGCGCGCAACATGCGCAAGTGGTCTTCTTCAAAGCGCTCGCCGGGCTGGCCGATGGCGCGAACGACGCCGGCTTCGAGGTCGGCGAGACCGTGGACGTGATCGATCACTGCGGAACGGAGGTTCTGGATTGAAACACCAGAAAAAATTCCCTCAGGGGCTAAAGCCCCCATTTTAATTGCTCCATTTATGTACGGGCTAAAGCCCGTACCCTTCAACGAAGATAGATTTTGCGGGGACAATTCTTCTTGCGCCTGAGTCCGTACAGGAAACAACAGATCAGGATCGAGCAACAGGCCGTTGATGGTGAAGTCGCGGCGGCGGACATCTTCTTCGGCGCTGAGGGTGTAACGCACCGCTTCGGGATGGCGGCCATCGGAGTATGCGCCATCGGAACGGAAGGTTGCTACCTCCGTCACTGCATAGCCTTCCTCATCGCCATCGGCCACCAGCACCACGCCGAAGTTCGCGCCCACGGCGAAGGTGCGCGGAAAGAGGTCGAGCACCACATCGGGGGTCGCGCTGGTGGCTACATCGTAGTCGTGGGGTTCGCGGCCCAGCAGCAGGTCGCGCACGCAGCCGCCGGCGAGATAAGCCTCAAACCCCGCAGCGCGCAGGGCGGCGATGATCTGAAGGGCAGCATCGAATTTGGGCGTGGCTGGCGGCATAGCTGATTCTATTGTCACCCGCTTTCCTGCCGAATGCGTTATGATTTAATGTTTTGCGGGAGAAGACAATGGGAATGAAGTTATTATTCGCCGGAATTCTGTTGTTTGCCGTCCCCGTTTTCGGGCAATCTCGCCAATGCAAGAGCAATCCAAAAGTGGTTGGCGCATGCTATATCGTTCATGGCCGAGCAACGTTTGGACCCGGTACACCTGCACTTCGCATCTGGCCTGTAGGGACGAAGCGAATGCTCGGAGTGACCGCTGGGCCAATCGCGGACGACGCGGATGACCCGATTGCTCCAAACGAAATGTTGATATTCACCCCAGATGTTGAGGGCATTTTCGGTGATTTCGAGGTTTGTCCATTTACACCAGAACGCAAAGGCCATATGCAGATGGTTTGCGTAGAGTCTGCCAAAAACATAGTCGTAAAGCACTAAGCTTCCAAGCCAATGTACCAACCCTCCCTTCTCTACCCCGCCCAGCCGCTACACTAACGCCCAGCCGTTAAACTAAACAGATGAGCGGACGCGGCCTCATCCTCGGCATTGAATCTTCCTGCGACGAAACGGCGGCGGCGGTGGTGGAGCGTGGTTCGCGCACGCTTTCTTCGGTCGTAGCCTCGCAGATCGCCACGCACGCTCGCTACGGCGGGGTAGTGCCGGAGCTGGCCAGCCGCGAGCATCTGCGCGCCATTGTGCCGGTGGTGCGAGCGGCGCTGGCAGAGGCTGGCATCACGCTGGCGGACCTGGACGCCGTCGCCGTGACCGCGGGGCCGGGATTGGCCGGCGCGCTGCTGGTGGGAATCACCTACGCCAAGGCGCTGGCCTTCGCGCAGGGGCTGCCGCTGATTGCCGTCAACCACCTGGATGGGCACATTCATGCGGTGCTGCTGCATGAGCGTGAGTCTTCGCCGGAGGAAGGCGGGGGTTTCAACCCTCGCATAATGCCCACAGAATCCACGTGGGCTGGTAGGGATGGGTTTCAACCCATCCAATTATCCCCTGAGGGAAACTCCTCCAAAGCCAACGAACCGGCTCTGGCGCTGGTCGTCTCCGGCGGGCACACGCACCTCTATCTCTGCCGCCCTGCGCACGGCGCGTGGAGTTACTCGCTGGTGGG
>PMTP01000040.1 GCA_003167305.1 Acidobacteriaceae bacterium
CCGCCACCGCCGCCACCGAAGCCGCCGTTGCCGAAGTAGTAGCTTCCGCCGCCCGCAAAGCCCGGGGAACCTGCGCCGCCATATGCGTCATCGGCGTTTCCTCCGCCGCTCAACCAGCCGGCGCCTCCGGCGCCATTTCCACCTCCGGACACCCCTGCACCGCCGCCGAAGCCGCCCGTACCGCCAGGGCCATAGCTCGAACCGCCTTGACCGTGCTGCCCGGCTGTGCCGATTTGACCATCGCCTCCACTCGCAAGGATGTAGCTACCGCCGCCCGCGCCGCCCGCTGCGAGCAAGAGCTGATGGGAGCTGTCAACCCAGACAAAAGAGCCGCCGCCGCCACCGCCGCCAACTCCGGGGCCATATGCGCCTTGACCACCCACCACGATGTCCAATACCGTTCCGGCGGTGAGATAGTAGTTGCCGCTGAGCAGAGCACCCAAGCCGCCGCCTGTATCGTACCCGCCACCTCCTTGAGCGCCTGCTCCTACAATGTCATAGTCTCCGGATGTAGCGACGGTATATTGGACCTCGCTGCCGGAATAGGAGATAAGGCTGTCGGCCCGCGCACTGGCTGCCGTAAACAACGCAGCAGACGTTATGGCAAACAGGAAAGTGATACCGCGCATTCTCTTGCTCATGGATCGCCTCCGTAGATGTTGGCGCTGGTTCGATGCTGTTCAGGCCTGCGTTCGCCTCACCGTCAAACGCCGAGTATTACAGCCGCAGGGGATTTCTGTGTGAGGTCGCCCTTCTCGAAGGCACACGCCAACCATCCGGAAGCAATGAATCAAGCAATTTGGAGTCCAATTGTCCGCATTGATTCCATGTATCTTAATCAGTCAATGACGCCTACTATGTGCAATTTATTGCACACATTGTGGCGTTCTATTTCTCATTTTCTGGGCCGGAACTCCTGCAACCGCTTGCGCCAGGATTGACCTGCCAGGCATTTTGGGGCTGGAATTGCGTTCTTGAACTCGGGAGCGCTGCTGTACGTCTATCCCAACTGCAAAGAACGCTCGAAGATTCTCTCTTGGCAGGTGGCCCAGGTCTGACCAACCCAAAATGATTGGGTGGCCCAGGTCTCGCTTTTGAGACCTGGGAGACGATGAACCTCAACCCGCCGCTTTGTATCAAGGCACGACTTCCAGCGTGCCCTGAGTGCAGCCGAAGATTGCCGGGCTTTAGTCCCTGAGGGAGTTTTAGTGCGCTAAATCAACTTGCTCAGGGCTTCCTGGAATATTCTTCACTGCGCCAGCCGGCTGCGTTGCTTATTGGGCGTACGTGTAAGACTCGTACGCATCGAGGAAGGTCGCCAGGGGAAGCTTGAAGACACCATCCGGATCAGGTTTTGTGCCCCAGGGATTGCGCAGCGTGACAGTCTGCGCGTCTTCATCGAAGCCCATAACCGTGTAGGCGTGCCCCGGAATCCACCAATCCGCGTTGCTGTACCCCTCGCTTGACGCGGTGCCCCAGCTTCCGGCCACCATCGCCAGCCGGCCCGATTTCAGCTGCCGCAGTTGTTCGATGGTCAGCTTCTTGTCGGCCACCAGGCCCGACATACCCCTGCCCAGGAAGGCATCGAAGACCCGCGCCGGTACTCCACCCTGCCCCAGGCTCTTGTAGGCGCCAAAGACCTCGCCGTTCTGCTCCACGGTCTGCGACACCGTGTCGAAGAATCCCCGCTCTTCCAGAAAACCGCCCAGCATCTGCATTTCGGCCGCCGGGATGCCCAGGGCGCTCAACTGGGCCGCCAGCTTCACTTTGAGCTGAGCCTTGTCGATCACCCCATCCTGCTGCACCACGGAACGGATGGCGCGGTCATAGCCCACCAGTAGCAGGTCGGACTGATCGAGCAGCGCCAGGGCGACGGGCTTGACATAGACGGGGATGTACTCCGATTTATCAATGGCATGCACCAGGCTCTGCCGCAAAGCGCGCTGCGCATAGGCCCGCATCAGCACCGCGACCCAGGTGCCCTCGGAGCGGTCATAGCCATGCACCCGGCCAAACTCCACGTCCTCGGGAAAAACCACCTCATCAGGGCCGCTGAAGAAGTGAACCCGGTATCCTCCGCCGATATTCGGGCTGATGGCCCCACGCAGGGTTTCAGGCGACGACTTGGCCAGCGCGGCAATCGAAGCATGAAAGTAGCAACTGCCCAGCGAGCCCTGCAGAACCGCCTGTGGGCTGACCCCTTGCTTTCCATAGAGTTCAGCCGGCTCCTCGGCCCAGGCGGCTCCCGCCAAAGCGCTTCCCAACAACCCAACCGCGATCCAAGCACAGGTTTTCAGCATCATCTTCTCCTTTGCCGGCAACATCTCTTTTCTGATTCCTGACCTGATTCCCGACCTTTGTGAATCGACCCCCGGTTCAGGAAAAACTCAATCCTACATCCCCGCCGAGGACAAAGCTATCAATTATCTTCATTCCGCTATCTTCATTCCGCCCGCTATTGCATCTCTTTCAGCCGGTCGCAACCCCACTGGTTGCCCATGCCGCAGCCCTTGGTGAGGAATTGCCGGGCCTTGGCCGAATCCTGTTCGACGCCGATGCCAAGACGATAATAATTTCCGAGATTGCTGCAGCCTACCGCATTGCCGTCCGCGCAGGCCTTGGCGTAGAGAGACGCCGCTTCGGCATTGTCCTTGTTTACGCCGCGGCCAAAAGCATAAATATTGCCGAGGTTGTTGCAGCCGGTAGCATCGCCCGCATTGCAAGC
>PMTP01000188.1 GCA_003167305.1 Acidobacteriaceae bacterium
AGCAGATCCACGGCGATTTGGAAGCGACGACGAAGGGTGAGATGTTCTCCGGCGGCGATCCGAAGCAAGGAGCAGCCGGGTACATGGCGATCGAAGTCGTCACGGGAACACTTGCGGGAAAGCATGGCAGCTTTGCGCTCCAGCACTCAGCGACAATGGATCACAGCGGATTCAAGATGTCTGTCACCGTCGTGCCTGGTTCCGGGACGGGAGAATTGAAGGGCATTACCGGCACGTTTACTATCCACATAGAGAACGGGCAACACTCCTACGACTTTGAATACATGCTTCCTGAATAGGCGCGTGAGCCTCCCGTATAGGCAGCCGTGGGTACAAGAAACGCTGTTGCGAGGGACGCTGCCGTTCGCGCAAATGATAGAAATGATAGAGTTGAGTTTCACACCCCATGTTTGCCACCTCCCAGCACGCGCACTTCATCGGCATCGGCGGCATCGGCATGAGCGGCATTGCGGAGATTCTGCTCAACCTCAGCATGGAGGTCTCAGGCTCGGATCTGCGCCGCTCTCCGGTGACAGATCGCCTTGCCCAGATGGGCGCTGCCATCTATGAGGGGCATGATGCCCGCAACGTGGCCGGGGCTACGGTCGTGGTTACCAGCTCCGCCGTGAGTGCAACGAATCCAGAGGTGGTCGAGGCCCATGCTCGCAAGATTCCTGTCATTCAGCGCGCCGAGATGNNACTTCCATGGTCGCCTCGGTGCTGGCGGCCGGCGGCCTGGACCCCACGGTCGTTGTCGGTGGCCGCGTGGACGCGCTGGGCTCCAACGCCAAGCTGGGCAGTTCGCAGTACCTGGTGGCCGAGGCCGACGAGAGCGACCGCTCCTTTCTCAAGCTCTCGCCCATCCTGGCCGTGGTCACCAATCTCGACCGCGAGCACATGGACTGCTACCGCGACATGGCCGACGTCGAGCAGGCCTTCCTGGTCTTCATGGACAAGGTGCCTTTTTACGGCGCGGTCACTGCTTGCCTGGACAATCCACTCCTAGCCGCGATTCTGCCCCGTGCTCAGCGGCGCGTCTTCACTTATGGAGTTGCTCCGCAGGCCGACTATCGGCTGGAGTTTCTTTCGGCAGTAGTGGGCAGCTTTGCGCGCTTCACGGTGACCACCCCTCTCGGTTCGCTGGGTCCCTTCGAGCTTCATGTGCCCGGCCGCCACAACGTTCTCAACGCCACGGCCTCGGTAGCCATCGCCCATCAGCTTGGAATGGATGCGGAGAAGATCGCTCTGGGGCTCAGCCACTTCCGCGGCGTAGACCGGCGCTTTCAGTACCGCGGAAAGGCGCGCGGCGTCACCGTCGTGGACGACTACGGCCACCATCCCACGGAGATTCGCGCCACCCTGGCCGCCGCCCGCGAGTGCGGCTACCAGCGCATCCACGTCGTCTTCCAGCCCCATCGATACTCGCGCACTCTTGATCTTCTGGACGAGTTTACCGGCGCCTTCGCCGATGCCGACACCGTCATCGTTCTGCCCATCTACGCCGCCAGCGAGGAACCCATCCCCGGAGTGACGGCCGAGCGACTGGCTGCCCGCATCGAAGGCCCGCAAGTGCAATTCGCCCCGGATTTTCCCACCGCGGTTGCCGCCGTCGCTGCCCATGCCAACAAAGATGACCTCATCCTCACTCTCGGCGCAGGCAGCGTCAGCCAGTTGGCTCCGCAAATCCTGGCGGCGCTGGAATTGGATTAGACACTCCTTCAGCCCCGCTGCTATCCTATGGCCCGCAATTATTCCCGCAATCGGAGGAGCTAGCATGGCGCAGAATTCACGCAGAAAGTTCTTGAAGACGGCTTCAGCCACTGCTGCGGCCCTGGCAGTATCGAGAGGCATTCCAGCCTGGGCGGGCGTTGCCGGCTCAGCCGCTCCGGTGCAAGTTTGGGCCACCTATCGCGACCGGCGCCATGCGCAGGCCGCGCCGCTGGCCTGGAAGTCCGCTGCCGAGGCCGCTCCCGACGCCATCGTCCTTGATCCCGGCGCAACCCGGCAGGAGATGCTGGGCTTCGGCGCGGCGCTCACCGATGCGGCCTGCTATGTACTGAGCCAGATTCCGCAGGCCCAGCGTGAAGAACTGATGCACGAACTCTTCTCCCCGAGCGAGATGGCGCTGAACGTCTGCCGCACCTGCATCGGCTCCAGCGACTATTCGCGCACCGCCTACAGCTTCGACGAGAGCCCCGAGCCCGATCCTGAGCTGAAGAAATTCTCCATCGACCATGACAAGGCCTACATCCTGCCAATTTTGCTTGAGGCGCGCAAGGTGAATCCTGAACTGTTTCTCTTCTCCTCGCCGTGGTCTCCGCCGGGATGGATGAAGTCGAACGGCTCGATGCTAGGCGGGGCGATGCCCAAGCGCTACTTTGCCTCTTACGCCCATTACTTCCTCAAGTTTCTGGAGAGCTACAAAGAGAACGGCGTGACCATCAACGCGGTCACTGTGCAGAACGAAGTGGATACCAATCAGGACGGCAATATGCCCGCCTGCCAATGGGGCCAGGAATACGAGACTGAGTTTGTCGAGAACCACCTTGGTCCGGTCTTGCGCAAGGCGAGCGTCTCGACCAAAATATGGGTGATCGACCACAACTATAATCTCTGGGGCCGCGCGATTGGCGAGTTGAGCCTCCCCGGCGCTAGCCAGTACATCGATGGCATTGCCTGGCACGGCTATCTCGGCGAGCCTTCGGCGATGACCCGGGTCCACGACGCGTTTCCGAAGAAGAGCGCCTACTGGACCGAGGGCGGCCCGGATATTCATGCCGCCGACTACCTGACCGACTTCACAACTTGGGCGGAGACTTTCAACGGCATTGCCCGCAACTGGGCGCGGTCGATCACCGCGTGGAATGTGGCTCTCGACGAGAAGGGCAGACCGAATATCGGCCCGTTTAGTTGCGGCGGAGTCGTCACAGTGGACAATGCCACAAAAATGGTGACACGCAGCGGGCAATACTGGGCCTTTGCGCACTATTCCAGGCACATCCGCCGAGGTGCCAGAGTCTTTCAGACCAATGAGATAGGCCAGGATTCGGAGCAGGGAACTGCCAGTTCCGTTTCTCACTCCGGCTTCCGCAATCCGGACGGCAGCTTCGTGGTCGTTCTGGCCAACCGCAGCCCGGAGAAACGGGTGCAACTGCTGCTCGGCTCGCAGATGCTCGAAATCGACCTGCCCGCCAGCTCCGTACACACGTTGCAGTGGGCATGAGGAGTTCAGCGGAAGGTTCAGTTCCGGTCGGCTTTTATTAAGGAAGTTCTGACAAAGTCTATTTGCGCACCAACTTACGCTCAGGGGCTAAACAGGACGCGGAAAAAGGCCTGTTTTCAAGCGAATCCTATGAAATGAACCCCCGCAGGGGCTAAAGGCCAACGTTTGTTTTGTGGTATTTACGGCACGGCTGTAGTCGTGCCCTGACGCTTCTTGCAACCATGAATCCATTTTTCCGCAGCCTGTATTGCCCGCGTTCATTATTTGGCACTTACGGCACCCTTCGGCTGCGCTCAGAGCAGGCTTAAAATCGTGCCCTTTCTAAACAACGACTTGATCAGAGATTTCTTAACTGTATGGAATCGATCCCCCGTAACGTTACTGGTTCATTCCGCGCCGGTTGAGGAAAATGCGGGCGAAGGCCCGGCTATAGTGAAATCTGGCGACTCTCACGACCTTGCTCAGGCGTGACGACACTTAGCAGCAATCGAACCCGCTCCCTTGCCTGGGAGGATGAAGCGCCTGCGGAGCCTCGCTTGCGGCGCATGGGGCAGACTGTGCCCCCGACGCGGCGAGCGCTACCTGCCATGCCGCTGGATAGCTCCGGCNNTGGTGGCGTCCGGCGAGCACGGCGGGGCGCGTGCTTCTGCTGATCGCTGCGCTGACTGTGCTTGGCGGCTTCGGTACTTCTGCTTATCTTCTCAAGAACTATCTGGACCGCGACGCGCGCTTCCGCATTGCCGGGGCGGGCAACATCGCGGTCAGCGGGCTTACCGAGGTCAGCCGCGCGGAGATGCTGCCGGTCTTCGGCGAAGACATCGGGCGCAATATCTTCTTTGTTCCCTTGAGCGAACGGCGCAGGCAACTGGAACAACTGCCCTGGGTTGAGCGGGCTACGGTGATGCGCCTGCTTCCGGACCAGATTCGCGTCTCGGTGGTGGAGCGGCAGCCGGTGGCCTTTGTGCGTATGGGGCAGCAGATCGGCCTGGTCGACGCAAACGGCGTTCTACTCACCATGCCGGCGGCGATCATGGCCCAGCGGCACTACTCATTCCCGGTAGTGACCGGCTTTGACGCTCACGACACCCTCGCATCGCGCAAGGCGCGCATGGCAGTCTATCAGCGCTTGCTGGCCGAGCTGGACTCGAACGGACAGCAGCTCTCCGAACAAATTTCGGAGATCGACTTGACCGATCTCGCGGACGCCAAGGTACTCATGCCGGNNGTGGTGCTGGAGATGGCGGCTGGAACCAGCGTGGCGCAAGCCGCGGCCGATGAGCAGAGCGCGGCCGCGACCGGCGACGGCAAGCCCGCAGATGGGCAGGTTGCGGGCGAATCTCCTGAAAAACAACCGTCAGGGGCTAAAGCCCCCGTTGATTCTGCCGGCGTAATCTCCGGGCTAAAGCCCGGAGCTACCGCCCATACCGGCCAGTCACGGTCTACTACTCCGATGAAGCCAGACAAGGCTGGTGCAAAGCCGGTTGGGAATCACTCGACCAAGCCGATCAATTCGACGGCGCATAAGAACGCAAAATCCGTGAAGGTCTCCGCTGCGAAGGCGGCAAAGGCAAAGAAGCGCGCGGAGGCCAAACCCGCCGCGCTGAACGCGAGCAGGCAGAAGAGCGCCCCAACCATACGTCCGGTCGCGTCGGCCGGGATGGGTCAGTGAGTGAGATGAGCCAGAGGCAAGACAATCTGATCGTAGCGCTGGACATCGGCAGCGCGTGGACCCGCGTGCTGGCGGCGGAGTTGTATGAAGGCGCGCCGCGCTACTGCGGACATGGAGTGGTGGCGTCGGCGGGGATGCGCAAGGGGCTGATCGCCGAACTTGGCCCGGCCGCCAAGTCGGTGAAGGCAGCGATTGAGCAGGCCGAGTTTGTGGCCTGCGCCAACATCGGCGAGTGCGCGGTGGGCGTGGGCGGACCGCACATTCGCGGACTCAACACCAACGGCGGAATCGAGCTGGGCGGCCGCATGCGCGAGATCGACGCGGAGGATGTGCGTAAAGTCGTCGAGCAGGCGCGGGCCGTGGAGCGGCCTCCCGACCGCGAGATTCTGCACCTGCTGCGCCGCCATTTTATCCTCGACGGCCAGCCGGGCATCTTCGACCCGGTGGGCATGGTAGGCAAGCGGCTGGAAGTCGAACTGCACATCGCCACCTGCTCAGGCAGCGCGCTTCAGAGTACAGTCACCTGCGCCAATCGCGCCGGCTTGGAAGTGACCGAAGCCCTTCTCGAATCGATTGCCGCCGCCGAGGCCGTTCTTTCGGCTGACGAGCGGGAGCTGGGCGTCTGTCTGCTGGACGTCGGCTGCCACTCCAGCGATCTGGTGGTGTTCTTTGAGGGCGCGGTGGTGCATACGGGCTCCATTCCGATTGGCGGACAGCACTTTACCAACGACCTGGCGGTGGGCTTGCAGATGCCTGTGGCCCTGACCGAGGAGCTGAAGTGCCGCTACGGCAACGTCGTGGTGACGGATGTGCCGCAGGGTGAGGAGATTGAGATTGCCAACCCTCAGCCGCAGATGCTGAGCCTGCGCAGGGTAGCCGAGATCCTGGAGCCGCGGGGCTGCGAACTGCTTCAATACGTCAAAGAGAACTTGCGCCTGGGCGGTGTGCTGGAGGCCCTGGGTGCAGGCTGCGTGCTCACCGGCGGCGGGGCGATGCTGCCCGGCATGCTCGACATAACTGAGAGTCAATTGCGGGTTCCGGCGCGCACCGGCCTCCCGGTTCGCCTCTCGCATATGCCCCCCGAGCTGGTTCATCCGGGGTTTTCGGTGGCGATTGGCATGATTCTTTATGCCAATCGCACTCGATCGAATCATTTAGAAGAGAGCACCACATGGCGCTCCAAAGTGCGCGCCGCTTTTGCAGGAAGTTATTAACCGCTATCATTCGATGTCAAATCATTCGAGGTCAGAAATCAGGAGGATGGAGCCCAAATGGAAGAGCAGAAGAGTGAAGGCGGGGAGATGCGCATTCAATATCACGAGGAGAGCCCGCGCGGCGCCCGCATCAAGGTCATCGGCGTAGGCGGAGGCGGCGGCAACGCCGTCAATCGCATGATCGAGGCCCGCATGGAGGGCGTGGAGTTTATTGCCGCCAACACCGACGTGCAGGCGCTCAAGGTCTCCCATGCGCCGGTCAAGCTGCAACTCGGCGTCCGGCTCACCTCCGGGCTGGGCGCGGGGGCTAATCCCGACGTGGGACGGCGCGCCGCTTTGGAAGACTCGGAGAAGATCATCGAGGCCCTGGAAGGCGCGGACATGGTCTTCGTTACTGCCGGCCTGGGCGGTGGAACGGGCACAGGCGCCGCGCCGGTGATCGCCTCGCTGGCCAGCGAGATGGGCATTTTGACCGTGGCCGTGGTCACCTGTCCCTTCGGCTTTGAGGGCAAGCGCCGCCAGCGGCAGGCCGAACAGGGCTTGAAGGAACTGCTGGAAAGCGTTGACACGATGATTGTTATTCCCAACGAGAAGCTGCTGGCCGTGGCCAAGGACGCCGGCTTCTTTGAGAGCTTTCGCATCGCCGACGACGTATTGCGCCAGGGCGTGCAAGGCATCAGCGACATTATCACCATCCCCGGCATTATCAACCGCGACTTTGCCGACGTGAAGACCACCATGGCTGGGATGGGCCACGCGGTGATGGGCACGGCGGTGCGCTCGGGCGAGAATCGCGCCATGGAAGCGGCCCAGGCGGCGATGGCCTCGCCGTTGCTCGAAGCCGGCGCCATCGACGGCGCGCGCGGCATCCTCATCAACATCACCGGCTCCAGCTCGCTCAAGCTCTCCGAGGTCAACCAGGCCTCGTCGCTCATCCAGTCCGCCGCTCACGAGGACGCGAACATCATCTTTGGCGCCGTACTGGACGAGAAGATGGGCGAAGAGGTCAAGATCACCGTCATCGCCACCGGCTTCCGCAACCAGATGCCGGAGCGGCGCGAACGTATGTTGAGCGTGCAAGAACCGTCCGTGGTTTCGATTCCACTGGATTCAGATTCAATGGCCTCGGTTCCTCTGGCTGCGCCCGAAAACAGGCTTCCGTCGACTCCGCCCGCTCCTGCTCTCGAGCCGGCTCTTGCGCCTGCATCTCCGCCGCGCTTCCTCTCACAGGCTGAAGAGGAAGAACCGGAAGACGTGGTCGAAGCAGAGGATGTGGTTGAGCCCGATGAAGAAGACGGGCCTAACTATTTTTCCGCCACTGCGCCTTCTGCGGACACAACCGGCGCAGAGCCAGAAATTGACGAAACTGACAGGGATCTTCAACAGGAGGAAATGGAACCGGCGGCCAATCCTGCAAGGCCGAAGTTTGCCGAGTTGTCCGAGGAGCCGGCCTACACCCCGCCGCCCAGTGAATACGTAGAGACCAACGTAGAGACGCAACCGGATCTGGAGAAGCCGACTTTCCTGCGGCGGCTGGGGTTTTAGGTAACCAAGGTACTGGGAGTTGTTCACAATTGACCACAAAGGAGTATAGTGCAATATAGCTCTACAAATGCAAGACTGCCTCTTGCGCCGACAGACGGTGCGCTGGGATCAGAGTTGGCTTTATCCGCAACAGGGACTGTAAGTTATGTACGGAATGGCCGATAAGAGTGGTATTCCAGTTGCAATGGCATGAAGTGCGTACCTCCGAGGGGGACGCGCGGCACGGCACTCCGTTAGGAGAGAGGAATCTGGCTGGATGATATTTCCCCGCGTTTGGGCAGTTGCATTGATTTTGACCGGTTGCGCCGGGGGCGCGGCGGCGCTGGACGTGCCGCACTCGCCGCACCGCGCCAAGGCCACGGAAAAGCATCTGACAGAGCCCCATCGCGCTATCGGCCATCACGCCGCGGCTGCAAAAGCTGCCCAGCCGGCTGCGAAGTCCACGACCGCTCACACTGGGGCTGTTCATTCCACGTCGAAAGCCGCGCCTGCGGGACAGGCCCGCCTGACCGCAAGAGGCAACGTCAGAGCCTATGCGCGCCGCGGCGCCCTCGCCTCCCGCCGCCATCACTCCTATGAGCGCTTTACAGCCAGCTCCTTCGCCAAGGGAGACTTTCTTGCCGACGATGTGACGGCCGGCGAGGATCCAGTGGTCCGCCAGGCGGCCATCGACGCCCTCGGCGACATGAATGGCACAGCGGTGGTCATCGACCCCTCCAACGGGCGCATACTGGCGATGGTCAACCAGAAGCTCGCCCTCTCGCCCGGAGCCGAACCCTGCTCCACCATCAAGCTCACGGTTGCCATGGCCGCGCTCTCCGAAGGGCTGGTCACACGCGACACGCCCGTTCAGTTGGCCGGGTTCCGCATGAATATGACCCAGGCGCTGGCCAAAAGCAACAACCTCTACTTCGAGGAATTGGGCAGGGAACTGGGCTTTAACCGCGTGCGCCACTACGCTAACCAATTCGGCCTGGGCGAGCTGGCCGGCTACAACATCGAAGGCGAGCAGTTGGGCGTCTATCCGGATCAGGAATTGCCTGCCGCCGAGGGTGGCGTGGGCCGCATGTGCAGCTTCGGCCAGGGCGTCTCGCTCACCCCGCTGCAACTGGGCGCCTTTGTGGCCGCCATCGCCAACGGCGGAACTCTCTACTATTTGCAGCATCCGGCTACGCCGGAAGAGGCCGCCAATCTCGAACCCAAGGTCAAGCGCACCCTGGACATTGCCCGTTACGTTCCTGACATCGAGGACGGCATGGCCGGCGCGGTCGAGTACGGCACCGCCCGCCGCCTGCGCGCCAACTTCAACGAGCTGCCCGTCTTCGGCAAGACCGGAACCTGCTCGGATAAGGGAACCCGCTTCGGCTGGTTCGCCTCCTACTCCGACTCGCCCCAGGGCAGCCTGGTCACGGTCTTCTTCCTGGAAGGCGGAAGGCCCACCTTCGGCCCCCGCGCCGCCGAATTGACCGGCGCGTTCTACAAGAACCTCTGGGACCGTAACTGGTTCGCCTCCAAGGGCCAGCAGGATGCGGCGGCCATTCAGACCGCGCCTTCGCAACAGGCGCAGCCTTAGAGCGGCGATCTTTCCGACAGTCTGAGATCAATCGAATGGGCCGCCTTCGGGCGGCCTTTTACTATGTTTGCGCGTTGAAGCGAATGCATGAAGCCAACATGCTCAGAAAATCATCTGATTAGATGAGGCCGCTCGAACTCTTCTGCAATTTTCTACCCTGACGGGGCTGCGCGGTCTGACTCCTGCAAGTGAAAACAGGGTCATCTCCATGGCTTTACCCGAACACATTTTGCTCCTCTACGGCTATCTGCTGCTCTTTGCCTGGGTTCTGGTGGAGCAGTTGGGGATTCCCCTGCCCGCCACGCCGGTTCTATTGGCCGCCGGAGCTCTCTCCGCCGAGCACGAACTCAGCTTTGCCTTCGCCTTTCTGGCTGGCCTGGCTGCCTCGCTCCTGGCTGACACCGCCTGGTTTCTCATCGGCCGCCGTTATGGCCACCATGTGCTGCGTGTTCTGTGCAAGCTGTCGCTGGAACCCACGACCTGCGTCCGCCGCACGCAGAATTCCTTTGGCCGTCGCCGCGAGGTCACCCTTATGATCGCCAAGTTTGTGCCCGGCCTGGCCACACTGGCCCCACCGGTAGCCGGACAGAACGGGATGGACTTTCGCCGCTTTCTCATCTTCGACGCCATCGGCGCGGCGGCGTGGGTGGGCGCTCTGCTCACCGTCGGCCGCTTCTTCGGCGATCTGCTCCAGCGCAATCCCAGCCTGCTCGAATGGGTGGGCCGTTTCTCAGGCGCCTTGCTGATCCTGGGCATTCTGGGATTTTTTGTTGGCCGAGTCGTCCGCCGCCGCATGGTGATCAAGAAGCTCGTCGCCGCTCGTTTGGAACCCGAAGAATTGAAGCGGCAACTTGACGCCGGTGAGGAGGTCTTCATCGTGGACTTGCGCCATCCGCTCGAATTGGCGTCAGATCCTTTCACACTGCCCGGCGCGCTCCATTTCTCGCCTGAGACACTGGCCGAGCGCCATCACGAGATTCCCCGCGACCGCGACATCGTGCTTTTTTGCTCCTGCCCCAACGAGGCTACCGCCGCCAAAACCGCCATGACCCTGCACAAGCTGGGCATTGAGCGCATCCGCCCCTTGCGCGGCGGCTACGACGAGTGGAAGCGGCTGGGATTCCCTGTGGATGCGGTTGCATCGGCTCTGCCGGTTGCGGATTAAGGCATAATCATATCTGAGGCGCAAGAATCTGTGCATTTTTCGAAGTAAACTCTTCCTTTGCATTGCAGTGACAGCCTGTTTGACTGGCTGCCACTCAGCACCTTCGCTGACTCCGCAGGAAGTGGAAGGCAAGCACCTCTACCAGGTTCGTTGCGCCCACTGCCACGAGGAGAACGACCTGGCACTCAAGAAGATTCCTCCTGACTTGCACGGCGTATTCGACCATAAGACCCTGCCCAGCGGCGCTCCGGCCACCGACGCGGCTGTGCGACAGAATGTACTGACCGGGAAGGGAATGATGCCCGGCTTCAGCGGCCGCTTCACCGAAGAGCAAATGGCCGCGCTGATTGCCTACCTACACACGGGGTTGCGCTGAGACCGAGCCGCAGCCGAATCGGCACAAACCGCATCACGGTATACTGAGAATTGCCATGGCATCCGAGAAAACATTCTATTTGGAAACCTTTGGCTGCCAGATGAATGCCCATGACTCGGAGAAGGTCATCGGCACATTGGAGCACGAGGGCTACCGGCAGGTTGCATCGGAAGAAGATGCAGGCCTGATCCTCTACAACACCTGCTCCATCCGCGACAAAGCCGAGCAGAAGGTCTTCCACCGCCTCGACGAATACAAGCGCCAGCACAGGGAAGGCAAGCGCTTCGCGGTGCTGGGCTGCGTGGCGCAGCAGGAGGGCGAGAAAATCTTCGCGCGCGCGCCGTACGTCTCGCTGGTCTCTGGCTCGGCCTCGTACCGCAAGCTGCCGGAGATGCTGGTACGCCTGGAAGCCGGCGAGACGCGCATCACAGGGCTCGACGACCGCCAGACCGACGAGACATTCGAGACCGAGTTTACCGCCCGCCAGAATCCCTATCGCGGCTACATCACCATCATCGAGGGCTGCGACAAGTTCTGCGCCTACTGCGTGGTGCCGTTCACGCGCGGCAAGGAGCGCAGCCGAGGGTCTGATTCGGTGCTGTCGGAGGCGCGGCGCATAGCCGATCAGGGTTATACCGAGATTCAACTACTGGGGCAGAACGTGAACAGCTACCGCGATCCGGAAGGGAAGCGGAGCTTCGCGGAGTTGCTGGCTGCGGTGGGCGAGGTCGCAGGCATTCGGCGAGTGCGCTTCACCACCAGCCACCCGCGCGACTTCACCCGCGACATTGTCGAGGCCATCGACGCCGTGCCGACGCTCTGCGATCACGTACACCTGCCGGTNNATGGACCTTTTGGCCGAGGTCGAGTACGATTGCGTCTTCGGGTTCAAGTACTCGGGCCGGCCCAACACACCGGCATTGACGATGATTGACTCCATCTCCGAGGCGGAGAAGGCAAGTCGGCTTCAAGTGGTTCTTGATCGTCAGCGCGAGATTCAAAGAGTCAATTATGCCAAGCACCTGGGGCAGATCATGGAAGTCATGGTCGAGGGGGCGAATCCGGCGAAGGGTCAAGTTATCGGACGCAGCAGCCAAAACAAGCCGGTCAACTTCACCTGCGCCCAAGCGATCGCGCCAGCACCCGGAAGCTACGTACAGGTGAAGATTACCGCAACGCATCCGAACAGTTTGGCGGGCGAGGCAGTCTAAGATATAAGCGGATAACGGAAAGGGAAGCCATGGATGTTGAAGTGCGGATTCGCGGACTGACATTGGACCCAGCCACCAGTATGCCCATCATTGTGCTCAAGGACGTTGCCTCGGAGACAGTGATGCCTATCTGGGTGGGGATCTTCGAGGCCAACGCCATCGCCATCGAGATTGAGAAGGTGGCGGTGCCGCGTCCGATGACTCACGATCTGGCCAGGAATCTCATGCGCCACTTGAATGCACGTCTGGAACGTATTGTAATCTCAGAGCTTAATGACGATACGTTTTTCGCAACACTGTGGCTTTGGCAGGGGGATGAGCCACTGGTGATTGACGCTCGACCGTCGGATGCTATCGCGTTGGCGCTGCGCGCGGATTGCCCGATTTATGTCACCGAAGAGGTCATGCAAGCCGCTAAGCTTAACACCACGGGGCCGGCTGAGGGACAGGCGGCCGAACAGTTGCGCGGCTGGCTCGAAGGGCTGAACGACGAAGATCTGGGGCGGTACAAGATGTAGGCAAGGTGGGTGGACGATGAAATCTGGGCGTACAGTCATCATTTTTGGTCTGGCTTTTGTTATCGCAACTTGTATTTCGGCCTTTGTTTTTAAGGTTGTCGGCCATCAACCAGGACTGGGGAAGCCTCCGGGAACTCAATGGATGTTTTATGCTGGTCTTTCTTTCCTTTTCGTCTCGTTGATCCCGTTGCCGTTTATCAAGCGCCTGAAGTACAAGAAGTTGCTGAATTCAATATTCTTAACGCTCTTCTGCACCTTCATGTTATTCGATACTTGGTACACAGTCGGCCATCAGCCAATCTTCTTCTGTTTCTTCGCATTGGGCTTTCTGGGATTGGTATACGTGATTCTTCGCGATATACGCAACTGGAATCGTGAGCGTAAGGCTCAAGAAACTTTGGCGCGTAGCGTGGAGAACCAATAAGCGCAGACGCGGTTTGCAGCTCCATCGAGGAAGTCCGCGCGAACATCGACCGCATTGACCGCGCCATTGTTGCGCTGATAGCCAAGCGCGGTGGTTACGTCAAGCAGGCCGCACAATTCAAGAAGACCACAGATGAGGTGAAGGCGCCTCAACGGATGGAGCAAGTCATTGCCAAAGTGAAAGCACTGGCTACATATTGGGCGCGAGCACATCGGTCACGGAGCAGGTTTACCGGGCGATGATCAGCGGCTTCATTGAGTCCGAACTGCCGAAACACGCAGCAACGCGGGGCGGCGGCAGGGAACTCCCTATAATCGAGGCATTTGCCGGATTAAAAGTATAAGTATCACGGACAACAACGAGAGCAGGTATTATCTCGTCTCTGAGTATACAGAATATACGTTATCAGACATTACATCTATTCATATTGCTGGCACATCGCTTGTTTTCCGCACAAAGCCAAACCCCATCGCCGGCGCAATCCCATGGAACGGAATCGCACTGGGGATGGGGTTTCAATTCATGCCTTGACTCAGGTCTGAGTTCGGTTACTGAACTGCGACGCCGTCGATCTTGGCCTGATACAGGATGATCTGCTTCAGGGTGTCATAGGGAACGGTGGCGAGAATCTGGCGGCCGTTGATCAGCAGCGTGGGAGTCTGGTTGATATTCAAATCCGCTGCCAGCTTCACTAAAGCATCCACCGCTGCAACGGTGGCGGGGGTGGCGGCGCATTCGGCGATCTTGGCCGGGTCCAGGCCAGCCTTGGTTACCGCGCTATTCAGAGTAAGTGTGGCGCCATCTACTGACGCCAATCCCTCCTGGCCATCAAAGACAGCCGAAGCGAAGGTGAAGAAAGCGTTGCTTCCGCCCTGCTTGGTCACGCAGATGCCATAAGCAGCCGAGCGCGCGGCCTGTGGATGGATACTCTCCAGTGGAAAGGTCTGAAAGACAATGCGGGCCTTGGGAAAATCCACCGCCAGTTTATCCATATTTGCCTGCGCATCCTTGCAATGGGGGCACTGGAAGTCGGCAAACTCAATAATCTCCAGGTCCTTCATGGACGAGCCGCGATAGGGACCATCGGCGCGCTTCTGCGCCAGCGCGCGGTATTCCGCGTAGGGATGCTCGCCGAAAGGAAGAATATCGTTCTGGGCAAGGATGTGCTTGCCGTCGGGAAGAACATAAAACTCAATGATAGCGGGCTTTTGCTTGCCGCTCTTATCGCCAACCAGGATGGATACCCTGCTGACGCCCTCCGCCGGAGTATTTTTAATTGCCCAGACCTCCCAGACGCGGCTGTCATCGAAACCCCAGCTGGCCTGGACAAAGGCATTGACGACCTCCCTGGTAGGAGACGCGACGGTGAAATTCGCGGGATCGGGCTTGGGAAACGTTGGCGCCGCGGCGGGAGCCGGCGAGGATGGGGCCGACGCGGGCGCATCCTGCTGGGCGGAGGCCTGGAAGAGAGGCAGGGACAAAGCAACCAGCGCGAGAGCACTGGCAATACGAATGGACGGACGGATCAAGCTGTTTCTCCTTAAATTGTGAAAAGCTAAACTGCGGGAAGGCTCCCAACATCTAGCTTATACCTGAACTTTGACGGCAATGGGAAATCTGCGGCCCATGCCAAAGGATTTGCAGGTCACCTTGAGCACCGGCGCGGCCTGCTGCCGTTTGTACTCGCTGCGCTCGACCAGATGCACCACATGTTGGACGAGCTCCAGGGGAAAATTGTTTGCGCCGGCGATCTGCTCGGGGGTTTCATAGCGCTCGACGTAGGCTTCGAGGATGGGATCAAGCACTTCATAAGGCGGAAGCGAGTCGGTGTCCTTCTGGTCTGGACGCAACTCGGCGGAGGGCGGCTTTTCCAGGATTGAGTGGGGAATGACTTCCCTGCCCCGGTTGATCCAGCGGCAGGCGGCGTAGACGCGGGTCTTGACCAGGTCGCCGATGACGGCCAGCGCGCCGACCATGTCGCCGTAAAGGGTGCAATAGCCTACGGCCATCTCCGATTTGTTGCCGGTGGTGAGCACCAGCGCGGAGAACTTGTTGGAGAGAGCCATGAGCAGGCAGCCGCGAATCCGTGACTGGATGTTCTCCTCGGTGGTGTCGGG
>PMTP01000123.1 GCA_003167305.1 Acidobacteriaceae bacterium
GCGCAGAGCCTTGATGGTGAGCAGGTCGGGATCGCCGTGACCGGCGCCGATCAGATAGACCTTCGCGCTTGAGCCGGCATTCTTCTCGTCGAGAGGCGCACGGGCCAACTGGCGCGAGGGGCAGACTTCAGAGTCGCAGAGCGGACGCTGCGCGAGTTGATGCAAGAGCAGCCTGCGCGACTCGCCGCGCAGATGGGTTGCGAGAACTTCGCGGCGCAACCTTCCCACATCTTCAAGCCACGGGCCGAGGTCTTCGGGCAGTTGCTCGTCGATCTCGCGGCGTAACTGCTGCGCGACGGCGGGACTCTCGCCGGCAGTTGAAATAGCGATTTGCAGCGCGCCCCGGCTGACCACCGAACCAAAATAAAAGTCGCAGTTGGGAGGGTCGTCCACGCTGTTGGCCAGAATCTTGCGCGCGACGGCTTCCCGATAAACCTGTGCGTTGACTTCGGCGGAATCGGTGGCGGCGACGACCAAATCAATGCCATCGAGGTCGGCGATTTCAAAGGGCCGCTCGATCCATTCGAGACGGCCTTCGATTGCGAGCTGGCGAATTTCCGCTCGCGCTATCGGCGCGACCACGCGTAGCCGCAAGCCAGTCTTGAGCAGGCTGTTGATCTTATCGAACGCAACCGTGCCCGCGCCGACTACGAGGCCGGTGCGACCTTCGAGTTTGAGAAAGACCGGCAACAGGCTCATGGCTTGAACCTCAATCGGCGACGCCGTGCGGCACATGGCCTGCGGGCAGATCGCGCTCCACTGGCGCCAAAACCTCACCTGCCAGATCGGCACGCAGTTCATCGTTGCTGTGGCGCAGGAACCATGCGCGCAGATTTTCATCCGGCTGGCGAGTCGCGAGGTACTGGCGCAGCAGCCGCTCGATTGCCTCCGGCACCAGCGTCGCGGGGCAGCGAAAGCCCACCGTGCGAGCGATGGATGCGTGCTGGCCCACAGCACCGCCGAGACAGAAATAATATGCGTCGATGAGCATGCCTTCGTGCTTGATCTTCTTGCCTTCGATGCCGATGTCGGCGATCCAATGCTGGCCGCATCCGTTAGGGCAGCCAGTGACGTTGAGCCTGAGTTGCTGATCGAATTCAGGCAGGCGCTCTTCGAGTTCATCGACCAGCCAGCGCGTGAAGCCCTTGGTCTCGGTGATGGCCAGCTTGCAAAACTCGGTGCCCGTGCAGGCGACCGCGCCGCGCCAGAAGTTCGAGCCATCGACTTGCAATCCGATCTGATTCAATTCCCGCGCCAGTTCCGCTGTTTTGTTGTTGGGAATGTCGATGAACAACAGATTCTGCGAGACGGTGGTGCGCAAAGCGCCTGTGCCGAAGCGCTCGGCAAGCTCGGCGGCAGTGAGCAACTGATCCGCGCTGAGCCGTCCGCGCAGCACCGAAGCACCCACAAAGCTCAAGCCCTGCTGGCGTTGCGCATGAATACCGGCGTGATCGCGGAAGATGTCGTCGGGAACTTGCTCGGGCACTGCGGGCATCAGCGTGAAGTCGAGCCGCGACTGAAGCTCTGTAAGAAAACTATCAGCGGTCCAGCCTTCTTTCATGAAGAGGTACTTCATGCGCGCCTGTGCACGGTTCTCGCGCAGACCCTGCTGCTCGCGAAATATTTCCGCCACGGCGCGCGCCACACGCACCGCCTGATCGGGCAGAACGAATGCATTGAGGCGAACGGCAAGATGCGGCTCCTTGGAAAGGCCGCCTCCCACGCGCAGCGAGTAGCCGATCTGGCCGTTGAACTCGGTCGCGGTGAGGGCGATGTCGTTGATCTCCGGATGAGAGCACCAGGAGGGACAGCCGGTCACGCAGATTTTGAACTTGCGGGGCAGGTTATAGAACTCCGGGTTGCCCTTGAGCATGAGCGAAATCTCATCGGCGAGCGGCGAGGCGTCGATCAACTCATCAGCGGCCACGCCGGCCAGCGGGCAGCCGGTCACGTTGCGCACCACATCGCCGCAGGCGCTTATCGGCGAGAGCCCGATTGCATTCAGTGCATCCACAACCTCTGGCAGCGATTCGATGGTGAGCCAGTGCAACTGAATGCATTGGCGGACGGTGATGTCGGCCAGATTGCGCGCGTGCTTTTGCGCGAGGCCCGCGATGACGCGAAGCTGCGCGGCGCTGACGATGCCGTTGGGAATGCCGATGCGCATCATGAAGTAATCGGAGGCCAGGCCCTCGCCACCCTTGCCGCCGGTGGCGCCCACGCCGTCGCCCTGGGTGTAAATGCCCCACCACTTGAAGTAAAACGCCGCCCACTCGGGCAGCACGCTCGAGCGCCCCTGGCGGGCAAACTCGCGTACCTCATTGAAGGCCAGCCACGGATTCTTCTCGCGCTTCCACCGCTCCGCGCGCTGCGCATTCGTCTCTTTCACAGGAATAGCTTGACTCATTTATCCTCTTCGCCGAAAACAGAAAACCCGCGGCAGTGTTGGCTGCGTCGCGGGCATTGGGGAACCGTGGATTCGATCTGAACACTAGACCCAGGTCACCCGCGCGCGCGAAGTAATGTACAGCGGCGACAACAGAGTTGACCTTGCATAAACAAATATTATGGGCGGGTAGCGCGAAAGTCAAGTTTCTCCTGTTGACAAGAATCCGAATGTCGTTTATGTTGAAAAAACAGAGTTGCTCACGAGATGAAAAACTTCTTGATCAAAATCGCGTGTTGTTGCTGTCTCCGCTAGCGCCCGCTGGCCTGTCCGCGATTTTGTTTCCCCAATACAAACGCACCCATTGATTTTGCGAGTACCGAATGCCCGTCTCCGCACCCATCGCCGCGCACTTGTTTGAAGATTCTGGCCGCTTACTGAGCAGGCCGAAAACGGCGTATTGCTCGTGTTGTTGTCTTCCCACCTGTCGATAAAGGTCTGTCGCCCCATGCGGGCCAGGGCCTAAGGTCCCAACCCATCCAGCTTCCAAAATTCAAAGGAGAATCCATAGTGCAAAAAGCCCTTTACGTTGTTATGTCTGCTTCTCTGCGCCGGTTGCCGCTATCCATCTCTGCTGTGCTTTTTCTGTTTGCTACTGCGGCCGGCCTGCCCTTGGCCGCGCAGGATGACATCACCACGCAAAACGCGACGTCCGCGTTCAATGGCGCATACATCACCGGGCCGGAGGCGAACCCGTTGAGCTTCCTGAACGGTGCGGCCTGGCGGACTACCGGCAACCCGGCGCCCTATGACTTTCACGACTTTGCCCCGGCGACCTATGTTGACGCAAAACTGCCCAAGTGGATTGACTTGCAGGCCGAGGAGCGGTTCCGTTACGAGGGGTACAGCAATTCCAGCTTCAAGGCGAAGGTCGATGATTCCTACCTGTTGAACCGATTCCGGTTTCAGGTGGATCTGCGTACGCCCAGTTGGTTCCGGGTTACTGCGCAGGTGCAGGACGCTCGTGCGGGCTTCCAAAACCCGCCGATCGGCCCGCCAAACACGGTTCGCTGGGATCTGAAGAAGGCTTACGTCGAGCTCGGCGCGCCCGACCAGCACAGGTTCAGCCAGCGCGTGGGCCGGCAGCTCATCAACTACA
>PMTP01000185.1:0-613 GCA_003167305.1 Acidobacteriaceae bacterium
AGACGTTGAGAGAAATAATCGTAAAGCCGATCAGCCCCGCGCCCTTCATTTCTGCCTGCATTGGCGAGTCCCCGGCCTCGAGATAGCGCGTAATGTTCTCGATCATCACGATCGCATCATCGACCACAAACCCCGTGGAGATGGTGAGCGCCATCAGGGAAAGATTGTCCAGACTATAACCCAGCGCATACATGGCGCCGAAGGTTCCCACCAATGAAACCGGCACGGCAATGCTGGGGATGATGGTTGCGTAAAGGTTGCGCAGAAAGAGAAAGATCACCATCACCACCAGCGCAACGGTCAGCATCAACTCGAACTCGACGTCAGCGACGGAGGCGTTGATGGCCGTGGTTAAATCGGTCAGCGGAGTCACCTTGATGGATGCCGGAAGGTTTACCTCAAGCTGGGGCAGAATCGCCTTGATGGCCTTCACCACGCTGATGGTATTGGCGCCGGGCTGCCTTTGAATGTTGACGATGACCGCCGGTGTCTCGTTCATCCACGCTGCCTGCTTGTTGTTCTCAATGCCATCCACCACCTGCGCAACATTGCTGAGCATGATGGGCGCGCCGTTGCGGTAGGCAACCACGACCTTGCGATAATCGTCGCTGGT
>PMTP01000185.1:623-17136 GCA_003167305.1 Acidobacteriaceae bacterium
ATTGGCTTGAATGCGCACGGCCGGCTTTTGCCCGCCGCTGATGCTCACCAGGCCCACCCCGCTCAACTGCGAAAGCTTGGGCGCAAGCCGCGTATCCACCATATCCTCAACCTGCGAGAGCGGAATCGAGTCGGACGTGATGGCCAGCGTCAGCACGGGAGCATCCGCCGGATTGGTCTTGCTATAAACAGGAGGCGAGGGAAGGCTCGACGGCAGAAAGCTCTGCGCGGCGTTAATCGAGGATTGAACCTCTTCCTCGGCGATGTCGATGTTGAGGCTGAGAGCGAACTGCAACACAATCACAGACGATCCGCCGGAACTGGTCGACGTCATCTGGCTCAGCCCCTGGAGTTGGCCGAACTGACGTTCAAGGGGAGCAGTGACTGTTGTGGCCATCACGTCCGGGCTGGCGCCTGGATAGAAAGTCAGCACCTGGATGGTCGGGTAATCAACCTCAGGCAAGGCGGAAACCGGCAGTTGGGTATATGCAACAATACCCACCAACAGGATTGCCGCCATCAGCAGCGAAGTGGCTACAGGGCGCTGGATGAAAGGCCCGGATGGATTCACGGAGCACGGCTCCCAACGGTATTTTCTTGTGGCACCTGCTTTGCCGCCACGACTTTACTCCCGGCCTGCAACTTGTCGAAGCTGCTCGTCGCCACCACCTCGCCGGGATTGATTCCCGTGACCGAGGTCATGCCGCCGTCGGCAACGCCCGTCGTGATATTGCGCACGCTCACTACACCATTGGCAATCACATAGAGGAACGCGACTTGTCCGTTGTGCTGGACGGCGGCAGTGGGAACCAGCGTGACCCCGTCGAGCGTATTGACCAGCAATCTTGTATTCACAAACTGGTTCGGGAAGAGTGCGCCGTTCTTGTTATCGAATTGGGCGCGCAACTTGACCGTTCCCGTCGTGGTGTCAATCTGGTTGTTGATGGTGAACAACTTGCCCGATGCTATCTTGGCGGTCTGCGCGCGATCCCATGCCTCGACGGGCAGTGTATGCAGCTTCCGCATCCGTGCCTGCACTTGCCCCAGGCTGTCTTCCGCCATCGTGAAGATCACGGTAGTGGGCTGCATCTGCGTGATCACCACCAGCACAGTGGATGCGTTTGCCTGCACCACGTTCCCTGGGTCCACCAGGCGAAGGCCTGTCTGGCCGGCTATCGGCGCGGTGATGTGGCAGTAGCTGAGTTGGACCTGATCGTAATTCACGGTGCCTTGATCGTTTTTCACCGTGCCCTGGTCCTGCAATACAAGCTTCTCCTGGTCGTCCAGCACCTGCTTGGAGATGCCGTTGCCGGCCCACGCGGTGCGATAACGGTCCAGGTCCATCTGCGCTTGCGCCAGAACGTTGTTGTCGCGCTCCAGTGCGCCCTGGGCCTGAAGCAACTGCGCCTGATAGGGCCGCGGATCGATATCGATCAACGCATCCCCTTTTTGAACGAATTGCCCCTCGCTATAATGCACAGCGGTCAGAACTCCACTGGCTTGCGCCAAAATGGAGGCGGTATAGACTGGAGTGACCGTGCCGATCGCATCGAGGTAGATGCCAATACTGCCCTTCGCGGCCGTGGAGACAGTGGCCGAGACGGATGGTTTCACGGCCGCCAGCGCTTGCTTGGCAGCCGCTGCCTTGGCTTCGTTCTTGTGGATGACCAAGAAGACGATCACGGCCAGAAGCAGCAGGAGCAGCAAACTCGTCCACAGAATCCAGCGCTTCCGATACCACGGAACCGGCGGGGACAGCTGATGAGCCGCGCCAATGTGCTGACCACCCCATTCGTCTTCGATTTCAGACATGCAGGACTCCGCGCCTACGCACCGTTGGCAATGTGCTCTTCGCAGAATCGCTGAATTCCGGGACGATTGTATGCTCAGTATTGCTCAGTTTCGGAGCGCATACAGGAAGGAGGTTCGGAGAATGTGTGGGTTTTTCAGTGGAGGAACGGATGAAATCTTCTGTTGAATCTGGAGCGGGAGACCGGGATCGAACCGGCGACATTCAGCTTGGGAAGCTGACGTTCTGCCACTGAACTACTCCCGCTTCAAACAAAATTATACCTCGCAGTATCGATGCAATGATCGAAAGGCTCAACGCGAGGGAAATTCAAACGCGCCGGTTGGGACGACGCGTACCCGATCAGACTCTTGGAGATGTTTTGAAATGCGATTGCCCTGACATTGTGGGCTTTTTGTCAGCTAACAACCTGCTTGAAGCACTACACTTGAGTGATTATGACCGCGAAGCCAAGGGAAGACGGTGATGTCAGGCGCTCGAAGGAGCGAGGCCGGCCTCTTCTCTGGTTAAGCGGGGCATGGGTTTTGCTGTTCCTCGGCATCTTCCTTTGGGCTTTTCCCGGCTCCGCATTCGCCGAGGCCATCGCTTTGATCGCTGCTTGCGTCTTGGCGCCTCTTCCTGCGCTTCTGTATATGCATAGGCGGAAAGACCGATTGCTCGCACGTGCGGCGAATGCAGAAGAAGCGGCTGCGCAACTGAAATTGCAATTGGAGACCGTCCGCTTCCGCACTGCCCGCTTGCGTGAGGAGTTGAAGGCCGCCGACCGGCAGGCGCGGCTCTCGCATCAACTGACGCTGCTGGGCCAGTTCACGGCCGGCTTCATGCACGAGTTCAACAATCCGTTGGCGATTGTGGCGGGCCGCATCGAGGTGCTGCTGGAGGAGCGCAAGGAGGACGCCGGCCTTTGCGCCGATCTGGAGCAGATGCTCAAAGAGACGCGTTATATGAGCCAGATTGCCACCACGCTCTTGCAGGCGCTGCGGCGGGAGCGCGGCAGCGAGATCTTTGAGGCCTCGGAACCGCGGAAGGCGCTGGAAGAGGCTTTGGAGGCATTGCGGCCTTCGGCCCAGAACCAGGGAGTGAGTCTGGTGGAGGAGATCGCAGAGGCTCCGCGGGTGGATGTGCCACAGCACGTAGTGGGCGAAGTGGCTCGCTGCCTGTTGAGCAACGCACTGCAAGCGCTGAAGGGGCGAGAGGAGGGCCGGATCTGGGTGCGCCTTGAGCCTTATCGCACGGCAGGCGCCAAAGTGGTGGCCCGGATTGAGGACAACGGGCCGGGCGTGCCGGAGAGCATCCGCGAACATCTCTTCGAGCCTTTCGTTTCTCACAGCAGCGGGCGGGAGCGGCTGGGGTTGGGACTGTTTTTGGCGGCCAGCCTCTTGGATATGTATGATGGCCGCATCCGCTATGAAGCCAGGGAGGGCGGCGGGGCAGGCTTTGTGATCGAGCTGCCGCCGGCGCGATTCACGCGCGGCCAGCCCTACCACTGGTTTACGGGAGGAACCACCGAGTGAGCCGTATTCTGGTCATCGACGACGAAGCCGCACTGGGCGAGAACATTCAGCGGATGCTGCGTCTGCCTGGGACGACGGTTGCTGTTTGCACCGACCCGGTGAAGGGTCTGGCCGATTGCCAGGCCGATCCGCCCGATCTGGTGCTGCTCGATATCCGCATGCCGGGAATCAGTGGAGAAGAGGTCTTTGCGCGGCTGCATGAGGCGCATCCGGGTCTTCCCATCGTCTTTCTGACTGCCTTTGGCTCGGTGGAAGGCGCGGTGGTGGCGATGCGCAACGGGGCCTTCGATTACCTGCAAAAGCCCTTCAAGCGCGAGGATCTGTTGTTGGTCGTCAAGCGGGCGCTCTCCTACTCGAAGTTGGAGCGAGAGGTGGAGACGCTCAAAGGGCGGCTGGAGGCGCTGGGCGAAGCGGATGCGGCCCAGACGCGTAGCCCGGCGATGTTAGACCAGGTAGACAAGTGCCGGCGCGCAGCTGCTACCGACGCCACGGTGATGATCCTGGGCGAGAGCGGCAGCGGCAAGGAGGTGGCCGCCCGCTTCCTCCACGAGCAGAGCCGGCGCAAGGATGGGCCGTTTGTGCCGGTCGAGTGCAGCGCCATGCCGGGATCGCTGATTGAGAGCGAGCTTTTTGGCTATGAGCGGGGCGCATTCACCGGAGCGGAGCGCACAAAAAAGGGGCTGATCGAATCGGCCGACGGCGGCACGCTCTTTTTGGATGAGATCGGCGACCTGAGCGTAGAGCTGCAAACCAGGCTCTTCCGCTTTGTCGAGGAGCGCGCCCTTCGGCGGCTGGGCGGCCTGGCGACGGTGAAGGTGGATTGCCGCATCCTGTGCGCCACCAACCAGGACTTGCCGGCCAAGATCAAAGCGGGCAGCTTTCGCCAGGAGCTCTTCTATCGGCTGAGCGTGGTGACGGTGAAGCTGCCTCCGCTGCGCGAACGGCCAGAGGATATTCCCTACTTGGCGCGCTTCTTTTTGGAAAGATTCTCTCGCCGCTACGGGAAGAGTTTGTCCGGATCGCCGCAGTTCTACGAGGCGCTTATGCAGGAGCGTTGGCCGGGCAATGTCCGCCAATTGAAGAACGCGATGGAAAGATTGGCGGCGCTGCATCCGGGCGGAGTGCTGGAGGCAGCGGACCTGGAGGAAGATTCTCCTGCCGTCAAGGACTCCGGAAGCCTTTCCCTCCTTCCCTGGAAGGATGCGCGGGAGCAGTACCTGGCCAGCTTTGAACTATCCTACGCGCAAGCCATGCTGGCCCGGTGTAGCGGGAATGTAAGCGCCGCGGCGCGCGAAGCCGGGGTCGACCGGAAGACGTTTTATGCCCTGTTAAAAAAAGATAAAAACGATCGGACTGAGGAATCCAATCCCCAATTGGAACCGGAATGCGAGGAATAATCTCCCCAGGTTGCGAGGAGCTTAGCTGCAAGTCATAGATTCAAGGTAATCCGCACTTTGGCGCGCCAGGTGCTACGTGAAGGATCAGGGAGCTCCCGCAATGAAATTCTGGACAGTGAGTGTAAACGCAATTTTGCTGGTCTTCGGTCTGATTCTGCTGATGCCCCAGCCAGGCAACGCCATTCCGGCCTTTGCCCGCAAATACGGCGTCAAGTGCTACACCTGCCATACCGTTCCGCCGGCGCTGAACAAGAACGGCTATATGTTCAAGCGCCTCGGCTACCGGATGCCGCCCGATGAGATGGACGGAACCAAACCCGCGCCCAAGATCACCGACCTGGACAAGGACATCAAGTTCAGCATCACCAACTCGCTGGCATTGATCCTGCAGGCCAGCGTCACCGATGAAAAGACCGTTGCCGATGCAGGCAACACGACTTCGGCGTCCCCGGTGACTTCTTGTGGAAGCGCCACATCGTCGAGTTCCTCCTGCACCAGCTTCAATCTGGACGAAGCGGCGCTGTTTGTGGCCGGCGCGGTGCCGGAGAGCGGCTTCTCTTACTTTGCCCACTACGAGCTCTATCAGGGCGGAAGCAACGATCTGGAGCAGGGCTTCGGCGTTTGGACGGGCGGCAAGGCCAACAGTAGCTACTTCATCAAGGCCGGCGAGATGCATATGCAGGAGGGCGAGGGAACACGGGCGGCGATGTTCTATAACCTCTTCGCAGATCCCGCTTTCACGCTCACCAACGTCGATCCGCTCAGCTTCGCGCTCGATCAGCATCCGGTCGGCATCGATGTTGGCTACACGCACGCCTCGAATTACTTTAAGAATATCTTTGCCGTCTCCGCCAAGGTGACCAACGGGCTGAATGCGGACGGCAGCGAGATCCTCGACTCTTCGACCAAGAGCTCCAAAGATGTGTGGGCTGACGCCGATTATTGGTTTGGTCCCGACGGCGGCGTTACGGTGATGTTCTACCGCGGGACAAAGGACCAGATCCAGACTCCGGACAATGGAAATGCTCATTTTACTTATCGGGCGGCCCTCAACCGCGTGGGCGTCTTCGGCAACTATCTCTTCTTCGACAAGCTGGATCTTCTGGGCGGTTTTATCCGCAGCCAGGATGACTGGATGCCTCCGGATGGAGGGCCGATGTCGCACTATATCTCTAACTCTATCCGCGGCGAGGCGGATTACTACTTCAAGACGGGAACGGTGGTGATGGCGCGCTATGATCACGCGCTGGAAACTATTGCACCCAATCCCACGATGCATACGCAAGCCTGGGGCATCGGCGGCGAGCACGCACTCACTTCACTGGGAAACATCGTGCTGCGCGCCGCCTATAATCAGGAGCACGACGGCGATCCGGTGGCTCTCGCAGGCACCACCGACAAACTTTTCAAGCTGGACATCCGGTACATGTGGTAAGGAGAGAGCAATGAACAAGGCAATTCGCACCATAACCATCGCCTGTCTCGGTGCGCCGTTGTTTCTGATGGCGCAAAGCAGCAACGTAACGCTTCCGCAGGACAAGGGGCCGGACAAGATCAACATCTCCGCTTATCCGGCGGAGCAGCAGAAGGGGTACAAGGTTTTTACGGACAAGTGCTCCAAGTGCCACACCATCGCGCGGCCGATCAACACAACCATGACGGCTGCGGAGTGGAGCCGTTATGTGAAGCGTATGATGCACAAGCCGAACTCCGGCATCAGCGACGCGCAGGGAAAGACGATCTACGAGTTTCTGGCCTACGACCAGGAGAACCGCAAAGACAAGAATCCGTCTGCGTTCTCCAAGTCGCTGAGCGACGAAGAGATTGAGAAGTTGAAGGCTCAGCAGCACTAGATCGTAGTGCCGCTCGTGTGGCCTTGCCCGCATGGGCAAGACGGTGTTGCCTTCCTCCCCGGTGAGCATCAGGCCCGTTCGCCGGGGCCTTGTCTTGCCGAAGCCGTTACCCGCAAGGAGCGGCTTCGGTAGAGCAACTCCAGCAATCGGCAGAACGGGGATTTCATGAGCTATTCCATCACCGTCCCGGACCAGGAGTATTTCGACAAGAATATTCCCTGCCGCTCCGCTTGTCCGATTCATACGGAATGCGGGCGCTACGTCCAGGCGATTGGAATCTCCCAGGACGAGGAAGCCTATCTTCTGGCCCGCGCGCCCAATCCCTTTGCTTATGTGCTGGGGCGCATCTGCGCGCACCCCTGCGAGGACAATTGCCGGCGCGGCAAGATCGACGAGCCGATCGCCATCTGCGCATTGAAGCGTTACGCCACAGATCGCCACAACCTGGGCATGGGCCACGATCCGGCGCGTAAGAAGCTGCCCGCCCCGGTGAAGCGCGGCAAGCGCATCGCGATTGTGGGCGCGGGCGTTTGCGGCCTCACCTGCGCGCACGACCTGGCCTTACTTGGCTATGAAGTGGAAGTATTCGAGTCCGCTCCGGTCCCCGGCGGAATGTTGTATCTGGGCATTCCCCAGTTCCGCCTGCCGCGCGAGATCATTAAGATGGAAGTCGATAACATACTGGCCATGGGCGTGACGCTGCACACCCGCGTAACGCTGGGCCGCGATCTCTCCTTCGCCGAGCTGCGCGCGAAGTTCGACTCGGTTCTGCTGGCCACCGGCCTCAACAAAGGCCGTGAGTTGAACATCCCCGGCGCGCATCTGGCCGGCGTGTACAACGGAATCGATTTTCTGATCAACGTCAACCTGGGCTTCGAGATTGAGCTGGGCAAGCGCGTGGTCGTGGTGGGCGGCGGCAACGTGGCCATCGACGTGGCGCGCGCGGCGGTGCGGCTGGTGCAGGAGTCGGCGATCTTTCCTGAAGCAGATCAGGATGATGACGCCAAAGGCCTTCAACCGGCCTTCGACGCCGCCCGCATGGCCTTGCGCTCCGGCGCGGAAGAGGTGGAGCTGGTCAGCCTGGAATCGCGAGCGCAGATGCCGGCGTGGAAGGGCGAGGTCGATGAGGCCGAGCATGAAGGCATCGCCGTGGAAAACGGCTGGGGGCCCAAGGAGATTGTCGGCGAGAACGGCAAGGTCACCGGCTTGAAGGTGCGCCACTGCCTGACCGTCTTTGACGAAAACGGCCGCTTCAATCCCGCCTTCAGCGACGAGGAGAAGATCATTCCCTGCGACAGCGTGATTCTGGCCATCGGCCAGCAGGCCGACCTTTCGTTCTTGAGTGGCGAAGAGGGCGTACAGGTGACGCCGCGCGGGATTCTCAAGATCGACGAAAACCTGATGACCACGGCTCCAGGCGTCTTTGCCGGCGGCGATGTGGCCTTTGGCCCGCGCATTCTGGTTGAGGCCGTCGCCAACGGGCACAAGGCGGCGCGCTCGATTCACGTCTTCCTCAGCGGCAAGACGAAGAAGACGGTGCTGAGCCGCTTCCGCATTCTTCCCAACTGGGAGATGCCGCGCGGCTTCCTCTCCACGCCTCGGCAGAAGATGCCGGTGCTGGCGGCCAACCGGCGCATCGGAATCGCCGAAGTGGAGTTGGGCTTCGACGAGGAGCAGGGGCGCGCCGAAGGGTTGCGCTGCCTCAACTGCCAGGTGAATACCATCTTCGACGGCTCGAAGTGCATCCTCTGCGCCGGCTGCGTGGATGTCTGCCCGGAGAGCTGCCTGCGCCTCGTGGATCTGGCGCAGGTGAAGGGCGACGCGCGCTACGAAGCGCTCATACACAACCGTTATGGAGTGCCCGCCGCAGGGCTCGAAGCCGGTCAGGCGGGAGCGATTATCAAAAACGAGGAAAAGTGCATTCGCTGCGGCCTCTGCGCCGCGCGGTGCCCGACCGGGGCCATCACCATGGAGGCCCTGGAGCAACAGGAACGGGAAGTCTTTGAGTGAGGGTGAGAGGGATATGAATCGACGAGAGTTTTTCAAGATCAGTTGGGGAACTGTCGGCTTGGCCGCTCTGGTTTCGGGGGTAGGAGTCAGCTTGGCCGCCGTGATCAGGTTCCTGATGCCGAGCGTCTTTTATGAGCCGCCGCAGAGCTTCAAGATCGGCGAGCCGGGCGACTTTCCCTTCGGCCCTCCCACCTTTCTCGTGGACGAGAAGATCTTCGTCTTTCGCGATCGCGAGAAGGGCTTTGCTGTAGCCAGCGCGGTCTGCACGCATCTGGGCTGCACTGTGGCGCACTTTTCCAGCGACCAGCGCTTCCATTGCCCCTGCCACGGCAGCGTTTTTGCCGCCGACGGCTCGGTGCAGCACGGCCCCGCGCCGCGCGCCCTGGATTGGTTTGAAGTGACGATGGCGCGCGATGGCAAGTTGCTCGTCAACAAAGACAAGGTCGTACCGCCCAACTACCGGCTGATGGTGTAACGATGAATCTGATCCGCGAAATCTGGCAATCGATTGTGCGGCGCGACCCGCTCTCCACCGACAAGGGAAAGTCCGAACTGGTCTTTCTCAACGTGTGGCTGCACATCCATCCCGCCAAGGTGAAGAAAGAGAATATGAAGTTCAGGCACACCTTTTACCTGGGCTTTATCACCTTCTTTCTCTTTCTCATCCTGCTGACTACGGGAATCGCGCTAATGGTCTACTACCGGCCCTATCCAGCGCAGGCCTATCAGGATATGAAGGACCTGCAGTTTGCCGTCTTCATGGGAACATTTCTGCGCAATATGCATCGCTGGGCGGCGCATGGCATGGTGATCTGCGTCTTCCTGCATATGTGCCGGGTCTTCTACACCGGCTCGTATAAGAAGCCGCGCCAATTTAACTGGGTAATCGGCGTGCTGCTGCTGCTGCTCACGCTCAGCCTCTCTTTCACCGGCTATCTGCTGCCCTGGGATCAGCTGGCCTACTGGGCGATCACTGTCGGGACCAACATTGGCAGCTATGCGCCGCTGATCGGCGGCCAGCTTCGTGAATTGCTTCTCGGCGGCCACAGCGTCGGCGAGGGCGCACTGATTCGCTTCTATGTTCTGCACGTCGCAGTCCTTCCCGCCGCGATGATCCTGCTGACCATCGTTCACTTCTGGCGCGTCCGCAAGGACGGCGGACTCTCGCGTCCGGTCTGGAAGCTCAAAGGGAAAAAGGAGGAGCTGGTCGTCATCGGCGCACCGGCAGTGGCAGTACCGATGCAGGCATCAGCCACCTCCAAAGACAAGACCTACGGGCTGATGGAGGTGGTCAGTGGGAAACCCATCTTCGAGACCGTGACTCCCGAAGAGGAAGAGGATACGGTCTTCTCGTATCCCTATGCCTTTGTGCGCGAGGCCGTCGTTCTGATGGCCACAGTCACCACCATCATGACGATGTCGCTCTTTCTCAACGCGCCGCTTGAGGAGCTGGCCAATCCGGCCAGGACGCCCAATCCGGCCAAGGCGCCGTGGTATTTTCTAGGGCTTCAGGAATTGGTCAGCCACTCCGCTTTTCTGGGCGGCGTGGTTGCCCCGGCGCTGATGGTCCTGGCGCTGTTGGCGATTCCGTATCTGGATCGGAATCCCAGCCGTCGCCCCGGCGACCGCAAGCTGATTCTCTGGCTCTTCACCATCTTTGTTGTCGCCAACCTGGCCCTGATCATCGTGGGAACCTTCTTCCGCGGACCGGGCTGGGCGCTGGTTCCACCGTGGGTTCATGTTGTCGGAGGTGCTGAGTAATGGAACGCAGACTACAGCAACTCTTCTTCGCGCTCAGTCTTCTTGCGTTGGCTCTGATTCTTGCCGCCGCTTGGCAGGCCAACACACCATCCTGGAAGACTTATCAACGCAACTTCCTGCAGCTTGAGGCGCAGGAGGAGCCGAACGCCATTACCAAGGCTGCAGTTCTGGCCACGCCGCCGGAGATTCACCAGGTTCTGCTGCCCGGTTTGCAGCGCGTGGACCGCTGCACCACGTGCCACCTGGGCGTCGAAGATCCCACGATGAAGAACGCGCCTGAGCCCTTCCGTTATCACGAGAATCTCGGCCCGCATATTCCCTCCAAGTTCGGCTGCACTATCTGCCATGGCGGCCAGGGTCTGGCCACCGACAAGGAAAGCGCGCACGGGAAGGTCGATTTCTGGCCTAATCCGCTGCTCTCCAAGGACTACATTCGCGCCTCCTGCGGCCGCTGCCACAAGGAAGGCGAAGTGCCCGGCGTACCGGAGCTGACCGCGGGCCACCGCCTCTTTGAAACCCAGGGCTGCCGNNCGCCCAACGCGGTCTCCGCGGGTTCGGCGATGCCCAACTTCCACTTCACCAAAGATCAGGCGCGCGATCTCACGTATTACATGCTTTCGCTTACCAACGAAGAGATGGGAAGCTATTTTTCCAGCCTTCGTCTGATTCCCAGCCCGGAATATGGCCGGCAATTGTTTGTCGAAAAGAACTGCATCAGTTGTCATGCCGTTGGAGGTGTGGGCGCAAAGACCGCGCCCGACCTGCTCGGCGTCACCAAGCGCCACTCAATCGAATGGCTCGACGAGCAGTTGGTGAATCCCGAACTGGTTTATCCGGGCAGCGCGATGCCGGAATACGATCTGGAGACCAATGCCCGCAAGGCGCTGGTGGCTTATATGTCTTCCGCCACTCCGGAGGACGCGCAGGCGGTTCTCTCGCGCAGAGCACGGGCGATGACCACCGAGGAGATCGCCATCGAAGCGGGCAAACAGAACTTCTCCCGCTTTGGATGCGTCGGCTGCCACGGGACGGAGCTGCAAGGAGGCGTGGCCAATCCCAACGCTCAGGGCGGCGAGGTGCCTTCTTTGCTGCACGTCTCCGACGACTACACCAAGGACGAGGTCATCGCGATCATCCGCAATGGCAGGGTGCCTCCGCTGGACAATACCGCCGGACCCACTCCGCCGCTCTATATGCCATCATGGAAGAACGTCCTGAGCGACGAAGACATCAACCGGATTGCGGACTACCTCTGGTCGAAGCAGCAGAAGGCAAAGGACGCGTGGTAAAGCATCGGAGAAGATCAAGCTATCCGGCAACGAGGGTTCAGTGAAGTTATCGGTTCTTTTTCTTCCTTCTGCGGCAGTTCTGCTTGCGGTGGTGGCCATCGCGGTCGCCACGCCTGCCCAACCCCCCGCAACTCCACCGAGCGCCACAGCTCCGCCGCCCGCTGAACCCCGCGTCTATCCAGCGCCCACTAATCTCAAAGTCTTGCCCAAAGATCTGACCGGTCAGCAGGTTCACGAGATCATGGAGAGGTGGTCAGCCTCACTGGGCACTCACTGCGACTCCTGCCACACGGCGGATCCTCAGAATATCGGCCCCAACGGCCGCCCGCGCCTCAACTTTGCCGACGACACTAAGCCCATGAAGGACGCCGCACGCCTCATGTTCAAGATGACCGAGGATATCAACACGAATTACGTGTCCATGATCGACAGCTCCGGCGCTCCGGTCACCTGCGGCACCTGCCATCGCGGCCACCTGGGCCCAGAGCCCTTTAAGATCCAGCCGTCTGACGGCCCGCCAACCGCACAGCTTCCGCCGAGTGGGGAAGAGAGGCCACCGGCGCAATGAAAGTATGCCAAAGCGGCGAGTCGGTATTGCGTAAGCTCAAGGCTGCGGCCGTGGGCAAAAGGCTCGTTCTGCAAGCCCGCTTCAGGCTGTTGTTCGGTGTGGCGATGCTATGCGCCACAGCAATGGCGGCTCAGACAGGCGAAGCCAATCCCGACGGCCAACAGGCAATGCAACATGCCTCGACCGACTCTGCGGACACAGCCGTCTGCGCTACCTGTCACAAAGAGGTAGTGAAGAACTTTGACAGCAATCCGCATAGCGGAGCGCGAATGCCCGGCGGCAAAGGCGTGACCTGCGAAAGCTGTCACGGCCCCGGCAAAGCGCACGAAGAGGGCGGCGACGTTGCATCGATCTTTGATCCTGCTACAGCCACGGCCAAAGATGTGGATGAAAAATGTCAGGCCTGCCACGGCGGCAGGCACGTAAACTTTGAGCGCTCATCCCACGGCAAGGGTAATGTGAGCTGCGCCGGCTGTCATAGCGTCCATGCCGCCGTAGCGCCGAAGCATCTGCTCAAGCTGGCGCAGCCTGAACTGTGCTATCAATGCCACAATGACATCAAGCCGCAATTCTCCATGCCCTTCCGCCACAAGGTTGCAGAGGGGTTGATCCAGTGTACTGATTGCCACGATGCACACGGTGATGATCGAGAGAGTCAACGCCACACTTCCGCTTGGCAGTTCGCTGTATGCACAAAATGCCACGCCGCGATGGCCGGACCTTTCGTTTATGAGCACGCCGCGGTCAAGGCTGAAGGATGCACTGCCTGTCACTTCCCGCACGGGGGAGCGAATCCCAAACTGCTAACTCAAGCCAATGTGAATACGATCTGCCTGCAATGCCATTCGCCGTCGTTGAACTCGATGACAGGCCAGCCTGCCGTGCCCGCGCACAGCCATTCGGCGCAGGGCCAGTCGTGTACAAGCTGTCACTCCAACATTCACGGCTCCAATGAGAGCAATGCGTTCCTGAACTCCACGCAAGAGAAGGACAATCGTTGACAAAGCAGATAGAAAATCGGAAATCTCCGGGTGGGTTCGCTGCCGGGATCGTTATCTGATGATGCACTCTGACTCAAGCGGCCATTCTGATCAAACGCGCAGGGTGACTTGATTGGAGCTTCCTTAGTGCGAGCCTCCGTCGTGATCGGTGTCTCCGCTCACCGCTTTTTGAGCTTCAGGGCTGATGGTTAGCGTGTCTGGTTGCAGTGTAGCCGAGGATAGTGCTGGGGCTTGCGCTGAAGCAGCCTTCTGGGGCTGGGGCGCGCTCGTTTCGGGGGCTGTTGGACCGATCAGGGACAGGCTCATGGATCACCTATTCGCTTGCAATCAGTGTGTCCCGGAAGAAATGATGGATTTGGTGATGAAGTTTTGTCATCCTTTGGATGGGCTCATCCTGTTGATTCGGATGCTTAGAGAGGCAGGTTGATGATAATGCGCGCTCCACCGCAGTCGCGATTGCCTGCTGAAACGGCTCCGCCGTGGGCGCGCACCACGGCATCGATGAAGGCCAAGCCAAGCCCGTGGCCATTCGACTTTCTTCCCTTCACTCTGCGTTCGAAGAGATGAGGCAGTATCTCCGGATCGAAGCCCGGCCCGTCATCTTCCAGAATCAAAGAAGCGCCGCTTTCATCGGCCTTAAGTAGCAGGTTGATTGTGCTGGCCGCAGGCAGGTGCTTCAGTTCATTGTCAAAGAGATTGGCGATCATGCGATGAATCATCGCCTCGTCGGCCTCGATCTTGAGCGGCCCACCGCTTTGCAGACTGATCTGCAAACCCTTTTCCGACATCGATGGTTCGTAGAGATCGATCATGATTCGGAGCAACTCTTCGAGGTCAATCTCACATCGCGTGAGGCGCAGCGCATCGGCTTTGGCCTCGGCTACGTCCAACGATTTGTTCAGAAATTCCGTCAGCCGGTCCAGCTCCTCGATCACCGAGACAATCGGCTCGGAATTGTCGTCCAGGGAACCTGCCGACAAGGACATCTCCAGTTTGCCGCGGATTGCCGTCAATGGGCTGCGCAGATCGTGCGCCAGAGAATCTGTAATGGTATGCAACTGATGCATCGAATTCTCGATGCGGTCGAGCATATGGTTCAACGTCAGGGCCAGGCTGCCAACCTCGTCCCGGCGCGCGCTGGTCGGCACACGTGCACTTAAATCGGAATGTCCGATTCTGGATGCCGCTTCGGTAATCCGCCGGACAAGACTCAGCATTCGATGTGCGGTATAGAAGACAATACCGAAGCCGAGAAGAACAAGCAGCAGCCACAACAGGAGGAAGCGCAGCCGCATGATGCGAAGTACGCGCAGCTCATCCCTCTCCGAGAGTCCCAGATAGATGTAGCTCCCGTCATCGATGCGCGTTGCAGCGACGCGAAAAGGAATGCCGAAGCCACGCACGCGCAGATCCGTCGGGCGGTCGGGTGCAATCCTTGCGGCCCGGATGGCCTTCAGGTTTTCTTCGCCGCTGCCCGCGCCAACCCACAGCATGGGTGCGCCGCCTGCGCTGGTTTGCAGGAAGAAGACGGAGTCGTTTGATGTGCCTGCGGAAAGATCCTTGTTGGGCACTTCCTTGCCCGCCAACTCGGCCACCTCTCCAACCACTCGGTCGTAGAGAGCGTTCTTGGGCGTCTGCTCGGCCACATCGCCCAGCACCTCCACCTCGCCCGAGAGCCACGCATCGCTGCGCCGCTGAATGTCGTTGGCGACAAACTGATGCAGAAAGACAAAGACCAGCAACGTGCCGCAGGCAAACGCCAGGGTTGCCCAAAGAGAGATGCGCCAGGCGGCGCTGTGCATGACGGGCTTAGCGGTCTTTGAGGACATACCCCACTCCTCGCAGTGTGCGGATCAGCGGCTTCTGTCCGGGGCCATCGACCTTGCCGCGCAGCCGGTAAATGTGAACATCCACGACATTCGTATCCGGCTGAATGCGCATTCCCCAGACCTTGTCGAGAATCATCGAGCGAGTCACGACACGGCCGGCGTTGCGGCAGAGGTATTCGAGCAACACAAATTCCTGCGGCGTAAGCTGCAAAATCTGCCCGGATCGAGTAGCCTCGCGGCGTAGCAGGTCCAGCTCAAGATCGAGAACGCGCAGCCGGGTCGCCTCGCTCGCCGGCGGACTGTTGCGCCTGAGCAGATTGCGCAGCCGGGCCAGAAGCTCGGCGAGCGCAAACGGCTTGGTCAGGTAATCGTCGCCGCCCTGCTCCAGGCCGCGCACCCGGTCATCGACACTACGCCGCGCCGAGAGAATCAGCACCGGCGCACGCACCCCAAGTTGACGCAACTTGAGAATCAAGCTGATTCCGTCTATATCGGGCAGACCGAGGTCAACGATCAGTATGTCGAACGAGCCGTCAACCGCCAGAAGCTCGGCCGTCTTGCCGTCCGCTGCCGCCTCCACCTCATAACCAGCTTCTTCCAGCGAAGTGCGCAGGAAGCTTTGTATATCGATTTCGTCTTCAACAAGCAATAGCCGCATGATGAGATATTAGTGCATTTCACAAGGCTTTTATTGAATCGACCCAAAATTGAAATCAAAACAGGGAAAGACTGAAGGAATACGTGGATGAACATATTGTCATGATGGCGTCGGCTCACTGTCATGCATATCTACTAGTCTTATCTACAGGAGACAATTCAATTCCCCAACGATGAACAAATCTTCATGAAGCCGGGCGGCATTTTTCGCTCTCCAATCAAGAAAAGAATCCGTCTCAATCATGAATTGCAGTTGAGTCAGACGCGCGGGAGAATCATCCTATTGATTCTCCCGCGCATCCAAAAGGCCGGCCAAAGGAAAACGAAGAGAACCAGGAGATGGACGCGCAAAGCGGCTGTATGAACAACTTGAGCAATACTCCCATTGCAGATGCCTTCAGCGCGGGCCTTCCGCTGCCCTCCACGCTCGATCCGCGTTTTGAAGAGGCACTGCGCCATGTGCTTGACCATCCCGGCAGCCTCATCCGCCCGCGCATGGTTCTGCTGGTGGCGTCGGCCTACGGGCTGGATGCCGGGGCTGCGCGCGATCTGGCGATCGCGCTCGAATACTTCCACACCGCATCGCTTATCTTCGACGACCTTCCCTGCATGGACAATGCCATGGAGCGGCGCGGAGTGGCGTGTGTGCATTTTGAATTTGGTGAGGCGGAGGCGATTCTCTCCGCACTGGCGCTCATCAATCGCGCTTACGCGTTGATCTGGCGAGCTGTTTCCTACGCCTCCCGGGATTCTCAGCAGCACGCAATGGCTTACATCGAGCAGCTTCTCGGCGTGCACGGGCTGCTCAACGGTCAGAGCCTCGAT
>PMTP01000108.1 GCA_003167305.1 Acidobacteriaceae bacterium
GGCTTCTTTGCCGTATCCTCCGGCTCGGACGGCGGAATCTGATTTGCTGCCATGGCTATCTTCCTCTATTCAGATTGTGGACCGATTTGCCAGTTTGGTCAAGTTGGTCAAGGCTATTTGCTCCTGACTGCACGGCGCCCGGGAGGCGGAATTCAATGCTTTCGGCCGTTTACCATTGCGAATTCCGTTGTTTGGCTATATCTTGGCTCAGAGTTTCCATTCCACTCCCGGAGTGTTCTGTATGCAATATGTGGCGTTTCTTCTGCAAAACCAACCTGATCCTGAGATGGTCCGGCATATTGTCATGATCATGCTCGCGATCATCCCCATCATCATTTTGGTGGCGATTGCCATTGTCATGGTGCCCTTCTGGTTCATCCTGAAGAAGGCCGGTTTTACGCCCTGGCTCTGTCTGGTCTGCCTCATTCCGTCGCTGGGCACCCTGGTACTGCTCTACGTGCTGGCCTTCGCTGATTGGAAGGTTGTGCCCGCGCCGCAGCAGGGTTGGATGCCGCAGCCCCCCTACCCGCCACAGCCGCCTTCGCCGCCCCAGGCCTGAGACGGTTCGCGACCGCCCGATTTGCGATACGATGCAAACGAGCGATGAATTCCGAAGACACTCCGTCCGTTGCCCTGCCCGCGAGCCCATGTGGCCGTTTTGCCGCCGCCTGCCGCGTGCTCGACGAAGCCATCGACGCGCGCGCCTTTCCCGGCTGCACCTTTGGAGTGCTGGCCGGCAGTGAAGTTGTGCTTCTGGACGCGCGGGGCTGCTTCACCTATGACGAAGCCTCCCCCGCCGTCACCCCGGAAACCGTCTACGACGTAGCCAGCATCACCAAGATTGCCGCGACCACCGCCACGGTCATGCTTCTCCACCAGCGGGGCCTGCTGCGCCTGGAGACTCCCCTGAGCGAGCTGCTGCCCGGCTTTGTGGTGACCCGCGCTCCGGGCGACCCGGCCCGACGCGTGACGCTGCGCCATCTGCTGGCCCACAACTCCGGGCTGCCGGGCTACGTCGAGTTCTTCCGCACCGCCGCCACGCCCGATGCGCTCTTGAGAGCCTGCCTGGAGCTGTCGCTCAAAGCCGAGCCGGGGGCGCGAGCGGAGTACTCCGATCCCGGCTTCATTCTCCTGGGCAAGGCGCTCGAAGCGCTGACCAGCGAAGTCCTCGCGCCTTGGGTGCGGCGCGAAATCTTTCAGCCTCTGGGCTTGATGGCAACGAGCTTTTGCCCTCCCGCCGAGGCGCGAAACCTCATTCCGCCCACTGAGGAGGACACTACCTTCCGCCATCGCCTCATTCAGGGCGAGGTCCAGGATGAAAACGCCTGGCTGCTGGGAGGCGTAGCCGGTCACGCCGGTCTGTTTTCCAATGTGCCCGATCTGCTGTACTTTGCCCGCGAGATTCTCGCCGCGGCTTCCAACTCCGGAGGGGCTCGCCTCTTTGACGCGACGACGGTCGAGCTCTTTGCCCAAAGGCAACGCCCGCCTGGATCTTCGCGGGCGTTGGGTTGGGATACGCCCTCGGAAAACTCTTCATCCGGCCGGCATTTTTCGCCCCAGTCCATCGGCCATCTGGGCTTCAGCGGCTGCTCGCTGTGGATCGACCTGGAAGCCGGGATTGCTGTTGTGCTGCTGACGAATCGCACCTGGCCCGGCCGCCAGAGCCAACTGATTCGCCAGGTAAGGCCCGCCTTTCACGACGCCATTCGTGAGGCGCTGTAAGACAAATGCGGGTCGCGCTGCTCAACTCCGCTCAGTTCTTGAGAATTCTCGTTGGAGTTGACTGTTTTCCAGTTACAATAAAAACTCGGGGACTGACGCGATGCTAACCAGTTCGACGATGCAGGAGACAGCCGGCGCCCTGGGAATCGAACCCCGGAAAGACCAGGCCTCCCAGCTTCAGCAACTGACAACCGAGAGCCAGAACGAAGCCTCTCAAGGCTTTGACACCAAATCCGCGCTGGAGATCGCCCGCATCATCAACCACGAGGACGCGAAGATTGCCTCGGCGGTCAAGAAGGCGATTCCGGAGATTGCGCTGGTCATAGACCAGGTGGCGCGCAGCCTGCGCGAGGGCGGCCGGCTGATCTACGTCGGCGCCGGTTCCAGCGGGCGGATTGCCGCGCTGGACTCCTCCGAATGCCCGCCCACCTATTCGACGGCCCCCGGACAGGTGCAGTACATCATGGCCGGCGGACCCAAAGCGTTAGCTTCGGCCGTCGAGGTCAACGAAGACTCTGAGGAGTTGGGCCAGCGGGACATCGCACGGCGCCGCCCCACGCGCAAGGACGTTGTGGTGGGCGTCTCCGCCTCAGGACGCACGCCCTACGTCGTGGCCGCCGTAGCCTATGCCCACGCCCGCGGCGCCCACACCGCCGCCGTCACCTGCAATCACGAGACCCCTCTGGCCGCGGCCGCCGACATCACCATCATTGCCGACGTTGGCCCCGAGGTCATCTCCGGCTCCACGCGTTTGAAGGCCGGCTCCGCCCAGAAGATGGTCTTGAACATGATCACCACCGGCGCCATGACCCGCCTGGGCTATGTGTACGAAAACCTGATGGTCAATGTCCACATGCAGAACTCCAAGCTGGTCGAGCGCGGCATCCGCATCCTGATGTGCGCCTGCAAAATCGACCACGAGGCTGCGGTGCAGATCATCAAGAGCGCCGGCCGCAGCGTCCCCGTGGCGCTGGTGATGCTTAAAGCCAAAGTCGACAAGCCGGAAGCCGTCCGCCGCCTCGCCAAATCCGACGGCAATGTGCGCCTGGCCATCGAGGATAATGTGCTGGAGCTGTAAAGAAACCTGCTCGGACTCCCACTGTATCAGGGCACGATTTCAGTCGTGCGCAAGTACCGCAAAATGAAGTAGGCTTTACAGGTTGCGGAAAAACTCGATGGCAGGCCTGTTTTGTAATAGGGCACGACTTTAGTCTTGCCGCAAGTGCAACAAAACAAATGTTGGACTTTAGCCACTGCGTTCTACTTTTCGGGCATATTTCCTAATAATTAGCCTTTTCCCGCAGCCTGTTTAGCCGGGAGCCCCAGGTCCCGCCTTTGGGACCTGGGATACCTCAAACGTTAATGCCCAGCTTTAGGCAGCTTGCCCAGTGCATCGGTAACAATCCCCGGTGTCAGCACCTCAGGAAGCATCTGCGGCTGGCTCTGTCCCGGAGCGTAGAGCGCGTAAGCGGGCACTCCGCTACGGCCCAGTGCCATCAAGGCTTGCGTGATCGTCTCGTCGTGGCGCGTCCAATCGGCGCGCAGAAGGGCCACGTTTGCAGTCTGGAAGGCCTGATTCACCTGCGGCTGATTCAGAGCTACGCGCTCGTTTACCTGGCAGCTCAGGCACCACGCCGCGGTAAAGTCCACGAAGACCGGACGGCCCTGGGATTGGTAGGCTGCCAAGAGTTGCGGCGACCAAAGCTCCCATGCGCCAGCAGCAGCGGAATCCAACCCCGCATTTCCTGTTGGTCCTATTGATGCTCTCGCGTCTCCAAACAGCCGTTGCCCGGAGACAGCCAGAGCGATGACCCCTAACAGGATGAGCGCTGCTACGGCTGTAGTCCAACGTTTCGCCGGCCAGCGGCCCAGGAACCATCCGGCGATGGCCAGCAGCAGGAAGCTGGCCAGCAGCGCGGCTAGAACGCTTGCTCCGTAGGCTGTGGCAAGCACCCAGGCCAGCCAGATCACCGTAGCGAAGATGGGCACGGCTACGGCTTGGCGCAGCACCTCCATCCATACGCCGGGCTTGGGCAGCAGGCGCGTCCAGGCCGGTTGCAGCGTGAGCGCCACATAAGGAGCTGCCAGACCAACAGCGAGCGCCGTGAAAACGGCAAAGGTGACCGCCGGGGATTGGGCCAACGCATAGCCGATGGCCGCTCCCATGAAGGGCGCGGTGCAGGGCGTGGCCACTACTACAGCCAATACGCCGGTGAAGAAGCTGCCCGTGTAGCCTTGCTTCTGGGCAAGCGCTCCGCCCGCGCTGGTCAGCGTCAGGCCGATCTCGAATTGCCCGGCCAGCGACAGGCCCAGAAAGAAGAGTAGCCCGGCCATCAGCGCCAGAAAAACCGGCGACTGGAACTGGAAGCCCCAGCCTAGCGTGGCCCCCGCCGCGCGCAACCCCAGTAGCACACCGACCAGCGCCCAGAAGGAGACCAAAATGCCGGCGGCATAGACCAGTCCATGCGTCCGCAGCTTGTGCAGCTCCCTATGGCCGGAGTGAACCAGCGCCAATGCCTTGAGAAACAGCACTGGAAAGACGCAGGGCATCAAATTCAGCAGCAGGCCGCCGAGAAAAGCGAGGCCGGTTACTCTGATGAGCCTCGCCCAAAAACCAGCCGATCCTGGACCCGCTGAGGAGTTGCCTGCTCCGTTGAAGGGTACAGTTGGGTAGGCCGGGGCTTTAGGCCCTGAGGCTTGCTCTGCGGAGAGTGTGCCCCCCGCTGTCCCTTGTTCCACAGGCGCAGCCGTCACCCCCGGCGGCAACGCCACAATCTCATACGCCCGTCCGCCGGAAAGCTCCAGAACCCCCCTCAACTGCGCAGGATTTACTGTCAGGCTCGCATCTTTTTTGAGGTCGAGAATCAAGCCTTTGGGGGTCGGCGTGAGTTTTTGCGGGGCCGGATTGTCGATGATGTCTTGGTCTTCCGGGAAAAACGTTGCTGAAAGTTCACGCTGGCCGGTTTCGACGGTGAGACGGAAGCCTTCTTTTGTTGGACGGAAAGTTGCGCGTTCGCTTGGCGGCAGTGCGTCGGGGAGTAGAACAGCCAACCGTCTCCAAATCTCTGCGCCTGGCCCATCATCCGGTTCTCCTGCAGGGGCGGTTGCACGAATCTTCAGCGTGATTTCGAGATCCGCTTTGCCCGGAATGCAACTCCCGCGGCAGACTAGCCAATCGACTTTGGCGTGCAAAACCGCAGTTCCCGGTTTCACCGATTTTGCAATCACCAGCCGGAACGGGAAGAGGACTTCATTCTCGTATCCGTAGTCCATTAACGGCCCAAGCGGCAGCCGCTTCGGCGCCGTGAACTGCAACGGCTCAGCCGTCACTCCTTCGGGAAGCGTCCAGTGAATATGCGGTGGTTCGCCGGCATCGCCCGGATTCTTCCAATAGACGTGCCAGCCCGGTTCCAGTTTGAAGTAGAGGCCTCCATAATCGCCCGCGCCCGGAAAGAGTTGAGCTTTGCGAAAGACAAGCTGTACGCGCACATGGTCCGCATCAAAGGAACTCGACGCCGCCCACGCGGGTATGCTCGCGGCGAGCAGAAAGAAAAGCGCGAAAACGAAGCGTGGAAGACGCATGGTTTTGATCAGGCCCCTTGAAGCGGCGCTAACTCCGCTCACTCTGCGAATAACGCTAACTCCGCTAACAACGCACAAACGTGCTCGCCACTACTTGCTGGCCCAGTACGCACGATGGCCGAGGTAGCTGGCGTCGTCCAGATTGGCCAAGATCACCCGCCGCAGGGCCAGCACGTCCAGGTCGCCGGTCTGCTTGTAGAGCACCTTGCCGTCGGGCGCGAGCAGTATCGTATAGGGCACGCCCGACTCCCACTTGGGATCGAAGGCCGCCTGCATCGCATATGTATCATTAGACGCGAAGATCAGGTTGCGCCCTGTGGCGTGCTGCTTCTGGAGGAACTTCATCACACCGGGTTTTTCATCGGGCAGATTCGTTGCCACCGTGACCATGTCGAGATCGCGCATCCGGAACATCCGGTAGGTCGTCTCCAGGTCGGGGAACTCGACCACGCAGGGGCCGCACCAGGTGGCCCAGAAGTTCACCAGCAGCAGCTTGCCGGTAGGATTGGCACGCAGTTTTTTGAGCGTCTCGGCCGTGGCTTCATCGAGCTTCACCGGCTCGGCCTCAATTTTTTTGAGATACTCCTGGCCGCTGGCAATCTTCGACTTCCATTTGGTGGAGCAGCCGAAGACGCCGGTATGATCGACGGCGACAGGCTTGTCGGCCAGCAGGGCGTCGATTGCGTTACGCGTGTCCTGTGTCGTGACCAGTGACTCGCGCTGGCTGTTATCCACACGGCCCTCGAAGCGCAGCTTGCGCTGGGCATCGAAAATGAAGACGTGCGGAGTGGCCTTGGGGCCGTAGGCGTTGGCCGTGGCCTGTGTGGCGCCGTCGTAAAGATAAGGGAAGTTGAAGTGCCGGTAGGCCGCGCGGACCTTCATGTCTTCCAGGCCGTCGCCCACATCGGTCCACGCCAGCTCATCCAGCCGCACGGCATCCGGGTCGTTGGGCTGAATCATCACGAACTGGACGCTCTTGCCCTGGTAATCGTCCACCAGCTTCTTCAGCCGCGACTCGTAGAGCTGCGCCGTGGGACAGTGATCGCAGGTGAAGACGATCACCAACACCTTGGTGGCCTTATAGTCGGCCAGCGTGTGGGTCTTGCCGTCGATTCCCGGCAGCGAAAAATCCGGGGCAGCAGAACCCAGAGCTAACGTGGGGTGGGCAGTGGGCTCCTCGGCGGAGCAGTGCGGCAGCACCAGCGCCAAAAGCAATGCGCCAACAACCACACCGGCGCGGCTCCAATCAGCCAGTCCAAATCGTCTCTCTGTCATCGAATGCAACCTCACGATTCTTCGCTCTGGGAAAGTATACCGCCGGCCGCTACACTTCCAGGTCGTCGTCCGGCTCGACGGCTACAGCGGTGCCGCGGCGCTTGGCCAGCAGATAGCCGCGCAGGAAGGGCTCCAGGTAGCCGTCCAGCACCTTGTCCACGTCGCCCACCTCGACCTTGGTGCGATGGTCCTTGGCCATGCGATAGGGCTGCAGGACGTAAGAGCGGATCTGCGAGCCGAAGTTGATTTCCAGCTTCGAGTCTTCCAGCTTCTTGGTGACGGCGCGCTTCTTGTCGAGTTCGTATTCATAGAGCCGAGAGCGCAGAATCTTCATCGCTTTCTCGCGGTTCTTGTGCTGACTGCGCTCGTTCTGGCAGCAGACCACGATGCCCGTGGGCAGGTGGGTCATGCGCACGGCTGAATCCGTAGTATTCACGTGCTGGCCGCCCTTGCCGCCGCTGCGGTAGGTGTCGATGCGCAGGTCTTCCCCCTTCACGTCTACATGGATGGTCTCGTCGATCTCCGGCGAAACATAGACAGAGGCAAACGAAGTGTGCCGCCGCTTGGCCTGGTCGAAGGGCGAAATGCGCACCAGCCGGTGAACGCCGCTCTCGCCGGCCAGTTGGCCGAAGGCGTACTCGCCGAGGATGGTGAAGGTGGCGGATTTGATGCCCGCCTCTTCGCCGTCCTGGTAGTCGTTCATCTCGGTTTTGAAGCCCTGCTGCTCNNTTGAGCATCGTCCGGGCTTCGAGATCTTCGTTGAATACAGCCAGCGCCTTGATCTCGCTCTCGATCTCGCCGAGCACGTCCTCGCCCTCGCGGGCCAGCTCGATGTAGGTCTCGATCTCGCCGGTGCGGCGCAACAGCTCCTCATCGTCGGCCACCATCACCTCCAGGCGCTTTTTCTCGCGCATTAAAGGTTTAGTCGCGTTGGGATTGGACCAGAGCGCCGGATCGGCCAGCTTATTTTCTATTTCGGCGAGTTCCCTGCGAATACGAGCAGGGTCAAAGATACTCCCGCAGGTCGCGCACTTGATCGCGGACGGGAGCGTAAGCGAATTCGAGATCGTTCAACGACATGGCTTGGCTCTTGAGACCTGACTTGGTTTTGAACTATGAGGCGGCAATCCACTGGCGCAGAAGTTTTCTCCCCGACCAGCCAACCATCCCTGAACCAAGTATGGCACAGAGATACGCAAAAATGTCGCCGTGGGCGGTGTAGAAGGACACATCCTGACGGAAGCCATAACCGGCGGGCAGCGCGTCGGCCTGGTGGCGGGGAATGCTCTGGCGGACGCGGCCGTAGGGGTCGATGACCGCGGTGACGCCGTTGTTGGTGTCGCGCAGCAGCCAGCGGCGGTTCTCGATGGCCCTCATGCGCGCCATGTTCAAGTGCTGCCAGGGTGCGCTGGTGTCGCCGTACCAGCCGTCGTCGCTGAGGTTGACCAGCACCTCGGAGCCCAGTTGCGCGAACTGGCGCACCTCGTCGGCAAAGACTGACTCGTAACAGAGAAAGACTCCGTAGCGGTGGCCATTCAGGCGGAAGACTTTGCGCTCCGTTCCGCGATCGGTCTCCCCGACGCTGCCGGTGAGCGCGTGGGCAAAGAAGATAAGCCGCCGGAAGGGAATGTACTCGCCGAAGGGGACAAGATGGATTTTGTCGTAGCGGCCCACGCGCGCGCCGTCCGCTCCGACGACCTGCGCGGAGTTGTAGATGCGGTAGCCGCCCGGCGCAACTCCCGGCTCCGGCTCGGCGAGGGAGACTCCGATAGCGCCCACAACCAACGGCGCCTGCTCCTGGCGGGCGATGGAGACAAGCGCCTGCTGAAAGCGCGGATCATTATCGATAAAGGGCGCGGGCGACTCCGGCCATGCGATCAGGTCGGGATGCGTGGGGGTTGGCGGGCAGACGATCTCACCCGCGGGCGCGCCGGTCTTCCACCCCAACGACGAAGACCTGTCGTTGGGGACCCCGGTCTGAGGGATTCCGGCGATGTAGGTCTTGCACTGTTCACCGGCCAGCCGCTGGAACTCGGCGATGTGGCTCTCCCATTCGCCGGGGCGCAGCCAGCGATTGTCGCCGGAGACGTTTAGGTTGGGCTGGATCAGGACGGCGGTGGCTGTGGGGGCTGGCTTAGGCGGCGAAAGGAGATTGCCCGCCATTCCGGCTGCTACCAGAACTGCTCCAGCAATCCCCCAGAACCACCCGCTGATCCGGCCCGAAATTGGTTTGAGGTTTTCCACCCTTGCGCAAGGAAAAAGGCGCAAGGATGGGGCACGGAGTTCCTCGTAGGGATGCGCCGGATCAAGGGAGGGATAGCGGTCCAGTAGCAACCCTCCACCGAGCAGCGCGTTTGCGGCCACCAGCACAAAACTGATGCCGTAAACGCCGGTCCAGGGCGCAAGCTGCGTCAACAGCCCGTTGTCCACCTGGGAGTAGCCGAGTTGATCCCAGGGAAAGCTGGTAATGCGGGCGGCGGCCAGTTCCATGGCGACCCACAGGAAAGGCGCGGCGACGAGCGTGAGGCGCGCGCTACCCGTGGCCCGGCGCACCAGAACGAGAGCCAGACCGAAGAAGCCAAAGTAAAGCCCAAGATAGAGGCTGAAGGCGACCAGCAGCAGCGTCGGGGCTCCAGGCGGCATATCGCCGTAATGGGACATCGTGTCGCGGACCCAGTAGCAGTTGCCGCCGAACCAAAGCACGCCGCACAGATAGCCAAGCAGAAAGCCGCGGCGTAAGGG
>PMTP01000142.1 GCA_003167305.1 Acidobacteriaceae bacterium
CGCGACAAGGGCGCGTGAGTAAAGCGCTCGTAATGGCCCAGATCGAGGTCGGTCTCGGCGCCGTCGTCGGTGACGAAGACCTCGCCGTGCTGGATGGGCGACATGGTGCCCGGATCGACGTTGAGGTAGGGGTCGAACTTCATCATGTTGACGCGCAGGCCGCGGCTTTCCAGCAAACAGCCGATGGAGGCCGCCGCCAAACCTTTGCCTAAACTGGACACAACTCCGCCTGTCACAAAGACATACTTTGCCGACATGGATGCAACCTCACTCTTCGATTGTTGGGATTGGCTGTACGAGGTGGACACTCACAAGTATGGCAGAGATGGGGCGCGAAGGGAAGAGAAAACTGGGAGGAACTGCCAGTTCGCGATCACATAGTGATCGCGGGCAACGCCAGCATCAAAACCACGAGAATTCAACCCAACCGTTTCATCGCGTCACTCTCTTGAAATATTGCGTTGCGCTCCCTGGACCGAAAAATTGCATTGCCGGCGAGCAACATTCCAGTCAGCGGAACGGCGCGGCGGCTGATGGTGGCAGCCGCCGCGCCGTTGGTATTGTTGAAGTTGCCGGCGAGCTACTGAGCGGCCAGCTGGTAATTCTTGTACTCGGAGGTGAAGAGTGTGCGGCGGATGGTGAACTTGGCGGAGCCGGAGTCGCCATTGGGAATCACCTTGGTGTCGATGACGGCCTTGGTGGGAAGGACCAGGGCTGTTGCGCCAACCTTCACCGGGCCGTAATCGATGCGCTGGTCTTCCTGCTGAACGTCGTCGGCGGCTTTGAACTCAGCCTGCAGGTTGAGCCGGACCACGATTCCCGAATCCGGATCGACGAAGATCTCGCCGTGATAGGGCACCGTGGCATTGAAGTGCTGGTCATACGTGGTGTGCGTCTGCAGATTGCCCTTGGCTGTGAAATCTCCGCTGCCCTGGGCTCCCGGCTTATAACTCAACAGCCCGGTCTGCTCCGAAGTCGGGAAGCAGCAATAGCTCACCGCGTAGTGGGACTTCTTCTTGTCCACAGAGAAGGCAAAGACGGCAGCGGCCTTTTTATTGATGGTCTCCCAGCGAAGCCAGCTGATTGTGCCGGCGGTCTGCGCATCCTGGAGTACGCTGCTCAGAACCGGTCCCTGTCCCTGCAAAGCGATATAGCCATTCTGACCCCATGGGGTCTTATCCTTTGCCGTGGACACCTTTTCGGCGCCGTTCTGGGTATCGACCGGCACTTCTGTTGAATTGATGTAGTGGATGAAGCGGTTGGCTTGCACCAGGTTGGGATCTACGTCCGAACTGCCGGAGTGCATCCCCGTTACGGTGGCAATAGCCTCGACATTGTCCTGAAAGCGTATGGTGGTTTTGGTTGCGGTCAAATGCGGCAGTTGGGCGTAGGTCTTTGTTGTGTAATCGACAGCCTTGTCGAGGATGGCCTTTTGCGCGGCGGCATCGGGGGCGGGAGTGGCGGGAAGGTCGACAGCCGGGGGCGGCAGCACGGCGCTGCGCGCCTCAAGAACGTAGATCTGCTCGGTCGATAATGGGCCGGAAACGTACGAGACCAGGCTGTTCATCGCGGAGCGAGTGAGCTCTTCGGTCAGCTCGACCTGCTTGAGTTCGGTGGCCACTTCGGCGTCTGTTTTCCTTCCCTGCTGCAAGGAAACCAACATATCCTTGAGTTGTTGTACGGTGATTTTTTTGGCGGCCCATGCGGGCGACGCGAGCATCATAACCACGAGAATCCATGCAAACCGTTTCATTTTCTCTCCTTTTGCAACAAGCGCTGCAACCATTCGACGGTGAAATACCCTTGCCGGTCACGTTCTTTTCAGCTATTTCCGATCCAATCAAAGAAACTGCGCTTGAAGATTTCGGATCAGGTCCGGCGCTGCCGGATGGCCGCGGCGGCTTAACTTCGTTGGCTTCGGGGTATCATCCCTGCTCTTGCAAGAGCCGCTGTCATTATACAGATCGATTGCCACGCCCGACTGCGGCAAATTGTGCTTCACCCTTCATGCGCAGTCTGCAAGGCCGAGGCGGGAATGGTGACCGAGCCCATGCGGCCGGTGTTCTCGTCCACCACCAGGATGCGCAGCGTGGATGTGGCCGGCTTGATGGAGATAATGCGCTCGCAGGGCAGGCCACTGGCGAGCAGTTTCTGGTAAGTGGAGGATTGGAGGCGCAGTCCCAGCGTTTGCCCCTCGACTTGCGCATGAAGGCCGGCGTCGTCACGCTGGATGAAGAAGATGTCCAGCTTGTCCGTCCAGCGCCCGGCACTCTCTGCCAGGCCCAGGTCACCGGCGGCAATCACGATTTTCATATCGGCGCCGGCAGCCATGGAGGCGACATTGGCGGTAACAGCCACCTGGTTGGCATCCACCGGCAGCCAGACCGCCTGCTGGAAGCGCTCTTTGAGGGTGCCCGGCTCCTTGGCGTACAAGTAGCCGGTGCGGTAGTGCAGGGTGAGGCCGGGGCGCTTGGCGGCCAGCTTGACGGTGAGCAGGTGGAACGTGTTGTCGGCAGGCAGGTCGGGCGTGAAGCTGAGCAGATAGGCGGCATGGCCGTCCTCGATTACGCCGTTGAGCTCTGGGGCAATGCTGCCGGAGCGCCGGAAGACGCGTCCTCCGGTGGCCTCGGCCAGATGGCGGATGGGTCCCTGGATGGGGCGTATATCCTGCTGTATTTGGGCCGACAGACGCCCCGGTCTCAAATCGTGCCCTCCGCTATCCGTTGTGTCGATATCCTTTCCCGAAGTCGCTTCTGGGCCCAAGCTGTGCTGCTGAAGCTGGGTCGGCGTCGTCGGCGCCAGTTCGACATTTCTGCGGCCGATGCTGGCGTCGATCATTCCGCCTTCCAGTTGCGAGACATCCAGCGGATAGACGCTGACGTGGGCATCGTTCATCGCCTCTTGGGCGCGCAGGGTGTTGGGCTCGATATATTTGTCGCCCTTTTCAATGCTCACCGCCTTGTTGCTCCAGTCGGCCAGCGCATTGTCGCTGGAGACCCAGACCAGGTTCTTGTGGCCGGGAATAGCCGCCAGATGCCGCGCCACCCCAACCAGGATCATCATCGCATCGCGGCCGGGATTGCTGCCCCAGTCGCGCAGTTGCGGGTCAAGCGCTTGCGTTTGTCCCTCCGAATCGTTGCTGGTATTGCCATTCACGTTGAGCAGATCCTCAATGCTATGAACCACCTCGATTTGCTGCCGGTTGCGCTGCTCTTCGCCCTGCGCATTTGCTAGGTCTTGCGCGCTGGGCATCCAGCGGCTCAGTTTTTCCTCCAGCAGGGCGTGATCGGCCGTCTCCTCGGCCAGAACCTGGAAGCCGGCGCGTTTCATCGCGTAGATCCCTACGCGCTCGTTGGCCGGAAGACTCCGCAGGAATTGCAGGGCCTGTCCACGGGCGTAGGTGAGATCGCTGAAGGCCAGGTTGCTTCCGTCCAGCAGGAGGATGGTGACGCTGCTCTCCTGCTTTTCCGCAGGGGCCTTTGCGTCGCCAGAGCTAGAGCCGCGATTGGAGAAGGTGGTTGGCTGGCCTGACGAGGCAACCGGCTGGTCCGGTAATGCGGCGGGAGCCGGGGCGGCTGCTTGCGAGAAGTACCGGAGTTCCTGCTTGCGCCCGTTGTCGTAGATCTCGAAGTCTTCCGACTTCAGATCCTTTACCGGATGTCCTTTCTTGTCGTAGGCCACCACGCCTACATCCACCAGCCGCGAGGCGACCTTGAGCGTGAAGCCGGAGGGCTGGGGCAAGCTGGGGCTGGCGGGGGCGTCCGGAACTCCGCTGGCCTCCGTCACGGCGATTTCCTGCTCAGGCGCCGGAGTGGACGGTGAGACGGGTGTGGTTCCGGTCCCGGCAACCGGTGTGGCTGGCGCGGCTGACTGAGCTGCCGCCGCCTCCGCAGGCTTTGCGGCTGCGGAATTCGAGTCTACGCTTTGCGGGCTGGCAGGGTTGGTCTGCGCAGCGTCAGGAGGAGGCGTTCCAGAAGCGAGTTCCGCGTCCCCGGTCACCACGCGCGCATCGGCGCGGAAGAGATGATATTGCTCAAAGGCAACGTCATTCAACAGGGTCTGCGGAGGTCCCTGTACGAGAGACAATGTTTGACCGGGTGTGAAAACACTTGCCTCTCCCATGGCGCTGGTGTGGAGGGGCATATCCTTCACGAACTTGGAACTCTGCGCCAATGAAAACGCGATACTCTTCAGCGGGCAGATATAGGTATTGCCGCCGATTTCCACTGTCCCGTATTCCACCACGATGGAGGCCCTGGCAACCGGATCGCTGGTTTTCAGTTCGGCTTCCAGCTTCAGGCGAAGAATAGTTCCGCTGGCAGGGTCGACGGCCATTTCCCCGTGATAGGCGACGATCTGGCTAAAAGGATATTGGTTCGCGACGCCTTCCGGAGATTGTTCGGCAATACAGCAGAAATCCACTCTGTAGTGGGACTTTTCTTTGGGTACGGAGTAGCTGAAGACGGCCAAAGGTCCGCTCGAACCCTGTTCCCAGTGGCTCCAGGCCAGCTTGCTCCGGGCAGCATCCTCCAACACCGTGCCAAGGATGGGTCCGAAGACTCCCCATGTGGTCAACCCCTTAGGCTTCTTATACTTGACCGCACCGGTATCCACGGCCTCATGGCCGTGGCGATACGATACCGTGACACTGGAATTGCCGATGGGGTGCAACGGCTGAAAGGGAGTAGTTGGACTGTCCACATAGCGCTGAAGTGGCGTGTCCTCAAAGCTGGTCGTGACCATGGTGGCTAAGAAGTTTGGCAACAGGGGAATGGTCTTGCCGACATAGTTTACGGTCAGAGCCAGCATCCGGCGTTGCGCGGTGACGTCGGGTGGAGCAGTGGCGGGAATCTCCGCAGCCGGAGGATCAAGAAACTCTGAGGCATCGGCCAATGCTACCAGCGCCTCCTGAGCTTGACCGCCGGGCAAAGCGGCTTTCCAGCGCGCGAGCCGGGTCGAACTCATCCGTTCTGTCAACTCCAGATCGGAGAGATGCCGCGCTACTTCCGCATCCGTATTGTACCGGGAAGCATTCAGGATCTGCTCCAACTGATCCACCGTCACGCGCTTGGCGGCCCATGCGTGCGATGCCAGCATCAGAACTACGAGAATCCATGCAAACCGTTTCATTTTCTCTCCTCTTGCAGCAAAGCCTGCGACCATTCGACGGTGAAAGACCCTCGCCGGTTATGAATCGCGGACGACATATTCATCCTCAATGCACCGTCTGCAAGGCCGAGGCGGGAATGGTGACCGAGCCCATGCGGCCGGTGTTCTCGTCCACCACCAGGATGCGCAGCGAGGCCGTGGCCGGCTTCATCTGGACAAAGCGCTCGAAGGGAACGCCGCTGGAGAGCAGGTTCTGGTAGGTTGAGGATCGCAGGCGCAACCCCAGCGTCTGTCCCTCAACCTGCGCGCGAAGGCCGGCGTCGTCGCGCTGAATGAAGAAGATGTCCAGAGTGTCCTTCCATCTGCCGGCGCGCTCTTCTAGACTCAGGTCGCTGGCGGCAATCTCGATCTTCACATCGGCGCCGGTGGTCATGGAGACGACTTTGGCGGTCACAGCTACCTGATTGGCATCCACCGGCTCCCAGACCGCCTGCTGGAAGCGCTCCTTGAGGGTGCCCGCTTCCTTGGTATAGAGGTAGCCGGTGCGGTAGCGCAGTGTGAGACCGCGCTGCTTGCCGGTGAGCTTGACGGTGATGGTGTGATACTGGCCGTCGGCCGGACCTTGGGGATAGAAGCTGACGCGCACGGCGGCGTGGCCGTCTTCGATGATCCCGGAGAGCTCGGCTGCCAGATCGCCGGCCCGGCGAATGGTGCGCCCGCCAGTGGCATCGGCCACCTGCCGGATCGACGGCTGGATGGGATGCATATCCTGGTGCATCTCGGCGGTCAGGCGGCCATCGGTCATATCGCGCGCCGGCCCGGAACTGCCGCCCAGTGTGGCCGCTTCCGCGGCTGCCGGAGTCAACTCGACGTTACGGTGCTGGATGTCGGCGCTGACGGTTTGGGCTTCAAGCTGAGAGACATCGAAGGGATAGACGGCGACATGAGCGTCATTCATCACTTCCTGGGCGCGCAGGGCATAGCTGTCGAGGTATTTGCTGCCCTTGTCGACGCTGACGTCCTGGTCGCGCCAGTCGGCGAAGACGTTGTCGCTGGAAACCCATACCAAGCTTTTATGGCCGGGGAGGGCGGAGAGATGGCGCGCCACGGCGACCAGAACGATCAGCGAGGCGCGGGCCGGATTGCTTCCCATATTGAGCAACTGGGGATCAATGGGACTGTCGCCGGCCGGCGCATCGGTGCGATTTCCGTTCACCGAGTCCAGGTCGGAGACGCTATGCACCTCATTGAAAGCCTGTCGGTTGCGGGTTTCTTCCTCTTGCGCCTGGGAGACAGACTGAGCGCTGGGCGTAAACTTCTGCAGGCGCGCCATCAGAGCGGCGTGATCGGTTGTGATCTCCTGCAAGACACGGAAGCCGAGGCTGGTCATGGTGTAGATGCCTACCCGCTCCGTGGAAGGCAGGGAGGCCAGGAACTTGAGCATCTGCTGGCGGGCGTGGTTCAGGTCTCCCCAGGCAATGTGGCTCTCATCGATGAGCAGAACCGTGCTGCCGGTCTCGGCTGCCGGTGTAGCAGCGGGCGCGGCAGACGCATCCATGGCGCGATTGGAAAAACTGAACTCTGGCACCGGGGCGGCAGCCGGCACAGGCGGGACCTGATCCGCAATCTGGCTGAAGAAGCGCAGCTCCTGCTTGCGCCCGTTGTCGTAGACCTCGATCTCTTCCTGCTTCAAATCCCGGACAGGATGGCCCTTCTTGTCATAGGCCACAATGCTCAAGTCCACCAGCCGCGAACTGACCTTGAGTGTATATCCGGAGGTCTGGAGCGGGTTGAAGATGGCGGGCAGGTCGGGAACGCCGTTGGCCGCGGTCATGCTGATCTCCGGAATCACCGGCGCGGGCGGCGGAGTGGGCGTAGTTGCGGGCGGCGCGCTGGCTTCGGCTGGCTGGGCCGATCCCAGAACTGGGGCTGGCGCGGAGGGGACTGGCGAAGCATCCGGCGGCGCAAGGCCCGGAGCGGGCGGGGCGCTCGGAGTGAGTGCGTTGGGTTCGCCCGCATCGGCAAGAATGCGCGCCGTCGCGCCCAGGCGGTGATAGTGCGTGAAGCCGGTCTCGTTCAGCAGCAGGAGCGGCTGGCTGATGCGATGGCTGGCCGGGCTGGCCCATGCTGCGTCGGTGGCCTGGCTGCTGGCAATCGTCGTGCTGCCTCCCGAGCCGCTGTTCTGGCCGGCCTCTTCCATGGAGAGCGCCAGAGAGCGAACCGGGCAGATAAAACGCTGGTCGCCGATGGAGACGGGGCCGTACTCGATCGCGGTGGCGGCGCGCAGCAGCGGGTCGCTGCTTTTCAATTCAGCTTCCAGTGTGATGCGCAGGACGGCTCCGGTGGCGGGATCGACAGCGAGCGAGCCGTGATAGCCGGGAGTCTCTCTGAACGGTTGCGCGGTCTGGGTCTCGGGCAGGTAGGCTATCCCTCCCCCCGAACGGCCGCGGCCACCCGAACCGGCGGAAACGCCGATCTTCTGCGTGATGACGCAGCAGTAGGTGACCCCATAGTGCGAGGCGGCGCGGGGCACCGTGTAGTGATAGACCGCGGCCAGACCGTTTGTCGTCTGTTCCCAATGGGTGAAGGTCACTGTGCCTTTGGCGGTGTCGGCCAGCACCACGGTCAGCGCCGGGCCGAACTCGCCCCAACTGCGCAGGCCCAGCTCCAGTTGGGGCTTGGGAGCGCTGGCAGCCGCGGACGAATTGGAATCCAGAATCTCGTGGCCTTCGCGATAAGTGATCTCCTGGCTGGCAGTTCCTACCTGGTGCAGACCGTCGCGCACCGCCCAGCCGCCTTTCTCCAGCACTTGCGGGCTATTGTCGAAGCGTTGGGTGGCGCGGGTGGCGAAGAAGTTGGGCAAATGGGGCAGGATCACAACCGCAAACCCGCGCGCCATATCCATCATGCGCTGCTGGGTGGCGGCGTCCGGAGGCGCCGTGGCGGGCAATTCGGCGACCGGAGGGTCAAGAAAGGCCGATTGGTCGGCGAGCAGTTCGAGGGCCAGCGACGCGCGTGGGGTCAGAGTGAAGCGGGCGGTAAACCTGTCCAGCGTGGTTTCCGTCAGCCGCTCGGAGAGTTCCAGATCGCCGATTTGGCGTACTATTTCTGCATCCGCCGCGTGCGCGGCAATGGCAGCCGACAATGTCTGCTCCAACTGCTCGACCGTCACGCGTTTGGCGGCATAGGCAGGAAGAGCCAGGACTGCCATGAGCGCCAGCAAGATCAATCTCCGCACTGAACCACCCCCCACTGATTGACGATATACCCGCAAGGATAGATGCAGCTTGCAACACCGTGCCTGCTGCGCGCCTACTTCGGTGGGATCGGTTCCAAAATAGTGGATCTTAGAAACAGCCCTAGACGGCCAGCTTGCGGGCATCGCCGGCGTGTGGTGGGTAGATTGCCGGGCGGCCGATGCTGATGTAGGTGAAGCCGTGGTCGAGCATCTGCTGCGGCTGGTATAGGTTGCGGCCGTCGATGACGATGGGGAAGCGGAGCGCCTGTTTGAGGCGCACAAGATCGAGGTCGGCAAACTCCTTCCAGTCGGTCAAGATCAACAGCGCGTCGGCGTCCTAGGCCGCTTCTAAGATGCCGCCGGCGTAGCGGAGCTTCTCCGAAGGCGGCAACACTTCCTGGGTGCGCTCCATGGCCGCAGGGTCATAGACCGTGACGGAAGCGCCGGCTTCGAGGAGTTTCTTGATGATACCGATGGCGGGAGAGTCGCGAATGTCGTCGGTATCGCCCTTGAAGGCCACGCCGAGGGCAGCCACGCGCTTTCTCCGCTGTGGATTGCCCCGGAGCATGGAGTCAATGGAAAAAACGGCACCCGGGCATTGACCGTCCGGCCTGGGAGATACAACCCTTCCACCCAGAGGAAGACGAATCCGCAACACTTAGAGCAAAACCAGGGATACTGTAGCCTGATTAGCCTCGTCGAAGGTCGCCGCTCTCTGTTGGTCGCGTCGACTTGAGTGTGTCGGTTTCTGAATACGCCATCCCTGGTTTTGCTATAGTCTTTCGCTTGTTCATTACAGGGAGATGAAGTTAGTTCTGTTATGGCAGCAACGCTCTGAAAAGAGGCGGGGCGAACGGGCATGCCGGATTGGCTCTCTGGTAGAGTGGGATTGCAAGCGGCGGCAGAACCGTCGCACGGGACCAGCTCCCTTTCTCATCGACCTGGAACCGGTTTATCCGAAGCATGAGGTGCAAATGGATGGAATCATGCAGTCCGCTTCGTCCACCTGGGCGCCCTTTCGCATAGCGCCTTATTTTTCCGAGCGGGTGTGGGGCTACCATGACCTTCATCCCTGGTATAACCGGGTTGCCGAGGGAGCGCCGATCGGCGAGGCCTGGCTCACCGGGGATCAGTGTGTAGTGGCGAGCGGCGCGCATGCCGGCCAAACGCTGGGCACGCTCTTCGCGAAGAGTCCCGAAGCTCTCCTGGGTCCGGCTGCCCCGCGCAATGGTTCTCCGCTACTGATCAAGGTTCTTTTTGTGAAGGAAAAGCTGAGCGTGCAGGTGCATCCGGACGACCGGATGGCGCAGAAGTATGGCGATCCGCGCGGCAAGACGGAGTGCTGGTACGTTCTGGAGGCCGAGCCGGGCGCGCAGGTGGCCTGCGGACT
>PMTP01000106.1 GCA_003167305.1 Acidobacteriaceae bacterium
GCCGCCCGAGTACGAAAGCTGGCTGGGCGCCGCCGCCTTGCTGCGCGACTCCGGATAGTTCTTTAACCACCAGGGCCATCACCGGCACACGCAGTACATCGTTTCGAGCTCCGAACTCTTCGGCTATACGCCGGTGCAGCGGACGCTGGTTTCGGCCATTGCGCGCTACCTGGGCAAGAGCCGCCCGCAGCCGGGCGACCGCGCCCTGCGCAATATTCCCGCCGACGAGCATCAGCATGTGCAGCGCGCGGTGGTGCTGCTGCGCCTGGCCGTTGCGCTCAACCAAGACCGCGCCAGCGACGTGCTGCGCGTCGCGGTCAAGGTCTATCCCAAACGGGTTTATCTGGAGGTCGAGCCGGGGCGGACAGGGGCGGAACTGGAACTGTGGTCGCTGCGCAAGGAGGCCGCCTACTTTCGCGATGTCTTCGGGCGCGAACTCTTCTGCACGCTGGCGTAGATGGCGCGAGCCATGCGCGGATCGATCAGCCACTGCAAAAGCGGCGGATGGCGGTCCAGATCGACGCGGGCCACCGAGCCTTTTCTCATGCGAATCGCGGCGCCGCCGTTGCCGGTAACCAGCCGTCCCAGAAACTGGAAGATGTTGGGGTTGTGTCCCACCGCCAGCACGCCCTCATAGCCGGAATAGTGGGCCAGCATCTGCTGAAAGTCGGCGTAATCGGCGTCCGGCTCAAGCGCCGCGCTGATCTCGACACGGGCATCGTAGCCCATCTCCGTACCCACAAGCTGCGCGGTTTGCAGTGAGCGCTTCAAGGGACTGGAAACAATCACGTCCACCTGCACCTTGAGCGCGCTCAGAAGCCGCGCCATCAGGATGCACTGCTCCTTCCCGTCTTTGATCAGGGCTCGCTTAGCATCGAGAGTTGGATTCCCGCGGGACAATCCGGCATTGGCGTGGCGCATTAGGTAGAGGTTCATCGGGATGGGTCCGGCGGAGGCGTAAGGGGGCTGCCGGCTCCTTGAGGCTCCATATTACCACGAATGAAACATCCCGGCGGAGATGGGGTGCTGTCTTAAATCCGCGCTGAAGGTTTGGCGACATTGAAGGAAAGCTATCTCTACCCAATAGATGCCGGCCAGCGGCTTAAGATTATCGTTGGAATCGTTGGATATTCGACAGCGATTGACTCGGATTACCTCGCCTGATTCAGCTTTATCCTGCATATTTATCAAAGGTTTGAGTCTTTCTTCCGGTAGACGGTTGCTATTGGATAAAGCATGGCTGTACTGCACTATGTTGTAGTGGGTATGATAGTGGGAGGGGGCGAGGAGTGTTTAAGATGGAGATGCGCTTTGTGTGCCAGTTCCGCTGCCATCAGGCCGACCATGAATTTGTTATCCCGCGTCAAAGCCCATTAGGAAGATACGATGGTGGACAATATCAAGCCACGGATAAATGGCCAATAGATTACCTATGCTGGCAGCACGGGCAGATGTGCTTGGTTGGTCTCGGAGCGATCCATCTGGACACAGTACCGGAGCTGCCCCTAGGGTTACATTTGGCAGCTCTTTGGGAGATTGAAGTCGAATGTGCCAAAGACAACTGCGGGCAGCACCGGACCATATACACCAAGTATTCAGCAGACGAAACGCCGCAAGCCGTAGCGCGGCTCGTATTAGCACCTGGACTCTGGCTTGAATGTAAAGGTCGGCATTGGCTTGAGATTGATGAGTCTCAAATAACGGTTGAGCGGTGGGAGCCTTGATTATGTGTTACATTGCGCACAATCCTGCTTTATCCTTGGATTAGCGCAATGCAATGATCGAGAGCCCCGCCTGGCAGCGGGGTTTTCTATTTAGGCTCAATTCTACCTCAGAACGGCTCAATCGCGCGTAGACTGGTAATCGGGGGGGAAGCCTGCTAGTGAGTGAACTTGATCCAAAACCCGATTGGGAGCCAACGCGCCTACAGTTGGCAAAGTCGCACGTTAAGGACTACCTCGGCGCCGCAGTCCTTCTCGGCATCATAGCCATATGTGTCCTGCTCTACCTTGCGGCTATGACGTTCGTTTTTCACCACTGGCGTTAGGCTCAGTCTATGCATAGACTCTAGGCAGCACAACGCATGAGACTGGAAATGAGCGATTCAGCGATGCGCTCATCTGATTCTCCGGCTCTGGTTTGCATGTCGGACCATATCGTCGCATCGTTCCCATCAATAGGCTTGACGATCAATTCAAAATCACGGTTATGGCAGGGGCAGGATTCAAAAGCGCAACTCACCCTGTTCAGATCAGTATTAAACTGCACCGCAAGCGAAATCCCGTCCTCGCGCTGTATAAAGAGACGATTGGCGGCAACAGGAACATCCTCAAAAACAGTGCGGCCCGCCTTGATGTTCAACTGAACAATGGCGCCGCGCAACTGTCCCTGAAGATCAATCCAGCGATGCAGGGCTTGTGTCTTCCGAAGTTGCGACCGCGATAGAATCAACTCGTCTCTTTGTGCCCTGCCCTGTTTTGATTCTTCATACGCGCGCAGTTCGTCATCCAACCAGGTCATCATTCTAAGACTCCCCCCGAATATACCTTTACTACAACTCGTGGGAGATCGGCCGCCCTTGCGGGGAAATCTTCAATTTTTCTTCAACGCAACTTTCAGACAGCACCGGAGATGCGCGAAGCGTTCCGATGTTGCGCTGCGGGAAGTTGTTCCTTCCGTCCCCGACTTTTGCTATACTCGTAGAGTTCACCTGTGTGCGGAGGTGGCGAAATTGGCAGACGCACCAGCTTGAGGTGCTGGCGCCCACAAGGCATAGGGGTTCAAGTCCCCTCTTCCGCACCAAATCTCTCGCGTCCGGGTCAGCCGGACTGACCTGGAAAGCAGCTTACAAGATGAATGTACTTCTCTATTTCGTTCTCGGCGTGCATGTGATTGTGTGCTTTTTTCTGATCGGCGTGGTGCTTTTGCAGCAAGGTCGCTCCGCCGACCTGGCTGGCGCCTTCGGCGGCCAGGGCTCGCAGACCGCCTTCGGCCCGCGCGCTGCGGCCAACGTACTCACCCGGCTTACCACCTACTCGGCGATCGTCTTTATGCTCACTTCGATCACTCTGACCGTGCTCATGGTGCGCGCCGGAAGCGGCTCAGGTTCGGTGCTGGACAGCTCCAAGCCCGCGCCTGTCTCTGCGCCGGCCAAGCCTGGCAAGTAGGCCGCAACCCTTTCCTCCTCTCGGATCTGCAAGAAACGGCAGGCTGCCTGGTCTGCCGTTTTTTTTGCGTCTGCGCCTAGCCCGAAAATTTCTTGAAGATTTCTCTTGACAAGAATATCTGACAGATATATCTTACAGCTATATGAGCCACAATCGTACAGCCTACGTCCTCCTCGGCGGCCTCTCCATCCAGTCGAATCTCTCCGGCTATGAGCTTCACCAGGCCATCAAAGAGAACTTCGGCAGCTTCTGGGGTGAGAGCTATGGACAAATCTACCCCACACTGAAGCGGCTGGTCGCCGAAGGCCTGATTGAGGCCAGCGGCTCGGCTACTGCCGGCAAAAAACGGCGGCAGACATATGCGCTGACCGATGCCGGGCGCGTCTGCCTTCGCGAGTGGCTCGCCCAGCCCTTCCAGAACGATCCGCCGCGCAATGAATTCATGCTCAAGCTCTTCTTTGGCCATGAGGCCGCGCCGGGGGTGGCGCTGGTGCACGTCCGCGAACTTAACGAGCGCAACCGGCGGATGCTGGCCACGCTGGAGGGGATTGAGAAGATGGCTCGCGCGTACCAATCGAAGGATCCGAATTTGCCGTACTGGATGCTCACTCTGGGACTCGGTCTGGCGCTGGCCCGCGCTGCCCTCGACTGGGGCGAATCCGCGCTGGCAGAGCTTGCTGCCATGGAAGTAGACACTCGTGAACCGCTGAAAACTTCGGAGGCTGAGCCTTCTTCATAAAGTTCGATCACTGTGCAACGAACTCGTGCTGCTTGGGTTCTTCGTATCCCACCCTTCACACAGAGCGCGAAGGATGGGGCACCCATCGATTTTGAGATTTTCAACAAAAAAGGAGAAGCAGATGCCTACCAACGTAAAATCCAGCCGCTTCGCGCAGATTGTGGCCTGGGTCGCCGCCAGTATCTTTGTCCTGGGAAATTTCAATGCCACAGTGGGTGCGTGGTCCGGCTCCATCCTTCCCTTGTGGTTCGCCGGAACGCAGAAGCCCCGGCGCGGCTTTCTCTGGCTGCTGGCCATCAGCTTCCTTCCAGGCCTTCTTTTCGGCTGGCGCAAGATTCCGCTGACCGGCCTGGATGCGGCATTGTCCTATCTGGGCTGGGCGCTTGCCGCCGCAGTGCTCGGCGTTCTGCCGTTTACATTTCATCGGCTGCTCAGCCCGCGCTTGCCCGGATCCCTTGCCACGCTGCCGTTTCCGCTGGCGGCCGTGGCCATTCCGTCGCTTGCTCTGGCGCTGCACGTTCACGCGGTATCGGAAATCGGCCTCGACAGATTTTTCATTCTCTGGTTCGCGGCGGTGATCGTCTGGTTGTGGAACCAGGAATCTCGCGCTACCAGCCCAGTCTTTGCCGCGGGCTGCGTGTTTGCTGCTGGCTGCGAGATCTTCCGACCTTACAGCGGCGTCGCGCTGCCGATCAATCTGCTCAGCAGCACAACATTTTCCTGGATTTGCCTGGGCGCGGCACTGTCTCTGGCCGTCTGGGCGTTCTTTCACCCCGTCCAACAGCGGAGCTGGGCCAACCGTCCGCAGACTATCGCTCGTCTGCAAAGCCCGTTTACCGGAGAGCCGTTGCAGGTGGTCAGCGACAAGGGCCGTGAAGCGCTGGTCAGCTCGTCGGGCGAACGCTTCCCGGTGCGCAATGGAATTCCCGCCTTCCTCAAGCCGGAAGACCTGACCGGCGACAACGGCAAGTACAACCACCTGTATGAAACCATCGGCGGCTTTTACGACGATACGCAGCGAGTCTTCGCTGCTTTTCGTGGATTGGATGTCGACTCGTACTTCGAGAATTACATGAATCTGCTCAAAGTCAAAGCGGGCGATTCAGTGCTGGAAACCTGCGTCGGCACCGGTCTCAACTTCAAATATCTTCCGCATGGCGTGAAACTCTCGGGCCTCGATCTCTCCGCAGAGATGCTGGCAAACGGCTTGGTAAACCTGCGCCGCTGGAAGATGGATGCCGACCTCTATCTGGGCAATGCAGAGTGCCTGCCATTCGCCGACTCCAGCTTCGACGTGGTCTATACCTGCGGCGGCTTCAACTTTTTCAGTGACCGCGCCAAGGCTGTTCGTGAGATGATCCGCGTCGCCAAGCCAGGCGGCCATCTGATGATTGAGGATGAAACCGAAGAGTACGTGAAGAGCACCTACCAGAACATCCCGTATACCAGCAGCTTTTACAAGGATCGCAAGGATGCCGTGACCGTGCCCATCGATCTGGTGCCGCCGGAGATGGAGGATACTCACGTTGAAATGCTCAAGGAGGGCAAGTTCTACGCAATCACCTTCCGCAAACCGGCTGCTGGCCTAGAATAGAACCATGATTCTGGAGACCTTTCCCGTCGGCCCGCTGGCCTGCAACTGCACCATCCTCGGCGACGAGGCGGCCGGCGAAGCCATCGTCATCGACCCCGGCGACGAGGTCGGCCGCATCCATCGCCGCCTCACCGAACTCGGCCTCAAGCTCAAGCAGATTCTCGTCACCCACGCCCACATCGACCACGTGGGCGGCGCGCTCAAGCTCAAGCGGCTCACTGGCGCGCCCATCCTGCTGAACGTGAACGACCTGCCGCTGCTGAAGATGATGGACATGCAAGCCGGATGGGTCGGCATGGAGACGCCGGAGACCGCCCCGCCCGACGGCAGTCTTGAAGACGGCCTTCTGGTTGGATTGGAGCGCTATCCCGCGCAGGTGCTGCACACCCCCGGCCACACGCAAGGCTCGGTCTGCCTCCACTTTGCCCCGCTCAAGCTGCTCATCGCCGGCGACACGCTTTTTGAAGGCAGTATCGGTCGCACCGACCTGCCCGGCGGCAACTTCGATCAGATCATCGACTCGATCCACACCCGCCTGCTCGCGCTGCCCGACGAGACCCGCGTCCTCCCCGGCCACGGCTCCGCCACCTCCATCGGCGCGGAACGCCGGAGCAACCCGTTCCTGCGCGGGTAGTGAGTTAGTAAGTCTTCTATCGCGTTAGTCGCTGATTCATCTTTGAGTATTGAGGAAAGCCGCCAACAGGGCGACTCCGGCGCTGAATTCCTGCTCCGGCCCTAGTAGGCTAACCACAAGCCAGCCCGATTCGGCCATTCCGAAAAAATAGCCGGGATGGACCCAGACGCCGCGCTCCAGCAGAGCCAGCACCGTCTGCTCGTCGGGCGCGAGCGCAGGAATGCGCAGCACCGCGTACCAGCCGCCTTCGACCTCCAGGCGGCTCACTTCAGGCAGTTGAACTAGCTGCCGGTCGAGCTCGTCCAGGTTGGCCGCTACACGCGACTGAATCTGCCGCTGAATCGCCTCGCGCCCTTCCAGCCAGGCCGGAAGCGCGCATTGCACCGGCGCATTCATCGAGAGAAATGTGTCGGCAATGACCTCCAAACGGTCCAGCGCCACGCAAGCCTCCGGACTTGACTCGGTTCTGGCCACCACAATCCAGGCCGCCTTCATCTGAGGCAGCCCGGCAATCTTGCTCAGCCCGCTGACGACGAAGACCGCAACGCCCTCGAGGCCAGCGGCAAAGCTCTTCCCTGCCCCGCCGAACCCATAGTCGAGAAAAACCTCGTCCACAATCAGCGCCAGGTCGAACTCCCGGCAGAGCCGCGCCAGCTCCTCGGCCTCCCACGGCTTGGTGAAGTGGCCGGTGGGGTTGTTGGGATGGACGAGGACGATGGCCCGCGTCTCCGGCGTGATGGCGCGGCGAAATCCTTCGGAATCGATCTGCCAGCCGTGGTCGTAGACCAGCGGCGCGGCCTTCAACTTTACGTCGTCCAGCACGGCGAGGAAGTCGAAGAGCGGGTAGCCAGGCTGGGCGGCAAGAATCTCGTTGCCCGGATCGCAGAGCAGGCGAAAGAGGAAGCTGTAGGCCTCGCTGGTGCTGGTGGTCAGGAAGATCTGCTCGGGCGTGAGCGCGACGCCGTGGCCGGCATAGTAGGCGCAGACGGCCTCGCGGGCGCTGAGCAAGCCGCGCGGCTGGGGATCGTAGTCGAGCGCGCGCGCATCGCTGAGCGCCGCCAGCAAGCCGGTATTGTAGACAAAGTCGCAGCGGGTAGGGTTCGAGGCCGTCAGATCGGCAATCGGCAGGCCAGCCGCAACGCGCCGCCGGTGCGCCCGCGCCAGTTCGTTCTCTTCCATATTCCAGTTGGTTCGCTGCGAAAAGCGCATTTGCCTAACATCTCCCGGAATCATTCCAATTATTTATGGTTAGTCGGACATGGGCCACACGCCTACATCGTATGTGTAACAAACAAGACAGCGCCACTTGTCTTGCTTAGCTGAACAATCGCTTCACCGCCAGAACCTTTTCCGTGAAATGTTCCCACGACTGTCCATACATCTCCTTTAAGTCCAGCTCTCCATGGCTTTTCACCGTCTTCAATTTTCTCCCCATAGATTGGGATGAGAACTGCTGTCGCGATCCTAATTGCTGTGGACTGATCCGGCACGTAGCCGCCATCTCTAACCACTGGATTTGTGCCTACGATTAACCGTCGAGCATACTCAACGGCTTCCTGGTCGGATGTTCGCACCTGAGCACAAGCAAAACAAGACAAACCGATTAAAACCAGAACAAGTGCCTTCATGATTGACTCCTTCGGGCCTGATCGTCGCAGGGGCTAAGGCCCCGATTTCTTTATACACCGCTTTCGGCACGACTGAAGTCGTGCCCTGACGCTTCATGCCTCTCGAAATCAATCTTTCCGCAGATTGTGAGGCCTGCCTATCCACCGAGAAGCATCAGGCACAATAGAAGCAGGCGTCTCTTTCAACATTACACGGGCGAACTGAGAATGCGAGGGAGGTAGATTGGCTTTGCGCGCGGTTGTCTTCGACTATGGAATTGTATTGACCGGTCCTCCGGACCCAGAATCGTGGTCCAACCTATTGCGCATCAGCGGAATGCCCCAGGAGCGCTTCGAGCCGCTCTACTGGGCTGACCGCCGCGCCTACGACGAGGGCCATTTGAGCGGCGTGGGCTTCTGGCAGCGGTTTCTGTTGAGCGCGGGGATGCCGGCGAACTGGGCGAAGGCCGAGGAGCTGAACCGCTGGGATGTGCGGTTGTGGACCGTGGAAAACCCCGCCATGGTGGCCTGGCAGCTCCAGATCAAAGAGCGCGGGCTGAAGACCGCCATCCTCTCCAATATGGGCGACAACGTCCTGGAAAGCGTGGAACGCGAATTCGACTGGATTCACCGCTTCGACGTGCTGGTGTGGAGCTGTCAGTTTGGCGGCGTTAAGCCCGACCCGGCGATCTTTCGCCACACGCTCGAAGAACTCGGAACGAGGCCCGAAGAGACACTCTTTATCGACGACAAGCGGGAAAATGTGGAAGCCGCGCGGGTGCTGGGGATGCAGGCCATTCTGTATTCCAGCGTGGAAGCGCTGCGCGCCGACCTGTTCGCCGCAGGCCTCGACGCCGAGCTGCCATTGCCTGCCTGAAAGCCGACAGTAGACATCCCTCGCCTCGAATTGGTCAGATGCGTGAAGTATTTTGATCTACACTGTTTGCTGTTGAAGAGGGCTGGCTAAGCTGTTTCTGTAAGCCGGCAGTGAACTACGATTGTGAATTCCGCGTCTTCGAGACCGGCTCATCCGTCCAGAGATACGGCAGAGGGCCAAAAAAGGTGAATTTCATGCAGGAAACAAAAGCAGTGCGCGCGACCATTTCGGCCGTGCTGGGTGTTGTTCTGGCGCTGAGCGCGGGGTTGGCGCTCGGACAGAGTGTCCCGGTGGTCACCGGAGACGCACGAGTAGACAAGCTATTGAGTCAAATGACGCTCAGCGAGAAGATGATCCTGATCCACGGCACACAGGAGGATCCGACGGTCTACCAGGGGCAGGCCGGTTACCTGGCGGGGATTCCTCGGCTGGGGATTCCGGGGCTGCGCTTTGCCGACGGGCCTCCGGGGGTGCTTACGCGCCATCCGTCGCAGGGCGAGACGGCGACGATGGGCGTGGCCGCCACATTCAGCATAAGGACTGCCGAGCAGAATGGCGTGGTGATTGGCCGCGAAGACCGCGCGCTGGGCATCGACGTCTCGCTACAGCCCTTTGTCAACATCGACCGTGACCTCCAATTCGGCCGCGGCTACAACACCTTCGGTGAAGACCCGTTCCTGACTTCCGAGATGGGGGTTGCCGAGGTCAAGGGCATTCAGTCGCAGCACGTGATGGCGCAGATCAAGCACTACGTGGCCTACGACTCGAATAGCGGCAATATCTTCGTGGACGACCAGACGCTGCACGAGGTCTACGTGGCGCCCTTCGACGCGGCCATCCGGAGGGCGGACGTCTCGTCCATCATGTGCTCCTATAACCGCGTGAACGGCACCTTTGCCTGCGGCAACGACTCGACGCTGACCAAAATCCTGCGCGACGAAATCGGCTTCAAGGGCTTCGTGACCTCAGACTGGGGCGCGGTTCACGGGGTCAACTTCATCAATGCGGGTCTGGACATGGAGATGCCGGGCGAGCCAAAGCCGGGCGCCGGCGGCTTCTCGATTCCCTCGTTCTTCGATATGCAGCCACTGTCTCCTCCGCCTCCGCCACGCCCGGCCGCCAATGCCGCGCTGGGGGAGATGATGTCCATGTTCGGCGGCCACATTCCCGAAGAACCGGTTCCCGAGCGGGGCGGCTTCGGCGACTTTGGCAGAAAGCTGGATCCCAAGAAGATGGCCGACGCCCTCAAGGACGGCACCGTGAATGAAGCGGCCATCACCCGCGCCGCCGGGCGCGTCCTTTATGAGATCGTCCACTTCGGCTACCTCGACGGCCAGTCGAAACACACCGTCACCCCGCAGGCCATCGATGCCAACGCCAAAATCATCGAGAAGACCGGCGAAGAAGCCGCAGTGCTATTGAAGAATGAAGGCGGCGCGCTGCCCCTGAAGGCCGCCGATCTGGACTCCGTGGTTCTGATCGGACCGACCGCCGGCCAGGTGGACTCGATCGGCATCAACGGCGAACGCTCCGTCGGCCTGCCGCAGCGGCAGGTTGGACCGATTGAGGCACTCAAGAAGGTTACCGGCAACGCCAAGATCAACTTCGCCGTGAACGACGACATGACCAGCACGCCGGTTCCCGCCAGCGTGCTGAGCCACGACGGCAAGCCGGGCCTGGTCCGCAGCGGCTCGGGCGCCGAGCAAACCGACGCCCAGATTAACTTCACCGGAGCCAACGCTCTGCCGGCCAACGCGACTGTTACCTGGAAGGGTACACTCACTCCGCCCCATGCGGGAAGCTACTGGCTCAATCTCCAGGCGTTGGGGACCAACGCCAATATCTCTCTCGACGGCAAGCGGATGGCCGCGACAGGCGCCTACCAGGGCGGCGTGCATGGCGACATCCTGCAAGCCAATCAGGACAACGTCCTTCCCACCACGGACGGCCTGGACAACCTGCGCCGCGCCGTTGAACTGACGGCTGGACCCCACGCAATCGAAATCAAGACCAGCCCGGACAGCTCCAACTCGCCCGTCCAGGTGCGGCTCAACTGGTATACCCCCGAGCAGCGCCAGGCCGACCACGAGGCCGCCATCGCCGCGGCGAAGAGCGCCAAGGTGGCAGTCGTCTTTGTGTGGACCCGCCTCAGCCCCGTCTTTGGCCTGCCCGGTGAGCAGAACAAGCTCGTTGAAGAGGTGGCCGCGGTCAACCCCAACACTATTGTTGTGCTCAACACCAGCCAGCCCGTTGCCCTGCCCTGGCTCGGCAAGGTGAAGGCGGTGCTGGAGATGTGGTGGCCCGGCGATGAGGGCGGCTGGTCCACGGCCAACCTGCTGGCGGGCAAGAGCAGCCCAGCCGGCCGTCTGCCTGTCACCTGGGGCAAGCGTCTGGAAGACTACGCCGCCACCGATCCAAAGTACCCGGAACGCTCCACCAAGG
>PMTP01000192.1 GCA_003167305.1 Acidobacteriaceae bacterium
GCCGCGGGCGCCTTGCCGGCGCGCACCTCTTCGCGGATGCGCTCGAAGATCAGCACATTCGAGTCCACGCCCATGCCGATGGTGAGGATGACGCCGGCGATGCCCGGCAGGGTCAGCGTGAGCGCATTGGTTCCGCCCGACAAGGCGCTCGACAGGCCCATGATGCCCAGCAGAATCAAAAGGTTCAGAAACAGCGCCAGATCGGCGTTGATGCCCGATCCTTTGTAATAGATGAGCATGAAGACCATGACCACCACCACGCCCACAATGGCCGCGGTGACGCCCTTGTTGATGGAATCCGCTCCCAGCGAGGCGCCCACAAAGCGCTTTTCCAGTTGCGACAGCGAGGCCGGCAGCGCGCCGGTGCTGAGTAGCTTGGAGAGCGCCATCACTTCATCCTGCGAGAAGCTGCCGGTGATCCGGCCGGTATCGCGAATGGCGTTCTCGATGTTGGCCACTTCTTTGACCTGGTCGTTCATGACCACGGCCATGCTGTGGTTCACATTCTTGCTTGTGTACTCGTAGAAGCGGTCGCCGGCCTCGTTGGTCAGCGTGAAGTTGACCTCTTTGCGCCCGGTGTTCGCATCGACGCCCGGATCGGCGGAGCGGAAGTCGTTGCCGGCCACAATCGAGAGCCTCTGCAGGACGTAGACGCTCTGCTGATCGGAGCCGGTCGCCATGACGCCCGTGAAGGTCTTCAGTTCATCCTCGGCCGGAATGGCGCCGCCCAGGCTGGCGGCCGCCTCCCGCTCGTCCTTGTAGGGACCGCCGACCACGGCGTGAATCTCCAGCCGGTTGGTGCCCTGGATGATCTTCTCGATATCGCTTTCGTTTTCCACGCCCGGCAGCTCGACCAGAACCTGATTGGCGCCCAGGCCGTACTCTTGAATCACCGGCTCGCTGACGCCCAGCGCGTTGACGCGGTCCTCGAGGGCCTCAATCGCCTGCTGGACGGTCTTCTTCTCCAGAGCCGCCATCACCATCGGCTTCATGGTGAGCGTCCAGGCATTGCCGGAGACGCTGTCCAGGTTGTACTCGTTGGAATACTTGCTATCTAGCAGCGTCTGAACGGCGCTGGAGCTGGCCGTCGCCGTGCCTTCCACGCGGATCAACTGAGGCTTGGCCGCATCCGGCACGTAGACCTGGGAAAAGGTCAGATTGGCCTTCTTCAGATCCTGCTGGATGCGCGCCGCCGTATTGTTGGTTTCGGCGTTGACCGCTTCCTCGACCTTGACCTGCAAGATCAGGTGAGCACCGCCCTTCAGGTCCAGGCCATAGTGAATGCGCTTGGTCAGGCCTTCCATCAGATCCTTGCCGCTGAAGCCCGAAGAGGCTCCGAAGATGCCCCAGATGCAGACCACCAGCACCGCAACGATCAGAGCAATTTTGTTATTGAGATTCTTCTTCATCGTCCCGTTTCTCGAAACAGTTCTCAGTCCTCAGTTGTCAGTTCTCAGTTTTTCCGCAGTCAGCGCTTTAGGGCTGAAGACTGAGAACTGAGAACTGCTTTACCGTTACGACCCCGAAAGCCCATCCTGCGTGGTCACTGAGGCAATCGCGTTCTTGGCTACTTCCATCTTGATGCCGTCCGGCGCCACCTTGATGACGATCACCTCGTCTTTGATGGAGAGGATGATGCCGCGAATGCCGCCCGCGGTGGTAATCCGGTCGCCGGTCTTGATGCTGGAGAGCATCTGCTGCCACTGCCGCTGCCGCTTCTGCTGCGGGCGGATCATCATGAAGTACAGAACCGGAATCAACAGCAGGGGAAGAAGCATCATAATGCCGTTTCCGCCTCCGGCTGCCTGCTGGAACACCCACAAAGCTAAACTCGTTGCCACACGCATCCTTTACTCGCCCCTGAGCCGCGCACTCCGCCGCCCTTCAAGGCACAGGCGCACCCGGCCATCGGCCGCGCACCCGCAAAAAAATTTGTCTCCGGGAACGATCCAGACTGGTCCATACCGCTGACCTGGGCCTCTGATTGCTGCCGTCTGCTTCCTGTTCGACTCAGCCTTCCTCTGGAAGTCCGTTTTCGCTGGCCGCGCCATTTTTTGCGCACACGCTGCCCGGATTCCAAAAGGAGTGCCTCAATAGATAAGATACGCGCGGGCGGGGGGCTGTCAAGGAGCTGCGCCAGGGAACAGGGACTAGTCCCTGCTTTTTATAAAGCCCTTATGGATCGCCTATGCCTGATTTACGCCCGCTGAATTCTTCTGGAATGGAGATGCTTTTCGGCTGGCGCGCCTTGAAATCCTGCGCCGCGCGCCAGAAAGCGGGAAGGGTGGTGTCCGATGGACAATACGGTTCGCGACTTGCTCTTAATCATTCTCTTCGGTCTCGCCGAGGCCTTTATGGTTTGGACGCTATGGAGTTTTTTAAGGTCCGGCCGGCGGCGGCCGAGCGCTAGTAGTCAGTTTTCCACTGTCAGTCGTCAGTACAAGCGCCAAACAACCTGAGGGCGCCCCAACTCTGGATTTTCGGAGCTGGGAATACAAACAACTACGGCATGGGTGCCCCACAAACGCCGGGTGCCCCGTCCTTGACGCGTTTTTTGCGTCAAGGTTGGGAAACCATGAACCCCGGCGGGCAGTTTTTTGCACTGACCAGTTCCCTGTTCCCTGTTCCCTACTCCCTACTTCGTTTTCTCCGCCTCGTCGCCCGCATCCTCGATCAGCACCGCCGAGCCGGGAACGACGTCGAAGCTCACCGCTTCCCTGCCGGTGGGATGGAAGGTAACGCGCAGCGGCTCTCGCTGCCACTCGGCTGGGCCGCAGACCTGTTCGGGATGGCTCTCCGCGTCGAAGGCGGACAGCTTTTTGGCCAGCACCGCCTTGCGCGCCTCGACCTGCGCCACGACAGCATAGAGGCTCTTGCCGCTGGCGGTCACGCCGCAGTAAGCGCCGTAGTCGCGGAACCAGACAACCTGGCTGACGCCGGGGTCGTAGTCGGGCAGCTTGAGAGCGGCGATGTGGCCGGTCACGCGATCCACCAGCAGCCACGGTCCGCGCTGCCAGACCCAGGGGCTGGCCGCCCGGGCGGGCGCCGGCTTCACGCCGGTGGAAGGCTTGTCGCCGGTTGCGAGCTGATCGCCGGTCTTCCCGCTGAGCGCGGAGCCCTCGCTGGGCAAGGTGTCGTTGAGCTTGATCACGCGCCGCACCACGAAGCTGCGGTCGGTCACATCGTGGGCGTCGCCGGTGGTCCACTCCTTCACAACGCCATCCACCAGCAGCGCGCGCACCTTGAGTTCCGTCTCCCCCGCCGCCGCGCCAGCCGGGTCGCCGACCTTCGAGTAAATCACCTTCCGCGCCGCGCCGAGAACGACTATATGCGCCTTGCGCGGGGCGGCTTGAGCCGCTGGAAGAGCGGTAATGAGAGCCGCGAGAACCACAATCGAAAACTTCAATTTATTGTCCATGACGTTTGCTCCTTGCAATCAACTTTGCTAGACGAGTATCTCAAAGACAAATTACTTCTTTTTGTGTTTTATGACATCGCGGTTGTACTTTAAGTCGTTCGTCAGGCCACTCACCAGATCGTCATCACCTGAGACCTGTTTTTTCGCTCTTTTGTCATAAAAGTCATAGTGGTCATAAATATTAGTGATGACCCATCTATTCCCGGTTTTGGCCAATTCTGGCATGATCTTTGCATCTTTGGCTCCCTTGTCGGATTCACCATAAACATCTGCATTGCATACACCATTTTTCACGCGAACATTCTTGACTTCATAATGTGAACTTGGACCTCCATTGGTGTTGAGAAAACGATCACCATCCTCTAAATATCCAACCCCATCTTCATTCGCCGCTGCCTCCGCGGCTTGATCATCATTGAAAAGCTTCTCTAACTTTGGACTCAGCACCTGCTTCATGCTCATCTTTTCAACGGAACCAAATTCGGCTGCCTTATTACAACTTTCAGTATCGTGAGTTCCTTTGCAAAAATCAGACCATACACCATGAACGTACCAGTCGTAGAACTTATGTACGAACTCCTGGCACGATCGCTCATCCTCGCTTTGGACGCGTTCAGGCTCCATGCGCGCCACGTTCGTTTGCTGGGCAATCTGAGGTTCCGTGCGCGCTGCGTTTGGTTGTTGCCGGACGGTGTTTTTTGGATTTGAAGGCGTCTTTCGGCAAGAGGTAAGCGCAGCTAACACCACAATGGCCACAATCACAATCCACTTGTCTATCCTCATATTGATCGCTCCTAAAGCTTCGCCGCCTCCACCGCCCGCGCGACGCGGAAGGCCGTACTCTCATTCAAGTGCCGCGCCAGCACCTGCATTCCCACCGGCAATCCAGCCTTGGTCGCCCCGCACGGAACCGTCACGCCGCAGATGCCTGCCAGACTCGCCGTCACGGTGTAGATATCGGCAAGATACATGGCCAGCGGATCGCCTGTCTTCTCGCCTAACTTGAAAGCGGGCGTGGGCGCGGTGGGAGTTACTATCGCGTCCACCTCGTTGAAGGCGCGCAGATACTCCTCGGCCAGGATGCGCCGCACCTGCTGCGCCTTCAAATAATAAGCGTCGTAGTAGCCCGCGCTGAGCGCATAAGTGCCGAGCAGGATGCGCCGCTTGACCTCCGCGCCGAAGCCTTCGTCGCGCGAGTGTCGGTACATATCCGCCAAGGTCGCCGAATCCTTCGAGCGCGGCCCGTAGCGCACGCCGTCAAAGCGGGCCAGGTTGGCGCTGGCCTCGGCTGTCGCGATCAAGTAATACACCGGCACCGCGTACTTCGTATGCGGCAGGTTGACCGGCTTGATGGTGCATCCGGCGGCCTGGAGCGCGGTAATGCCCGCCTCGATGCAGGCGCGCACTTCTGGGTCGAGGCCCTCGGCGAAGTACTCGGCCGGCACGCCGATGCGCAGGCGCTCCACGCCTTGATCGCTCTCGGCGGCGTAGTCGGGCACCGGAGCCGGGGAACTGGTGGCGTCGTGGGGATCGTGGCCGGCAATCACCGACAGCATCGTCGCCGCGTCGCGGACGTTCGAGGCAAAGGGCCCCACGCGGTCCAACGAGGAGGCAAAGGCAATCAGGCCGTAGCGCGAGACGCGCCCATAGGTTGGCAGCACGCCCACCACGCCGCAAAAGCTGGCCGGCTGACGAATCGACCCTCCGGTGTCCGAGCCCAGAGTGGCAACGGCCATGTTAGACGCCACCGCCGCCGCCGAACCGCCCGAGGACCCGCCCGGAACCCGCTCCGTGTCTACTGGATTTCTGACCGGCCCGTAGGCGGAGTTTTCGTTGGAGGAGCCCATCGCGAACTCATCGCAGTTGATCTTGCCGAGCAGCACCGCGCCCGCCGCCTCGAGGCGCGAGACCGCCGTCGCGTCGTAGGGCGGGCGATAGCCTTGCAAAATTTTGGATCCCGCCGTCGCCGGAGCGCCCCGCATCACCAGCACGTCCTTGATGCCCACCGGAATGCCGGCCAGCGGACCAAGCGGATCGCCCTTGGCGGCCGCGTCATCCACGCGGGCTGCCTGTGCCAGCGCGCGCTCTTTGGTCAGGCTCAGGTAGACGTTGAGGCGGGGATTTTTCTGCGCGATGCGCTCATAGTAGCTGGCAGCGAGATCGGCGGCCTTGGTGATGCCCGCGACAATGCCGGCGCGCAATTCGGCCAGAGTTTTTGGATGTTCCACAAAGTTCTCGACTGGTTTGGATGCGCTGTCCAAGGGTTTCTTCCTCATTTCCTGGCCTGTTCTCGGCCCAGTTCCTCAATGAAAATACATCTACCGCTCAATCACCTTGGGAACCTTGAAGAAGACCCCGTCGGTCTCCGGCGCCTGCGACAAGACTTCAGCGCGGTCGAGCGACGGCCGCACACGATCTTCGCGCAGCACGCCGCTGGCCGCCCCATCGAGGAGCTCACTGACCTGCGCCAGCGGCACAACGCCAGAGGTCTCAAGCTCGTTCAGTTCGGCCACGTAGTCGAGAATCGCGTTCAAATCGTCGAGCATGCGCGGAGTCTCCTCCGGCGTCAGTTCGAGGTGGGCCAGTTCGGCCACGCGCTGCACTTCTTCCACGGTCACTCTGGCGGTCATCTTCTGCTCTTTCCCCATGCGCGGCCTTCGCACCGATCGATGGCGAGCGCTCCCGGTGAAGGTCCGAAAGTAGAGTATAGCGTTTTTTCGCTTGCGCTCATCCACCGCGCCGCTCAGTCCACGATGAGCGTGAGGGTGACCTGGTGCGAGACGCCGTTCGAGGTTGCGGTGACGGGGATCGTGTAGGTTGCCGGAGGCGTGTAGCCGGTGCCGGTTTTTGTCAGGACCGTGGAGACGCCGCCGCTTGACGACGCACAACCGGAGACGCCGCCGGTGAGCATGGCAAGCAACGCAATCAGCAGCAGCGCCCTGCGCCGCCGAGCCAGAGCAATGGGCAGCAGCACCAGCCCGCAAGCCAGCGGAAGAGCGGGCCACGCCGGCGGACGCGAGGAGCGGGCCGAGGTTTGAGTAAGCCCGGTGGCAATCTCCACCACTACATTGCCGGTCACGCCAGTGGGAATGGTTTCGCTGGCGGGGTTGAATGCGCAGGAGGAGGAGGAGGGCAGCGTGCCGCACTGGAAGGTGAAGACGCCTTGCGAGCCGTTGAGCGTGTTGATCGCCAGCGTGAAGTTGGCGATCTGGCCGTTGGCGATGGTCTGGGTGGNNGAGCCGGAGGGCGCAAGGGTGAAGTCGAAGCCCATGCCGGAGAGCGCCAGGAACGAGCCTGTCGGCAGCGCGCTGCTGGTCACATTCAGGCTGCCGTTCTGCGCTCCGGCGCTGACAGGCGCAAAGGCGACGACGGCCGTGCAATGGGCTCCTGGGACGAGCGTTGCCGGGCAGGTGCTGCTGACCAACTGAAAGCCCGCCGTGACCGTGAGAGCCATGCTGCCGAGGCTGATCACGCCATCGGGATTGGTGATGGTGACAGTGCTGGAGCCGCTGAGCAGGCCTACCCCCGTCTGCTGGAAGGCCAGCAGGCTGGGCTGGAACTGAACCGATCCCGGCACTCCACCGGTCCCGCTGAGCGGCACACTGGCCGAAGCCGTCAGCGAGGGAGACGTGATGGTCAGCGTGCCCGTGTACAGCCCGTTGAGGGAGGGCGAGAAGATGACCCCGGTCGAGCAGCTTGCCCCGGCGGCCAAAGTGACGCCGCAGGTGTTCTGCACCAGACTGAAGGGGGGCGTGATCGTGAGGGTGAGCGAGTTGGCCGTGGAGCCGCCGGAGTTGGTGAGGCTTACCGTCTGCAACAGGCTGGTTTGCCCCGGAGAGACGATGGGAAAGAGAAGCTGCGCCGGATTCACGTTGAACCCGGCCAGGGACTGCCCCGCGCCGGTGAGCGGCACGGTAGCCGCGGTAACGCCAGCGGTCGACGATGTGATCACCAGCGAGGCCGAGCTTCCGCCCGACGCGATCGGTGTGAAAACGACCTGCACCGTGCAACTGCCGCCGTTGGCCAGGGTGGCGCCGCAGGTGGTCGAGCCGGTCGAGAAGCTGCCGGCGTAGATCCCGGTAATCTGGAAGCCCACATTAGCCAGCGGAGCGCCGCCCGTGTTGCTCACCGTGAGCGTCTGCGGCGCGCTGGCCTGGTTCAGCGGCTGCGCCGCAAAGCTCAGGCTCGACGGGCTGACGCCGAAGGCTGGAGGAGCGATGCCCACCCCACTCAAAGCTACCGTCTGGGGCTGCGCGCGTGTCACATCAGAGACCGTAAGTGTGCCGCTCTGACTTCCCACTACGGTGGGATCGAATTGCACGCTGATTGCGCAGCTTGAGTTTGCCGGCAGGATGGCGGTGCAGGCATTCGTCTGCTGGAATGCTCCGCTCACCGAGACAGCGATGGAGGTCAGTGAGTCGCCTCCGCTGTTGGTCAGTGTCACGGTTTGCGCGGTCGAGAGCTGCCCCGTGATGGTGCCGGGGAAGGTAAGCGCGCTGACCGATAGAGCATCGGTGGGCGGGGCCAGCCCGGTCCCGCTCAGCGCCACCATCTGCGTTCCGAATGCGTCGGTAAAGGTCAGCAACCCGGTGGCCGCTACCGCTTGAGTTGGCGTAAACGTCAAGGTCAGATTGCACGAGGTTACCGCCGGAACCGAGCTGCCGCATGCGTTGCTGGCGATGGAAAAGGCTCCGGTGATGGTGCTGGTGTAGGAAAGCGCCGGCGAGCCGTTGTTATTGGCCGTCACCTGCAAAACCGTCGAAGTGGTTCCCACCTCCCAACTGCCGAAGCTGAGGGAGGCTGGAGTCAGGCTGAATACACCCGAGGATGTGCCGGTCCCGCTGAGCGAAACCGTCAGCTCTCCTCCCGTCACGTTGGTAAAGATGGTCAAAACGCCCGTCCGGCTGCCGATTTGGGTGGGCGTGAATGTGACCTGAATCGCGCAGCTCTGGCCCGGCTGCACAATGCTGCCCGCACAGTTACCGGTTTCGCTGAAGTCGCCGCTGGCGTTGACGTTGCTTGGGGNNCAGCGCGATCGTACCGGTGTTCCTGACGGTCACCGTCTGCGCGTTGCTGGAGCCGCCGTAGACCTGGTTCGCAAAGGTCAAGGAGCCGGGTGTCGCGGTGGCCGTCGTTACGTTCTCGGTTGCTGTCCACAGGGGCGTGATCCAGATGCCGCGGCCGTAGGTGGCCACAACCAGATCATGCACGGAAGCGGATGCTGGGGCGGCGCTGATCTGGACCACCGGCGAGGCCGGCAGCCCGCTTGCAAAGGCCGACCAGCAACCGGAAGTCGCGACTGCGCAGTTGGCGATCTGCCGCGTCGAAAAGACTCCGGCATCGGTGGCGACATACACTGTGTTGGCGTCCTGCGGGTCCACCACCAGGCTGTTGGCCGGAACTTCGGGCAGATTGGCCGTCAATCCTGTCCAATGCGCCCCGCCGTCGGCGGAGCCGTATACCGCCTGCACATTTTCCAGCAGGTTATGAAACCCCGCAACGGTCACGTACACCGTCTTCCCGGTGGCGTCGTGCGGGTCGATGAAGATGCTGGAAATGTCCAGCCCGTAGTAGTTCATCGCGCGAGTGTCGTTGGCGACCGGGCCCAAGGTCGCGTCCGTCCAACTGGACCAACTGTCCGTCGCTGTGTTGTAGGTAGCGGTGAGAAGATGACCAGGCAGCGTCGCGCCTCCGTTCGCTGAGCCGTACATACCCACATAAACGACTTCACCGCCCAAGGGCAGCGCCGCGGAAACAGTAATCGGCAGCGCGGTGATCGAACGAATGAGAGCGTCGCCGTTGCAGGTTGCGTTGCCGGTCTCGCCGTCGAGCATGGGGCTGATGGCGTTGGCGTTGCTCCAGCCCACGCCGCTGGCCGGCCCGCGCCACACTCGGCAGGTACCGATCAGCAACTGCGAGCTGGTCAGCGGATCCACCAGAAAGGGCGCCGGCGCGGTCATAGTGTACCCATCCTTGACCACATCCGCGTTCGCATCGGTGGTGTAGTTGAGCACCGGATTGAATGCGCCCGGCGTGCTTCCCACCGGCGGCGAGCCCAGGTAGATGGAAACTCCAGCCCCATTGTTCACGTACCAGTTCGTAAGGGTAATCGGATCGATGGCCACTGGCCCGCCCTCGCCGCCCAGAATCTCTGGCCAGTTGGCGGTCGGCCCGGTGTCGCTGTTCACACCGGCAGTTCCGTTTGTCCCCAGGCCGGCCATCATCGCGAAAGGCGTCGCGCCCACCTGGGAGATGCTGACGACCTCGGCCAGAGAGCCCAGGCTCCCATTCAAATTCTGAAAATGAGTCGCATCGCTCGCCGCGCACACCGATTCGCTCTCGCCGATGGCGTCAGTTGAGCGCCACAGCCCGCTGTCGTTGCCCACAAAAATCTCCAGCGGATTGCTCGTATTCCACGCTAGCGCATGCTGATATTCGCCCACCCGCGCGCAGTAGCCAACCGTGGAGTTGGTGGTGTTGCGCCATGGGCAGCCCTGCGAATAGGGGCAGGTGGCCTTCCACAGGTCGTTGGCCCCGGCCAGCAGGATGGTTTCCTGACCAGAGGGAACCGCGGCCAGCGCTAGAGTGTAATCGCCGCTCTCGATGGTGGCCGGACCCAGCATGGTGTTCGTCTCCAGCGCCGCCGCCGCCCATGGCTGGGCAAAGGTAATCGTCTGCTTGGTGCAGACGCCGGCGCTGACCGCGCACAGATCCTGCCAGATTCCCTGGTCCTGGTTCTCGCCGTCCACTGTCCAGGCAAAGGTGTCGCCGGTGAGCGGATTCACCGCCAGCGCACCGCGAAAGATGGGGCAGCCGGGCGACCCCGTTTTGCTGGCAGTGGGCGGACAGAGTCCCGCGCTCGCCGCGAGGTTCGCTCCCGGCTGGTTGGTCATGCGCGTAAAGGTGATGCCGTCCGGGGACTGGTAGTAGCCATGGTAGCGCACCCCCGCGATGAACAGTTGCCGCACCGGGTTCCACACCACCGCGGTAGCCGCGTTTCCGTCGAGAAGCCCCGTACCGCCGTTCGGCCCCTGCACGTTCTTGCCCGCGCCGTCGGTGATCGTCGCCAGCGACCAGGTGGCTCCGCNNCTGCGAGACCGCGGCCACCACCCGTTGCTGGTTCACCGTGCTCCAGGCAAAGCCGGCGAATGCCTCCCCGGCAAAGCTGAAGAGACCATCCGCGGTGGTCGGGATCAGGCTCCAGGTGGTTCCGCCGTCGGTCGAGCGCAGGATGCCCGCGCCATAGTAGGAATCGGGAGCATCGTTCGGGTCGCCGGTGCCGGCCAGAATCACTCCCGTTCCGCCCGGCTGCACGGTCAGCGCGCCAATGCTGATGGAAGCGTTCAAGGCGCCGCTCATCGCCGACAGGTCGTCGGTAAGGGGGGTAAAGCTGATATTGCCGGTGCTGGATGTGTCCGCATTCTGCGACCGCCAGACTCCGCCGCCGGTGGCACCCACGTAGAGCGTGTTGCCAGTCGCATCCGACGGGTCCAGCGCCAGCGCGGAGATGCGCCCGGTGACCAGGCCATAATTCTGTGAGACGACAGCGGCGGGACCGAGGGGCTGCCAGGTTGCGCCGCTCTGCGCGTAACTCGAAGCCTGCAACAGCAGCACCGCCAAAGCCGACAGGATGAGCCATCTGCGGCGTGCGGAGGTATACTTCCCTGCCCTGCCGCCAAGAGCAGGTTCACCGTATAGCCGCGGAATGGCCCAAATGCTCACACTCATCCTGACTGCGATTCCGGTATCCCCTCTCTGTTATCGGCAAACTCCGAGGAGAACTTGACCAAAATCCGTTGGAATAGTACGTGCGAAACACGCAGCTTACGGGAACGAATTGGTTGGATTATAGACTACTCATGGAACAGTTGCATCGCTGATCTTGATCAGGAGCAATGATTTCTTTGTCCCGCCGCCTCGAATTGCCGGGGGCCCATCTTTTCCGCGGAAAAGATGGGAAACCATGAACCCCATGGCGCGCAAGCGCTGGCTGCCCCACCGCAGGTGGCTACCAGCTTCCCCACGCCCGGCTGATGTAGTCCGAGAGGGTCATCGAGATCAGAATCAGGAAGGTAAAAATGCCGGCGAAGACGGTAAGTTTGGTCAGCTTCGAGCTGTACTTCACCCCCATGAAGAACAGCACCACCAGCGTGGCCTTACTGGTGGCGATGGCCAGCGCGATGATGGGATTCCAGAAGCCCAGATCGATGAACGACGCCCAAACCGTGAGCGCGGTGCCGATCAGCAGCGCGAAGAGAATGGCTACATAGACCCCGGGGCCGACAATGTGATGCGCGTGTTCGTTAGGTTCGCTCATGCCGTGTCCTTGAATAGCTGTTCCTTGATCCCTGTTCCTTGTTCTCCGTCAATGCCTGCTGATCAGATAAAGCAGCGCGAAGAGATAAATCCAGACAATGTCGACAAAGTGCCAGTAAAGGCCGAAGTTCTCCACAAATGTCACGTGGCCCGAGGTGTAAGCCCCGGCGCGGGCGCGGAAGATCATGAATGCCAGAATGCCGATGCCGATGATCATATGCACCGCATGCATGCCGGTCATCAGGAAGTAGAGCGAGAAATAAATCTCCGTGTGCCGCGCCATGTCCAGCGCCAGCGGCTTGTCGTGATATTCCTTGTAGACTTCGGGATTGGATGCGGGATCGAGAAACGATTGCAGGCTGTAGTGGAAGCCGGGAACGTGATGCATCTCGATCTTCTCGCGGTACTCGATGGTCTTGATGCCGAGGAAGCAAAGGCCGAGAATGAAGGTGAGCATCAGGCAGAGCACCAGCCCCTTCCTGCGCCGCGTCTCCGCGCACCAGACGCCCATCGCCATCGTGAAGCTGGAGAGGATCAGCACAAACGTATTCGTCGTGCCCCAAACCACATTCAACTGATGCGAGCCGGCGACGAAGGCCGGGTAATACCAGTTGCGGTAGATCAGATAGGCGGTAAAGAGGCCGCCGAAGAACATCACTTCCGTCAGAAGAAAGAGCCACATGGCGAAGCTGGCGGCGTCGGCCTGCTGCTCGGCCGAATTGAAGTGATGGCGCAGATAGGGCGGGTGCTCGGCGTGCAAAATGTCAGCGTTGTCAGCACTATCAGCTTTTTTTGTCGCTCCCAAGGCGCCCTTGGAGGTCACAGAATTATCCGGCATGGGGCGCCTCCGATTCTTTATGGGCCTGCTGCTGTTGCTCCAGCCACTCGTAGTCGTAGGCTTCGTGGTCCATCACCGGCATCGCCGCAAAGTTCTCCGTTAGCGGAGGCGACTGCGTCTGCCACTCCAGGCCGGTCGCCTGCCATGGATTGTTGCCCGCGATGGCACCGTACTTCAGCGACCAGATCAGGTAGAGCACCGGCAGCAGGTAGCCGACGCCCAGAATGGTTGCGCCCGCGGTTGAAAAGACATTCAGCACCTGGAACTCCGGCGGATAAGATGCGTAGCGCCGCGGCATGCCCAGCACGCCCAGAATGAACTGCGGGAAGAATGTAAGGTTGAATCCGATGAAGGTGACAACGGCCGCCAGTTGCGAGATCTTCTCCGGATACATCCGCCCGGTGATCTTGGGCCACCAGAAGTGAATGCCGGCCAGAAAGGCCATCAGCATTCCGCCCACCATGACGAAGTGGAAGTGGGCAACGATGAAGTAGGTCTCGGTCAGGTGAATGTCTGTGCCCGAAGCGCCCAGGAAGACGCCGGTCATGCCGCCAATGGTGAACAGGCCGAGGAAGCCGAAGGCATAAAGCATCGGCGTTTCGAAGGTGATGGAGCCTTTGTACAGCGTAAAGGTCCAGTTGAAGATTTTGATTGCCGAGGGCACGGCGACCAGCATGGTGAGCAGCGAAAAAACCAGCACCGCGTAGTTCGAGATGCCCATGATGAACATGTGGTGCGCCCAGACGAAGAAGCCGAAGACCGCGATGGCCACCGAAGAAAAGGCCACGGCCGTATAGCCGAAGATTCGCTTGCGGCTGAAGGTCGAAATCACTTCAGAAATCACTCCCATTCCCGGCAGAATCATGATGTAAACGGCGGGATGCGAGTAGAACCAGAAGAGGTGTTGAAATAGCAGCGGATCGCCGCCCTTGGTGGGGTCGAAGACGCCGATGCCGAAAGTGCGCTCCAAGGCTACCAGCACGATGGCGATGGCCACCACCGGCGTCGCCAGCACCATCAGAATGCTGGCCGCATAGTGCGCCCAGATGAACAGCGGAAGCCGGAACCAGGTCATGCCGGGCGCGCGCATCTTGTGAATCGTAACGATGAAGTTCAACCCGGTGAGAATGGAACTGAAGCCGGCAATGAAGACCGCCAGGCCGGTGGTCAGCACGTTGGTGTTCACATAATGAGTGGACAGCGGCGTGGTGAAGGTCCAGCCCGTATCCACGCCGCCGGAGGCCATCGTGTAGACGGCCAGGATGCCGCCCGCCATGTAGAGATACCAACTCAGCAGGTTGATCTTGGGCAGCGCCAGATCCTTGGCCCCAATCATCATCGGGATGAAAAAATTTCCCAGCGTGGCCGGCACGGACGGCACCAGGAAAAAGAAGATCATGATGATGCCATGCATTGTGAAGACCTTGTTATAGGTGTCGGTAGCCATCAGATCGGTTTGCGGCGTCAGCAGCTCCAGGCGAATCAGTCCCGCCAGCGCTCCGCCGATAAAGAAGAAGAACGTGATCGAGATCAGATAGAGAATCGCAATCCGCTTGTGGTCGCCGGTCAGCAGCCAGCTCAGCAGGCCGTTCTCCCGCGTGATGAAGTTATCCTTGGGAATCCGCGCCGTCGACTGATCGGGAAGACTGATGATGGTGTTGGTGCTCATGGCTTCACCGTTCCTTTCGAGGCGGGTGCTTTTGCGGCGGCGGGCGCTGTGCCTTCGCTCCCCGGCGGCAGATCGGTCGTGTTCAGCGTCTGCTGGACGCGATAATCGGAGTCGAGGTTCTTGATGTATTCCAGCAGCGCGATCACCCCTTCTTCGCTGATCTGCCCTTGGTAGGTGGGCATGATGGGCGCGTAGCCCTGGGTCACATGCTGCGATGGATTCAGAATCGCTTCGCGCAGGTAAGCATCGTCGGCGATCACGGTTCCGCCGCTTGCCAGCGGCAGTTTAGCGCCGTAGACTCCGGCCAGATTCGGACCGCGTGCATCGGGCCGCGTGTTGTGGCAGGCGGCGCAACTCAAACTCGCAAAGAGCCGTTCGCCATTCTGCGCCAGCGACGCGCCGCTTGTCGAGCTGGCCAGCCACTTGCGAAAATCCTCCGGCGTCATCACCACAATGTCGCCGGTCATCTGCGAGTGGTTGGTGCCGCAGTACTGTGTGCAGAAGAGATGATAGGTTCCGGGCACGGTGGCTTCAAACCAGACCGTCGTATAGCGGCCGGGAATCGCCTCGCGCTTCACGCGGAAGGCGGGAATCGAAAAGCTGTGAAAAACATCCTGCGAAATCAGCGTCACCTGCACCGCGCGGCCCGTGGGCACGTGCAGCGCGTTGATCTCGTGCTGCCCGCCCGGATGCTCGGCCTTCCACATCCACTGCTTGCCCACCACGTAGATGTTCATGGAGTTGGCCGGCGGCGTGAAGACGCGAAAATAAATCAGCGCGCCCCACACGAACATCACCAAAAACAGGCCCAGCGGAATGATGGTCCATGTAGCCTCCAGCAGCGTCGAGCCTTCGACCTGCACGGCAACCGGATGGCGCTTCTTGTTGTAGAGAATCGAGAAGCTCACGATCAGCAGAACCACAATCGTCAGTCCGATCAAACTCACCAGCACCATAAAGAAAAGCAGCGCGTCCATCTGCGGCGCAATCTTCGACGCCTCCGGCGGAAAGAGCGCGAAGTTCGTCAGCCACTTGACGAGAAACTGCCAGATTGTTGGACTAATATGGTTCATTCCTTTATCCGTTCACCCTTTTGTCAGTCCCTGGCTGAGTAACTTTCCTTGCGTCTCTGCGAAACATCACCAGCATGAATCCGCCCAGCGTCACGAAGGTTACAAACCCGCCCATCTGCACCACCCGCGCCACGATCAGCGAATGCTTGTTGGTCTGCGGATCATAGTGGTAGCAGTAGGTCAGAATGTTGTCCACCGGCGAGCCGATGCGATTGGCCGAAGCCTCGACCAGCCCCAGCCGCAGATCCTTGGGCGAGTACTCGACGCCCATGTAATACTGCGCTAGCTTGCCCTCCGGCGTCACAATCTGAATCGCGCTGGCGTGCGCAAATTGCGTAAGCCTTCCGTCCGGCCCGGGAATCTTCACGTAGCCGAAGCCCACCGCCTTGGTGAGCGCGTCGATGTTCTCCTGCGTGCCGGTCATGAAGTGCCAGCCCGCCGCTGTCTCCGGATGGCCGTAGCGCTTCAGGTAAATGCGCTTTTTGGCCGCGGCCAGCTCCGTGCCCTCGGTGGGATCGATGCTCACCACGATCACGCTGAAGTCCTTGCCGGGAACAAAGCTTACCATCTGCAAGGCGCTCGTCAGGCCGTTCAACTCCTCCGAGCAGAGCATGGGGCACTGATAATAGACCAGCGCCAGAATCGCTGGCTTCTTGCCGAAGTAGCTGGCCAGTTGCACCTGCTGGCCCGCGTCGTCTGTGAACGCAAGCGCGAGGGGGAGCTGCTCATTCAGCCGCTGCGCAATTCCCACTTTGTTCAGGATCGCCGGCGGCTTGTCGCTGACCGGCGCCATCTGCTTCTCGTCGTAGCGCGAGACCTGCGCCCGCGCCAACGGCATCACAGAACAACAGACCGCTATCGCGGCCGCGATCATCGCCGCGCCTCGCCAGCTTCTCCGCATTCTCTCTGTGCCTTGCATGATGCCTTCTTTCCTTCTGCTCTGTCCCAACAAATGCTCCGTGCCCCATCCTATTCGCGCTCTTTGTGAAAAGGGTGGGAAACCACGAACCTAACCCTGCGCCGTTCCCCGTTCTCTATTTGTGCTGCTCCGTTCGAGCACTCGCAACAGCCGCGGCCTGATCCAGCTCATAGCCAGTGCGCGCAAATCCATTGGTCAGCGGCACAGCCACCGCAGGCTTCTTGTCCCCGGTCATCAGCGGCGCCTGCTCCACCGCCGGCGCCACCGGCAATCCGCGCGCGGCCAGCAACTCCATCGCGCGGCTGATCGGAATTCGAACCTTGCCCTGCGCCTGATCAGCCCAACTGTAATTGTTCAGCAACAAATCCTCGCGCAAATGCAGGTCGGCCACATCCTGATTGCCGTCATCGGTCTGCACGCGCGGCGCGGGGAAGCTCTGCGTCATCTCCGCCATCTTGTTTTGCATCTCAGGATTGGAGGCCATGTTGCCCAGCGGGCGCACATCCACCGGATGCGCCCATCTGCTCGGCAGCCCGTCTTCCTTGTTAATGCGCGCATCGAGTACCTTGCCGACTCCATAAGCCAGCGCCGCCGTCACCACCGCGAAGATGCTCAGCGCGACGATGAAGACCACAACGCCGGAGATGCGAACGTCGGTCGCCTCATAGCCCTTTGAGCGGTCGATCTCTTCGGGCGAGTGATCTTCCGGCTCTTGCCAGAGGCCGTGCTCAGAGCCATCGTTCTTATGCATGGACATGCTCCGCCTCCAGAATCTCCGCNNCAACTGAAATGCAGGTTGCGCGCCGCGTCCTTGAAGTTCGGCTCGATCAGCCAGAAGAGATCGAAGGCCTTGGCGAAGACCATCCACTGGCAGACCCAGACCAGCCGTTTTTTGTTGCGCTTCAAATCACGCGAGAGCAAAAGCGTGAACGGAATCAGCCAGTGAAAGATGAAGTCGAGCGTAACGATGACGCCCCATCCGCCCATGATGCGATCCAGGTACCAGGGAATCTCTTCCGGCAGATTTCCCGACCAGATGATGAGGAACTGCGAGAAGGCCAGATAAATGTTCAGCATCACAAAAGCAAAAGTGAATTTACCCAGGTCATGCTGCTCGGTTTGGCGAAGAATCGTCTTGAATGGCTCGGCCTTGGAGAGAGAGATGACGACGATGATCGAAAGCGCCAGCACCGAGTAGATTTGCCCGACCAGAAAGAGCAGTCCGTAGACCGACGAGTACCAGGTGGGATCAAGCGACATGACCCAGTAGATGGCCGCGGCGCTCATCGTAATCGCGTAGACCACGAGGCCGGGGCCGCTGATGTTTTCCAGGCGCTTGATCCACTCGGGCGTAGTGGTGGGGGAAGCCGCATCGCGTTCGAGTCCCAGCGAATTAAGCCGCCAGGCGTAGTAACCCCAGATTACAAAGCATACAACGCTTACAATTATAAAGGTCTCCGGGTTCAGCATCGGCCGCTTGAATTCGATTGCGTGGGCCTGGATCTCGTTGATCCAACCTGATTTGAGCGCCGCGCTCACGTCAGTGACCGCGGCCCATAGGTAAAGCATTCTCAGCGAGAAGGCAATCACGAGCCAGTAAACGAAGACCAGCGGCAGCGTACGGCTCATCGCTTCCAGAGGACGGCGCAGCAGCAGGCCCCACTTGCCTCCCGTGCAGTACTGAAGCATCAGTAAAGCCAGCCCGCCCACACAAAATCCAAATGTCAGCATCAGGCCGAGCAGCCATGCGCGCAAAACGTGATCGATGTCGAAGCCGCGCCCGTCCGCAAAGCCCAGGCCGGCGGCGATCACCGAGAAGACCAACGCGACCGTCAGCGCGCGCGTTCTCCAGCCATCGACAAAGGCCGGTGCGCCGAGTTCGGCAGGAAGCGTGTTGGCGTGCGTCTCGTGATCCATTCCGTTCGTCCTTACTTCGCGGCCGCAGTGGCCGGTTTACTTTGTGGAATCGTAATCTTCAAGTCAGCAGGACCGGTCGGAGCCAGCGCCGGGTTGCCCTGTTTCATATCGTTGGGAAGCGCCTGAACAGCCGTCGCCGGCAGCGTCCACGGCTCGGCAAAGCCTTCCGGCAAATGTTTTTCCTGCGCAATCTCCTTCAGGCTGCGCACCGGTACGCCCGAAGGAACGTCTTCGACCTTGGCCGCCTGGCTCAACTGCAAGGCGCGAATGTAGGCCGCCACCGCCCAGCGATCCACCGGAGTAAGCTGCGCCGAGTAATCCGGCATCGCTCCGTAGCCGTGCGTCATCACGTAGAAGTAGTGCGAGATGGGCTGCGACAACCGCACCTGATCGTGATAATTGGCGGCGGGCTTGTAGCCGCGCTGCACAATCTCGCCCAGCCCGTTGCCCACCCGCGAGTGGCACGGCGAGCAATAAATATTGAAGCGCTCCTGCCCGCGCTTGAGCACATCGAGCGTCACCGGGAACGGCATCTCGTTCTTCTCTTCGCGATAGCCATCGGCGGCCTGAATCACGCCGGTATAAAAGTAGCTGTCTTCGCGCAACTGGCCGCGGGCCACGGTGTTCGCAACCTGCGGACGCGCTCCGCGATGATCGGCGAAGAGCTCCGAGCCGCGCTGCGAGCGGATCTTCGGCTGGTTCTGCATATCCTGCCGGCAGCCGGCGATCAACAGCAGCACCATCATGGCCGCGCCAGTGGCAACACATCTCACCCGTAGATGCACATTCTGTTCCCTGTTCCCTGTTCCCTGTTCCCTGTTTTTGAGGCGGCTCACCATCATCAGTACTCCACCTCCACCACCGAGACCGGCTGAAAGCCGAGCAAATACTTCTTCGCTTCGACTAAATCGAATTTGGGATCGAGCGCCTCCAGGCAGAGGAAGAACTTGTCCGTCGTCGCTCCGTCGCAAAAGTTGGGCGCATTGAAGAGCGGATGATAGAGCGCCGGCAATCCATTCAGCGCCAGCATTCCGAAGGCCGCCGACAATCCCGCAAATAAAATCGTCCACTCGTAGGCGGGCACAATGAAGGCCGGCCATGAATACGTCGGACGCCCGCCGATATTCAGCGGATAGGCCAGCACCGAGACCCAGACCTCAAGCGAGAACATGGCGACAAGGCCCATCAGTCCGCCGATCAGCGTCACCAGCGGCACCTTGTTGCGATGAAAGCCGATAGCCTCGGCCGCCTCTTCGACTGGATAAGGTGTGTAGCAATCCATGCGCCGCCAGCCGTCCTGGCGCGCCTGTTGCGCGGCGCGGATCAGGTCGCCGGGTGTATCAAATTCGGCCAGCAGGCCGTAGGTTCCTTCGCGTGGGGCCATCAGTCACCAGCCTCCGCAGCCTTTTTGGGCGTAATCTTTGCCCCCGGCAGCATCGTGCGAATTTCGGACATCGGAATCATGGGCAGAAAGCGCACAAACAGCAGGAACAGCGCCGTGAACAATCCCAGCGTGCCCACATACGTCATNNGCGCGGTACGTTCCCCACGACGAGGGCAGGAAGTCGCGGTAGAGGCTGGTCACGACAATGACGAAGCGCTCAAACCACATCCCCGTGTTGACCACAATCGAAATGAAAAACATGAAAGCAATGTTCGTGCGCAGCTTGCGCGACCACAGCGTCGTCAGCGGAATCGCCAGGTTGCAGGTCACCAGCACCCAGTAGGCCCAGCCCATCGGCCCGAACATACGGTTCCACATCATGAAGGCTTCCCAGTGCGAGGCCGAGTACCAGGCCATGAAGACTTCCAT
>PMTP01000172.1:0-1330 GCA_003167305.1 Acidobacteriaceae bacterium
GTAGCATCGCCCGCATTGCAAGCCGTGGCATAGAGAGCCGCCGCGCGGGCATCGTCCTTGGCCACGCCTTTGCCGCTGGCGTACATCACGCCGAGATTGGCGCAAGCCTCACGGCTGCCCGCCGAACAGGCTTGGTCGAAGAGGGTGGCTGCCTCGGAGGATCGGCCCGCCTTGTAGAGAGAAGCGGCCTGCTGCTCCAACTCCGCGCCACTTGGCTTTTGAGCGGCGGGCGGTGCAACAGGCGGCGCCGGGCTCGGCTCCAGCTTCTGGGCCGATGGCGGGGGCACATTCGTTTGCGCGGGCTTCCCTGCCGGGAGGCTCGCCGGCTTTTCCGCCGCCACTTTGGCCGCCTGTTTGGCCTCCGCCGCCGTAGCGGGCGCGCTCTTCGCTTCCTCGGCCAGTGAGAGCTGCGGCTCATGCTGAGCGAGACTCTGCTCCGGATTCTGCGCCTGCGTCGGCGTTGTAGAGGGCTGAGTCACCACCGTCGGCGTCTGCTGGGGCTTCGGATGCGGGACAAAGAACCACCCCGCCGCAACAACAGCCGCCAACGCCAGAAGGCCCAAAGCTCCCCACGCCCATCCGGGAAATTTCCGCGTTGCCGGCTTTGGCTCAGAAACGGCCGGCTGCGAAGGAGGCTGCGAAGGAAGCTGTGTAAGATGCTGCGACGGATACAGCGAAACAGGCTGCGAAGGAGGCTGTGTAAGATGCTGCGACGGATACAGCGAAACCCGCTGCGGAAGCGGTGTCGGAACCGCCCCCGGCCGCCGCCACTCCTCTTCGATGATCGTCGCCGGCCGCTCCTGCCTCTGCTCGCTCGCCGGCTCCGGCCGCGCCTGGCCTGAACCATAGAGCAAGTCGTCCAGCAGGCCGAGCAGCTCGGCGTCCTGGGGGCGGTCGTCGCGATTCTTGGCCAGCAGCCGCATCGCCAACCCATCCACCCCCGGCCAATCAGCCAGCTCCGGCCGCAACTCGCTGGGCGGCCTGGGCGTCTCCTCCAGGTGCTGCTTCATCCAGCCCGAGGTGTTGTGCGCATGGAAGGGCGTCCGCCCGGTGAGCATCTCGTAGACGACGCAGCCCAGCGCATACAGGTCTGTCCGGCCGTCCATCTCGGCCGCGGGCATCTCTTCCCACTGCTCGGGCGCCGCATAATTGGGCGTCAGCATCAGCCCGCGGGTGACGCTCGTCCGGGTCACGCTCTCGGTGATCGCCGCAATGCCGAAGTCCAGAACCTTGGGCAGCTCCCGCCCATCCCGGCTCGTGGCCAGCAGGATGTTCTCCGGCTTGATGTCGCGATGCACCGTCGCGTGCGCGTGGGCCTCGGCCAGCCCGG
>PMTP01000172.1:1339-24596 GCA_003167305.1 Acidobacteriaceae bacterium
AGGCTGCCGTCCTCGGCCTGGTCCAGGTCGGTGACTTCGACGATGTTGGGGTGGCGCAACTGGTAGGCGGCGCGCGCCTCCATGCGGAAGCGCTTGATGAACCTGGGGTCCTTGCCCAGATCGCCGGTGAGGAACTTCAGCGCCACCCGCCCGCCCAGCATCATGTGCTCCGCCTGGTAGACCACGCCCATGCCGCCCTGGCCCAGCTTGCGCGTTATGCGGTATTTGCCGCGCACCAGCGAACCCGCTGCCAGCTCGTGGGAGACAATCAGCATCGCCCCGTCCGTGGGACAGGTGTGGTGCTGGTCGGGATAGTCGGTATCGCAGACGGGACAAGTCTTCATCGCTGGCGCCTTGCAGGGAGCCGAAGATTGGCTGGCGACAGAATACCACGCCCCGTTTGCCTTCCATTCATTTGAGTAAATTTGGCTTTTTTGTCCTTTTTTGCACTGCTATTTTCATCTGTAGCGCTCCCGTGCTACAGTGTGAGCAATCCGGAATACCTTTTTATGTCAAAAGATGATTTCAGACCGAAGACCGAATGGTTAATCGGGCGGGGCAGCGACTGCGACCTGGTGGTGCCGGAAGCAGCGGTTTCCTCCCAACATTGCCGCCTCACGCAACGGGTCGATGGCTTCCTGCTGGAAGACCTGGGCTCGAAAAACGGCACTTTTGTGAACGGGGCGAAGATTGCGCCCGGCGTGCCGGTCAAGGTGCAGAACGGAGCCAAAGTGACGCTGGGCGGCTCTGTGCCGATGCCCTGGCCCGTCGCTTCCTCCAGCCTGGATTCGGGCAGGGTCGCGCGCCCCCTGGCAAACACCGGCAGCCGCACGATTACCATCGGGCGCTCCCCGGAATCCGATGTTCAGATCGATCTGCCCATCGTCAGTTGGAATCACGCCGTTATCTACGACGAGAACGGCAAGTACTTCATCGAGGACCGCAACTCGAGCAACGGGACCGCCATCAACGAGCTGAGCAACCGCATCCAGCGCGCCATGCTGGATACCTCCGACGAGGTCTACCTCGGCTCCTACAAGATCTCCGCCGCGCAGCTTCTCGATCTGGAGACCAAGGTCGAGATTGGCGAGGCCTCCTTCCAGACCGTTGCCTTCAGCAGCGAGACGATGGAGGTTGGGCGCGACCCCAAGTGCGAGATTCCCCTCGATCTGCCCATGGTCAGCTGGCGTCACGCCCGCCTCACCCGCACCCCGGCGGGCATTCTGGTCGAGGATCTCGGCTCCCGCAACGGAACTTATGTCAACGGTATCCGCGTCACCGGCAGGGTGCTGGCCAAGGCAGGCCAGGAGATCGGCCTGGGCAGCGTACGCTTCCAGTTGCTGGAGAACGGCGAGCTGGCGCAGCGCGACTACAACGGCAAGGTCACCATCGAAGCCAAGGACATTGTCGTCAACGCCCCCAACGGCAAGCGTCTGCTGGACGCCGTCTCGCTCACCGTCTTCCCGTACGAGCTGGTGGCGCTGATGGGTCCGGCCGGCGCCGGCAAAACCACCCTGCTCAAGGCCCTCAACGGCTACACCCGCCCGGTGCAGGGAACCGTGCTCTTCCGCGGCCAGAACCTCTACGACTTCTACGACCTCTACCGGCACATGATGGGCTACGTGCCCCAGGACGACATCGTCCATCCCCAGTTGACCGTCCGCCAGGCGCTCTACTTCTCCGCCCGCCTGCGCACCGACCTGACTGATGCCGAGATCGATACGCGCGCCCAGAAGGTTCTCTACAACCTGGGTATCCCGGACAAGATCGACACCGTGATCGGCTCGCCGGAAAAAAAGACCCTCAGCGGTGGCCAGCGCAAACGCGTCAACATCGCCCTGGAACTCATCACCGACACCCCGGTGCTCTTTCTCGACGAGCCCACCAGCGGCCTGTCGTCTTACGACGCCGAGTCGGTCGTCGATCTCCTGAAGGAGCTGTCGAAGACCGGCAAAACCATCCTCACTACGATCCACCAGCCCAGCCTCAAGGTCTACAAGCAATTCGATGACCTGCTCATGGTCTCGCGCGACCGGGGAGAGAAGCCCGGCGCGGTGGTCTTCTTCGGGCCGGCTTATCCGGATTCGATCCAGTTCTTCAATCCGCCCACCACCGGCGCGCCCATCAAGCCGCAGGAGTTGAATCCGGAGATGCTCTTCTCCGGCATGAACCAGATTCCGGAAGCCAACCGCACCGAGAACTGGCGCCTCCGCTACATGGCCTCCCGCTACCGTCAGGAGTTCGTCACCAACCGCAGCGGCAAGCAGCCGGCCGCCACCGACAATCCCGGCGGAGAGAAGCCGCACCGCCAGTTCGGCTTCGGCCAATGGCTGGCACTAGTCAAGCGCAACGTCATCGTTCGGCTCCAGGACAAGGCCCAGACCGCCATTCTGCTCTTGCAGGCGCCGCTCTTCGCCGTGCTCGTCACGCTGGTCAACTACCCCCTGCGCGCCAACCATTTCGACGAAATCTCCGAGAAGCTGCCCATCGTCCACTTCCTCATGGTGGTGGCCGCCATCTGGTTCGGCTGCAACAACGCCGCCCGCGACATCGTAGGCGAATGGACCATCTACAAACGCGAGCGCATGGTCACGCTCAAGCTCTTCCCTTACGTCTTCTCCAAGCTGGCGGTGCTGCTCGGCTTGTGCATCTTCCAGTGCGGCTCCATGCTGGCCATCGTCTATCTGGCCTGCGGGCTGCACAGCAACTTCGGCTGGGATTTCGTCGTCCTGCTCCTCTCTTCGATGATCGGCGCGGGCCTCGGCCTGTCCATCTCGGCGTTCTCCAAAACCAATGAGAGCGCCATTGCCCTGCTGCCCGTGGTCCTGCTGCCCATCATCGCGCTGGGCGGCGGCATGAGGCCCATCTACCTGATGCCCAAGGCCGGCCAGATCCTCAGCACCATCATTCCATCGCGCTGGTCCTATGAGGCCAATCTCCTCCATGAGGCCGAGGCCAAGCAGTGGGGACAGAACCAGCCGGTTCCCGACATGACCTGCAATTTGTTTTCCGAGAGCGAGAACAAGAACGTCAACCCGGTCCTGGTCTCGCCCGACCCCAACGACCTGAACCCTTCGCTCAACATTAAGGGAGACGCGGCCGAGGGCAGCATTCCCCGCTACCTGATCACCTTCACCGATCCCAACGGAACCGAGCGCGTCTGCCGCGCCACCGCCGACGAGAAGTATCCGCGCGTCAACCCTACCGACCACGCCGTCGCCTACCGCCATCGCTTCCGCGACTCGGTGGCCGTGCTCTCCGCGATGCTGCTGATGCTGGTCGCCGCGGTCATCGCCATCCTCCGCAAACGGGATAAGGATCCGCAGTGAGATCAGGGAACAGGGGTCAGGGATCAGGGATCAGGGATCAGGCAATGTTGATAGGAAGCGTGGAATCGGCAGGCTTTGCCAGGGCGCGACTTCAGCCGCGCCTTTGCAAAATATCTACATCATCAGAGCTTGCTTCAGTTTTGCGAGGAGCCATCGGCTTCGGCTGCCGCCATTCGGGCGCGCTCCATGCCTTCCTTGGCGCGCGCATTGCCGGGATCGCAGGCCAGCACGGCAACGAATTGCCTCTTGGCGTCGTTATACTTGCCGCGCCCCAGGTTCTTCCAGGCCTGATCGATCAGGCCGCTGTATTGGCTTGGGTCCATATCGCAGCGGGCATTGCTGCTCGCTCTTGAGGGCGGAGGCTCGGCAGGTTTGGGAGCGGGTCTCTCTCTCTCTGGTGCGGGCGCGGGCGCGACAGGAGGAGGCTTGACCTCAGCCTTGGCGGGATTCTGCGGCGTCTTGGCTGCCGCAGGAGCTCCGTTGCGCTCCTGTTTGGCCGGGCGCGCGGCAGGGCCTGACGACGACGCGGGACCGCCTTGAGCAGCCGTCGCCGGCTGCTGCTCAGTCTGGGGTTGAGTCTGAGCCTGAGTCTGATCCGGGGTGGGGGCCGGGTTCGATTTTCCTTGGGTGAAATAAAAGATCGCCGCGCCAACGACGACCAGCGCCGCCACGGCTATGCCGATCATCTTCCCGCGTGAACTCCCGCGCGCGTTTTCAGGCTCGCGCATATAATCCGCTTCGGCGTGGCCGGCATAATCCGCGTGCGCGGCGGGCGGCTGCTCCTGGTGTTCGGGATGATCCACGCCGTGCTGTTCGACCAGTTGGGCGAGAATCTGTTCGTCATAGGAGCGGGTCGACTGGCTTTCAGGGGCGCGCCACACGAGTTCCCAAAGGCCGTCCCCGGAGGCCACCTGCAAGGGAAAGCCGGGCAGGCGGTCAAAGGGCTGGCTGGCCTTTTCCGTCAGCAGAATCTCTCCCGGCGCTGCCTGTTCGAGGGAATGAAGAGCATCCTCGGCTATCGTCTCGCCGTGCTCCTCATCCGGGGAGTGAACCAGGAGGGCAAGGGAGGTCGCCTGCAGGCGCTCGGCTTCGGAGAATCCCTGGACCGCCCACTGGAGACGCCGCGCGGCAAAAACAGCCGTCTGGAAGGTGGGGAAAGTCGCGGTTAGAACTTCCCCCTGGCGGGAGGCCGGAATGCCCTCCGAGGCGGCAATCAGGTCAAGAATCAGGCAGGCAGCCGGGCTTTCGTTCTCCCAGAGCGACGGCAGGGACTCGGAATTGCCGGAGGGCGCCCACAGACGGACCGAGAGGCAGGCTTCGCGGGGAGCAGCAATTCCCTGAGTTCTGGTGGAATTTTGCGCCTGCGCCCGTTCAGGTTTTCGAGATTGGGTAGACACTGCCATTTTTTCCTTGTATGGTCACTTTACAGCCTTAGACATACCGCCGTCGAAAATAAATTGCAACCTTCAGGGGGAAGTGATAGCGTAGCAGAAAACGCAAGAGGGCGTAAAATTTGTTTTCTGCTTCATGAGAGTCTCCCCTCGGTAACGCAGAAACAGCGTTCCTCTTGCGAGCTAAGAGAAGCGCTGGCGCTGGCTTTCAGGCGGGAAAATCGGCTTATTTGACCAGCTCACAGGGGAAATTATGACATCGCGCACTATTCTGCAAAGTTTATCGGTTCTGCGGAATCCCCTGGCGGGGATTCTTGTGCTGGCGGGGGTTGGCGCGGGATGGTATGCGCCGGCGGCCTCGGCGAAAGACATACCCTTGACGGCCATCGAGCTCTATGATGGGCCATCTGGCGCCGCCTACGTGCAGCTCTCCAATGTGCTGATCAACGGCAAGGCGGAGATGCGGGACTGTTCCCTGTATCAGTCCGCGGCGGTGGACAAATCCACCTACGGCAGGATGGGCAAGGTGGTTCTGGCCGTGGGCGGCCTTCTGGAGCGCAACGCCGAAGGCGTGATGCACTACTCGACGGGCTCGGGGCAGCCCATCTGTGTGGTTCCGTCCAACGCGAAGTTCGAGCATAACGCAGCATTTTCGCTCTCCGGTTTGGCCGATCAAGCCATCTTGCAGGGAAGCCCAATCGGCACCGGGAACGGGAATCCTTTGTTCGCGCCGCCGATCAAGAAAGGGGTGAAGCTGCTCTTTGTCACCGCTCCCAACACGGAGTTGGCGGAATTTCTGCGCGCGCAAAGGGCCTCCGATATGGACGGCTGGCAAGCCTACATTTCCAAGTATCCGGCTTCGCAGCACTCGACAGAAGCGAAGCGCGCCCTGGCGTCGCAATTTGTCGCAGTGGGCGAGACCGCTCTCCAGGCCTACGACAAGTCCGTGGCGGCTGTTTTGCCCGTCTATTCCGAACTGAAGACCGCCAAGGCCAGGGCGGACAAGGCGCGCAGCCTGGCGCCGGAGCTGGCCTCGGTTTCGCAGCTCGACAAGGAGATTAGCAGCCGGCTTTCCGCCATCGTTGATCTGGGACGCGGCGAACTGGACGCCTACCGCGCCGCATTGGCTGCGCACACGCCCGGCTATGCCCACTTGCAGAATGCGCGGAAATTCAGCGACATCCTGGCGGGGATCGATTCATTCTTCCCGCAGGGCCAGGCTTTGACGGGAGACGTTTTGCAGGACAGCAACACGTTTGAGTCGGCGATGCAGTCGGCTGACGCCGCGGTCACCGCGAAGCAGTTCGACCAGGCTTACACATTCATCCTTCCCTATCGCGCGTTTGCCGAAGAAGAGGCGCGGGTGGCGGCGGTGGTGGATGCGACTTACGGCTACCACCTGGAGCAGGGCAATAAGCTGGAACAGAGTGAGGACTGGAAAGGCGCCATCAAGGAGTTCGAGAAAGCCGCGAGCATCAAGGACACCTCCGAGGCGCGGGACTCCCTGAAGAACGCTCAGAAACAGTTGGTGATCTCCCAGGACAAGACGGCCGCCCAGAAGGCGCTGGCCAGCAGCACGGACTTCCAGGCGCAGCACAACATGATCCGGGCCTATGAGGTGCTGGCGAACTTGCCGGCCACCCAGCAGGCGCTGGTTGCCGATGAGATGAAGACGCTGGAGCCGGCGTATGTACAGAGCGCGGCCCTGGAGGCGAAGAACCTGCATCAGGCGCATAGCCCGATTCGCGGGCTGGCCGACGAGATCGGGATCGAGAAGGCCTACACGGACTTGCAGAATGCCTATCGGCTCAGCGAAAACGAAACCTATAAGGACAAGCTGGACCTGGATGGAAATGAACTGAGCGCCTATCTTCTGGATCAGGCAAAACACTATTTGAGCAAGCCGGGCGGTTCAGGCACGGAGCTGGGCTGGACCTACCTGGCGGAAGCCCGACAGTACAAGGCTTCCAACCTGGATGCGGTGCGGGATGCGATTGTGCAGGCCTCGCCGGCCCATGCGATGCGCTCCAAGCTGTCGATTCGCGTTCAGTTCCGCGATCAGACCTCGTCGCGCGACAGCCAGGGCGTCGCCGGGCAGTTGGAAAATGCGATTATTACCGGCCTGGAGAGTTCGGGAGTCCCGGTCAAGGTGGTGCGCGCCGGAGAAACCACCCCGGTGGAGCCGGACTTTGAGTTGGCCGGCGACGTGCTGGACCACCATCTGTCGGTGGTTCCCGCCATCGAGCCGGAGGAGTCGGAGTACCGCTCCGGGGAGGAGCAGATTCCCAGCGAAATATGGAACAAGAACAACCGCGCGTCAGAGGCCGTAGAGGAGGAACTCAAAACGGCCCAAGCACGTCTGGAAGGCGCGGAGGCGAGCAAGAAGGGTGGCGCGATCAAGGATGCTAATCGGGACGTGGATGCAGCCGTGAAGAAGGTCCAGCACCTCCATGAAATCCTCGATTCGACGCCCAAGACCGTGACCAGGGACATCATCCGGCCCTATACCTACCACAAAAAGGTCATCAATATCACCGGCGTGATTCAATTGCAGTTCCGCATCGGCGACTCGCTCAGCGAGCAGAGAACCAACCTTGTGCCCATTACCCGCGAGGAGCATAAGAAGGATATTCTGCTGGAAGACGTGAAGTCGGAGGACACAAAGGGGATCAAGAGCACCGGGACGCTGACCGATCCGGCGGAATTCATGACCGCTCTGGAAAACTCGGCGCGCGATGAGCTGATCACGGCGGTGCGCAAGCGGGTGGAAGATCTGCCCGCAAAGATCTACCAGAGCGCCAGCACACGGGAGAAGGAAGACGATCTGGACGGCGCCGGCGAAGAGTACCTGCGGTTTTTGAACCTCGGGAAAGAGAACAACTCCGTGGAGCGCATCCACGCCAAGCAATTTTTGATTGAGAGTTTCAATATGCGGCCAAAGGCAGACGACGCGCCGTAGCGAGCGGTGCAGTTGCGGTTTGAAGCAGGCGAGAGGCAGGGCGAGAACGTGGATTCCCCGGGGAACAAGCAGGGCGAAGAAAAAACCCACATCGGCAAGTACGAGATTATCGACGTGCTGGGGCGCGGGGGCATGGGTGTTGTCTATCGCGGCATCGACAAGCAGATTGGCCGCGAGGTGGCGATCAAGACCCTGACCCAGGGCTTTGCGGGCGACGACAATATGCTGGCCCGCTTCTACGAGGAAGGCCGCAGAACGGGACGGCTCAACCACCCCAACATCGTCATAGTCTACGACCTGGGGGACGACAACGGAACTCCCTACATCGTGATGGAGCGGGTTGCGGGCGACCCACTCGATAAGCTGATCCGCTCCGACTCGCAGCTCTCCATGGCCGACCGGCTGGGCGTCCTGAAGGAGGTTTGCGATGCGCTCGGTTATGCCCATCGCAACAACGTCATCCATCGCGACGTCAAGCCGGCGAATATCTTTGTGCAGCCGGACGGCACGGCCAAGCTGCTGGACTTCGGCATTGCCCGCCTGGAAAAGCGCGAAGGGGATCAGGGCCTGACCCGGACCGGCAACCTGATCGGCACGGTGCCCTACATGGCCCCGGAGCGGTTGCGCAACGAGAACATCGATGGCCGTTCGGATATCTTTGCCGCGGGCGTGGTCCTGTTTCAATTGGTGGCAGGACAGCTTCCCTTCACCGGCGCAGACAGCGTGCTGATGAACAAGATTCTGAATGATCCGGCTCCACGGCTGAGCAGCATCCGCCAGGATCTGCCCGCCTCTCTGGAGCTGATCGTGGACCGCGCGCTGGCCAAGTCCCTGGATGATCGCTACTCAACGGCCGAGGAGATGGCCGCCGACCTGACCGCGGTGATTACGGAACTGAGGCAGGAAGAGGTTCTGGAGCTGTTGCCCGAGGCCAAGCGCCTGGTTGAGGGCGAGGACTTCACGCGGGCGCGCACGACGCTCCACCAACTGCTGAAGATCGACAGCAAGCACGCCGAGGCCAAGGCGTTGCTGGCCGAGATTCAGCGCCAGCTCAGCCAGCGCCAGCGCGATGAGAAGATTCAGCAGATTCGTTTGCAGGCCGAAGACGCGATCAGCCACAACCGCTACGACCAGAGCCTTTCCATGCTGGAGAGCGGCCTGGAGCTGGATTCCTCGAATCCGGAGCTGGTGAGACTGCGGGAGAAGGCGCAAAAGGAGAAGGAAAAGCAGGACAAGATCAACGAGTTCATCCAGCAGGCGGAGACCGCGCGGCGCAAGGGCGACTTCAAGAGCGCGATCGCAGCCGCGCAGAAGGCTCTCAAGGTCGATAAAACCAATCCCCGGATCGTCGCGCTCAGCAACGTTCTTACCAAAGAGGCGGAACAGGCCCAGCGCCACGCCCAGGCCAAGGCGCTGCTGGATTCGGCGCGCGGGGAGATCAGCTTCCGCCACTATAACGAAGCCCTCGAGCTGCTCAAGCAGATTGAGGAGGTCGATCCAACCAACCCGGAGTTGCCGCTTCTGATGGGCGACGCCAATACCGGGCTGGAGCAAGTCCGGCGCCGGGAGGCGGTCACCAAGCTGGAGGAGGAAGTTGCCCAGGCCGTCAGCTATGAGCAGCTTCAGCAGGCCGCCCAGTCGATTCAGGAGGCGATGGCCGCGATGCCGACCGAAGCCTCTCTGTACCGGCTGAACACGCAGGTGGAACGCCAGATCAAGGAATATGAGAATCGCTTTTTGGTGGACGAGACGGTGCAGGCCTGCCGCAACCTTCGTCCCCGCGAGGCGCTGGAACTGGTTCGCAAAGCGCGGCTGCGGCTGCCCGGCGAGGAGCGGCTGCTGAGCCTGGAGGCGCTGCTGGCTGAGCGCTTCCGGCAGCAAAGCGTGGAAGAGCGCCGGGCCGATTACGTGGCCAGGGCCCGCGAGTCGCTGGAGAAAAAAGAATTTTCCGATGCGGTCCGCATTCTCGAGATGTGCCAGACGGAGGGCATCGCCACCGGCGAAATCCTCTCCTTGCTGGATTTTTCCCGCACCGAGGAAGTGGAGTACCGGCGCCAGGAACAACTCCGCAACAAACTTGCCCAGGCTCAGTCGCTGATGAGCGATGCGGCCTATGATGATGCGATCAATTATCTGGAAGATGCGCTTCAGCAGGCCGACGACACAGCTTTGCATATGCTCCTCGACCAGGCGTCGGCCAGCCGCGACCAGCTGCGCCAGCAGATCGACGCGGTATTGGCCTCGGCGGTGCTCCTGGTTCAGGCGGGCAAGCAGGACGAGGCTCTGGAGTTTTTGAAGACGCAGCCGCAGCCCGTTCTGCGTTCACCGCGCGCGCAAACCTCTCTTGCGGCGCTCGAGGAAGAACGCACCCAGGCTCTCTTCCGGACGCTGGGCCGTGCCTATGCGGGGCTGGAGAGCGACCTTCCCGCGGGCGAAGCGGTGATGCGGCACGCCATGGCGGCTTCCGCTAATACCTCCCTCTTCGGGCCGATAGGAGAGGCCTTTCACGCCCGGGGACTGACCGTTGCCGACCGGGTGGTCGGAGACGCCCTGCACGACGCCAAGTCGCTGCTGCGGGATCACAACCGGGAGGGCGCTGGACAGGCGCTCCAGAGTGTCTTTGGCATCCTCGATTACGCCAGCCCGGATGCGAAGCTCGATTGGCAGAACACGCAAAGAAAAGCATCGCAGACAAGCCTGATTTCCCGCTTCCGCGGCTAGGGAAACCCTGCATCAGTTCGGACAGCGCAGCCGAATTCGCGGCGCGGCTCAACAAGCTGCGGAAAAATGCCTGTTTCCAAGCGAATCACACGAAAAGCACACCGCAGGGGCTGAAGCCCAACGTTTTATATTGCAATTACGGCACGACTGAAGTCGTGCCCTGACACTTCTCGCAGCCCTAAACGCGTTTTTCCGCAGCCTGTAAAACTCCTTATAATTTTGCAGCACTTAACGTACGGACAAAGCCCGTACCCTTCAAGACAGAAGCCCATTCAAGACAGCGTCTTATTCAGAGCTTCCTTAGTGCTTCAGCTCCACCATCTTCTGGTTCACATACTTGTCCAGCATGGCGGGAATCTCCGCGTTCATGCGCTGGGCCATGCGGTCCTCGGCGATCTTTGCTTGCTCATCCATGCCCTTGACCATGCGGTCCTGGGCAGTAGCGACCTTCTCATCCATCAAGTCCATGCGCTTCTCAAAGACGTTCAGCCGGGCATCGAGCGAGGGTGTGAGCGTGCCGACAGCCGACTGCGCCTGCACGCGCAATGCCTGCAAATCCTTGTGAGTCTGCGCAAGCTCCAGGCCCTGCAGATAAACAAACGTGAAGAGGGCCAACAAAACCACCAGATTTGCCGCCAGAATGATCCGCAGCGTATTCAGCTTGCCTTCGAGGGTTTGCATATTTTCACTTTCTTCCGCGCGCGTCGCGGCCTGTTGCGCGGCACTGGCTTGTCCCGAGGACTCCTGGCCGCGAAGTTGTCCGTATCCTGCTTGCGTTCCACCGGAACTCACCGTATCCGCGCGCCGCGGCGGAACCGCCGATGCGGACGGAGTATAGGGGCTGGAGGAGACCCCGCGGGCCGGCTGGGTTGTGTAGCTCGGTCTTGCCGCCGCGCCTGCCGCAGGTGGCGATGCGGCGGGAATAGCCGCTGCTGCCGGGCTGGAGATCACGCGTGTAGGCTCATGCGTGGTGCGCGATTGCTCATTCATGACGCGGGCGGGCTCACGTGGCGCGCGCGGTTGCTCACTTATAACGCGGGTGGGTTCATGCGTGGTGCGCGATTGCTCACTCATGATGCGCGTGGGCTCATACGTGGTGCGCGATTGCTCACTCATCACGCGGGTGGGTTCATACGAGGTCTGGGCGGGTTGATTAAGAAGGCGCGTGGGCTCATATTCCGTGGACCTGGCCGCCTGCTCCAGCACGCGAATGCGCAGTTCCGGCCCACCTGCGCCCAAACGCAGCACATCGCCGGAGCGGATCGTGGCGCCGTCGCCGGCAGGATGGCCATTCAGGAAGGTTTCAACACCCGCTCGCATCCCCTTGACCAGTTTGACCGCGCCATCCACCGCATCCAGCGCCACATGTTCGCCGGAGACCGAGGGATACTTTCCACCCGGCAGGCTGACTTCGCACTTCGGATCCTGTCCGATGCGAATGCGCGATTGATTCAAGACCCACTTGCTCGACTCGCCGATTACAACGATCTCAATATCCATGTTCTTGTCCAAGGCTCGCAGTCGCTGAGGCGGCAGCTATGAGGGCAGCGCAAAGTCCCCCGCTCGGAAGCCACGCCGGAAGGGCGCTGCTGCCGCCATGGAATCCGCTCGTTGGCGAAATCCATGCAAGCAGAGTATCACCGCAAGTCAAGGAATGGGGAGCCTTCTTTTTAAGTTTCTTTTTCTACAGCGCGGCACAAGAGCGAAACCGGCGGTCGTACAGATGCTTCCCTCGGGGTTAAAGGACGGCGAGATCAACACGCTTTGACAATGAACCTCCTCACAGACCGGACAAAAGTACATCCGGGTTCTGTCCTTTTCACCTTCTTCCTATTGATACTAGGGCCTGTTCACACTACCCCGGCGGGTGGCGCTGCTAGTGAAAATGCGGCCAGACTGAGGTCCCCACGGATTTTCGCAGCAGCCCGAAGGGACGGGGCCAANNCTCGATCTGAGAAAAATTGGCTCCCGTCGCCGCCCACCGGGGTAGTGTGAACAGGCCCAAACCACTCTTATCTGGATCGATTCTTTGCCTTGACCTCTATCTCAGGAACGGTACAATTGTAGAAACTCTGGGTCGAAAAAGGAGATTCCGGTGAAGACGCCGTCATCGACCGTGTGGTGCGCTCTCATTCCTCTACTCATGCTTGCGCCTTCTCCAGCCTCTCCGCAGGACAAGCAGGGCACTGTCAAAGTCGATTCTCTTGCGGTGTACTCCAAGATGTCGACAGAGAGCGATGTCGTGAAGACTTTGGCACAGGGGACCGTTGTTCGCATTCTCCTTACGGTGACCAGCGAAGAAGGAAACTGGTGCGGCATTGCGAGTCAGGATAGCTCGTCGAGGATTGGATATGTTCCATGTTCGGGGCTTGATAGGCCGAAGGATATTCCGGCCGTGGCTGACCAGGGCGGATCACGCCTCCAGATCCTGATTGGGAGCTCGCACACCCCGGTCAAGACCTCAAAGCGGCAGACGCATGGGCGCGAGGATGTGGGCCTCGTGGGCCCGACTCTTGCGCCGCTTCCGGGATATAGTTGGAGTAGTTATCCAAAGACACTCGTGATCGCCATCCGCAAAGGATGTCCCTACTGCGATGCAAGCATGCCTTTTTACAGGCAGCTCGGCGAGCAGGAAAAAAGCAACGTGCTCCGTGCTCATGTTCTCGTCGTCATGCCGAATGACGCATCCTACGGCAGCAGCTTGCTGAGAAAGAATGATGTGGAGGTTCAAGGGATCTTCGGTCAAGAACTTGAGGCTCTCAATGTCTCGGGAACACCAACCGTGCTGCTTCTCGATTCCAGCGGACGCATCGAGCGAGAGTGGATTGGACAACTCACGCCGCGGGGGGAGAAGGAAGTCATGAACGCTGCGGAATAGTGAGCTGTAATGCTTGCTGCGCGCGGTGTTCAGGCGCCTCGCCGGGGAATTATCAAGTAAGAGCGCGGCGAAGTACAGGAACGTCGCGGATATGTTTCGATTGGGGTACGCCGTGCGTCTGTCCATTTCGCCCTCAGTGCGCCGAACTCCTGTTCAGGCTTACCGAGACCGGCAACAGAAAAGACCAAATACGAAACTATGCCGCCAGTTGCTTCAAGCTTTTTGATATGTTCCGTACGTCCCGTTCCGGCAATAGTGCTAACACCCTGACGGTAGGGACGCACAGAGCCCGGTGCTCTTCCAGTTCATACCTGGCGCGTTCCATTTCGACATTATTCTGGGCCGCAAGCTTCGTACAGACCCGGAAACATGCCGAGGAACGAGCCGCGAGATACTCGCCGAGCCCAGCCTCAAAAGCTCGTTCCAGGTTCCTACAGATTGGGCAATTCATACCTTCGCTCCTCCGGCGTTCTGCCGGACCAACCGTATGTTCAGATGCGGTCGTGGTTCAAAAACTGCCTGAAATCCCGATCAAAGCGATATGCGGGCCAGGGAGAGAATGTTCCTGCGAGAAGTCTTCGACAAAAGTCAGTCTGCCAGCCCACGGTTCGTCCGACTTAATCTCTGAAGAATTGGCTCTATCGGCTTGTTCTACCGGCCTGAACGAATGGCGGCCCTTGTGACGGCTTGTACATAGATGATTGTTTGCAACGCATTTCTTTAGGAGATTCATCGCAACTCCCGTAGTTCGGTTGCATACTTCAACAGTACTCGCCTGGAGCCAAGCCTGGAATATGGGAGGCGAGAATGAGAAATTGCGGCCTGTTTTGAGTAATTCCTCACTGCAGCCGACGTGCCGACGGCTTTACCCTTCATGGTGCTCAACCTTTTCCTGAAACGGAACTAGTGAGGGATTCTGGAAGTGAATGCGGTGGCCAGCCTCATGCGTGCTGTGTCAATTGGCGTAAATCGCCAATGCGCTTAAGTGCCATTGGCTGCCGGTTGCAAGGCTATGTCGGTTGACGGGTGCTTGTACTTAGACATCGAACCTCGACCGTATACACTGCAATTCCCGCGCCAATATGATCCTTACGCAGTCGAAATACCTATCCAGTTCATATGGTTCGACTTAGACAAAGCGACCGCGCTGGAGCGGGGCCAGACCGAGATTTCCCGCCTGGTGCCAGCTATGTAATTTTTTCAAAGTGAACGTTTCTTACACGGTAGATATGACGGACAGTACGGGCAATTCTGCATCGGCGTGGTCCAAGCCAGCAGGGGTAATGTCCGAATAGCCGACCCTACAGACAGAGCTCAGGCTTCCACCTGAAAAAACCTTTCGTTATGCGCCTCTGCCCCAGGATATTATTAGAGCGGTTCTCCAATACATATGTTCTGAGTGATTCTATCGAAGGTGGCTTTTACTTCCACCCCAGCGACGAAGACTTGTCGCTGAGGGCCCCGGTTGAGGAAAAAGCCACTCTGCGGCGTGGTTTCGGTGTACAGCAATTGGAGAACCGCTATAGCGGCAATAGCTTCCTAACTCTCTCCAGAACCTAGGCTTATGCGTACGACAAACTGGTGAAATAGACCGGATTCAATCGCGAATCCCCGGCGTTGCCGGGGTGATTATCTATCTTATCTTTTATTACAAAGCCCGTGACGGTCATCACGCCGAGGCACAGCATAGCGGGCATAAACTCCGCATGACTTCCAGCAGGGCTTCGTCGCGATCTTGGAATCCCCCCACCCCAGAACCTTGCCGGAATATCTCAGCAAGAATGAAATGAGAAAGTGGCCGAGCAGCCGAAGACTTACACAAACGATTCCAAGCCAGTATGCCCCGGCCGATAAGGGATAAGGTCATGTTTGCAACTTCGCCAGTGTTGCGTCTGCGGGTCCTGCTCGTCGCTGGACTCATCGCCTTCACATCGTTATCGGTTCGTCAGGCGGCCACTGCCCAGACCAGCGCCGCAAATGAATGGACCTGGATGGGCGGAGGCAGCACGAGTAGCTCGTATGGAGTCTACGGCACGATGGGAACGCCTGCCGCCGATAACATCCCAGGGGCCCGGCCGGATGCCTCGAGTTGGGTTGACGGCAGCGGCAACTTTTGGCTCTTTGGCGGCAGTGGTTACGCTGCCAATGACAATGGCTCTCTCAACGACATGTGGGAGTTCATTCTTTCCACAAACCAGTGGGCGTGGATGGGCGGAAACAGCACGGTAAGCTGCGAGGATGGTGTAGAATGTGGCAATCCCGGTGTGTACGGCACGTTAGGAACACCGGCTGCCGGAAATATCCCCGGAGCCCGCGAGGGCGCTACGAGCTGGACTGATCAGAGCGGCAAGTTCTGGCTGTTCGGGGGCGAGGGCAATGATGGCAATGGCCAAGGTGGCTATCGCCACGACCTCTGGGTTTTTGACCCTTCCACGAACGAATGGGCATGGATGGGCGGAGGCAGCACGGGTAGCCCGTTTGGAGTGAACGGTACATTGGGAACGCTTGCTGCCGGAAACTTCCCCGGAATCCGCATTTACGCGATGGGCTGGACCGACAAGAACGGCAATCTCTGGCTCTTTGGGGGCTGTGGCTCCGGCGTGAGTGGCGTGAGTGAGGTCACCGGGTACGATCTCAACGAGCTTTGGGAGTTCAATCCTTCCACAAATGAATGGGCCTGGATGGGTGGAAGCGGCGTGAGCGAGCAATCTGGAGTGTATGGCGTCTTGGGTGTGTCTGCCGCCGGAAACATCCCCCCAGGCCGCCAGAGTGCTACGACCTGGACTGATAGCAAGGGCAATCTCTGGCTCTTTGGGGGCGGCTTCGGTCCCGCCGATTATGTTTCAACCACCGCGCTCAACGACCTTTGGGCGTTCAATCCTTCCACGAACGAATGGACATGGATGGGCGGAAGCAGCACGGTGAGCAGTTGCTGGACGTATGGAACTGCTTATTACGGCCAGTCTACGTTTTGTGCTCAGCCCGGTGTGTATGGCACGTTGGGTGTGCCTGCTCTTGGGAACATTCCTGGAGGCCGCAGCGACGCTGTAAGCTGGACCGATAACAGCGGCAATTTCTGGCTCTTTGGGGGCTTCTACGGCTCCAATGAGCTATGGGAGTATCAGCCATCGACAGCCTCCTTACCGGCAGCCGTCATGCCAAACTTCAGTGTGGCAGCCGGAACTTACACTACGGCGCAGACGGTAACCATCAGTGATGCAATGTCTGGCGCAACCATCTACTACACCACCAATGGAACCACGCCGACTACAAGTTCGAGTGTGTACAGCGTTCCGATCACTGTCTCGTCGACGGAAACGATCGAGGCAATTGCGACGGCCAGCGGCTACCCCACAAGCGGCGTTGCAACCGCCGCTTACACGATTGCGCCACTGGCCTCAGCCCCGACGTTCAGCCCGTCCGGAGGAACCTACACCGCGGCGCAAACGGTGACCATCAGCGACACGACGCCGGGAGCGATCATTTATTACACTACCGACGGAAACTTGCCGATCATGGGTTCGAGTGTGTACAGCGTTCCGATCATCGTCTCGTCGTCCGAAACGCTTCAGGCGATGGCGACNNGTGACGATCAGCGATATAACGCCGGGAGCGATCATCTACTACACCACCAACGGAACGCAGCCGACGACGAGTTCGACCATGTACAGCGGCCCGGTCTCTGTCTCATCCTCAGAAACACTAGAGGCAATCGCGACAGCCAGCGGCGTCTCCCAAAGCGCCGTTGCAAGCGCCGCTTACACGATCAATTTGCCTCAAGCCGCCACGCCAACCATCAACCTGGCGGCAGGAACCTACACCGCGGCACAAACGGTGACGATCAACGACACAACACCGAACGCGACCATTTACTACACCACCGACGGAAGCACGCCGACCACGAGTTCGACGGTGTACCAGCGGCCCCATCACCGTATCGTCTACGGAAACGCTGGAGGCGATGGCGACGGCCAGCGGCTATCTCGGCAGCGCCGTGGCAACTGCCGCCTACACCGTCAGCATTTCAGCGAATCCTGTGCCATTCATTGGCAGCATCTCGCCGGCATCTGCCAGTGCTGGCGGCGCGGCCTTCACGCTCACAGTTAACGGATTGCAGTTCTCATCAAACTCGACGGTCTACTGGGGAACGACCGCCCTGGCCACAACCTACGTCAGCGCGACCCAGCTTGCCGCGCAAGTTACCGCGGCTGATGTCGCTGCTGGGGACACAGCCTTTGCCATTACCGTTCAGACGCCAACGCCTGGCGGAGGCCCATCCGCCGCATTGTCGTTTCAAGTGGATTCCACCGATTCCACGGCAACGCCGCCGGCTTTTACTTCAACGACGGCGATTGTAGCCTCCGGGTCCCCGGCCAGTTATCCGGTCACTCTGCCTTCCACCGTGACAACTTCTACCGTAAGCTGCCTGAATCTCCCCCCTGGAGCGTCGTGCAGCTATTCCGCAACGACCAATACGGTGACGATCACAACCTCCCCAACAACGCCGGCGGGAACCTATCAGGTGACGGTGGTCTTCAATGAAACCGTCTCCGGAGCGTCGACTTCGTGGATTCTGCTTCCCATTCTTCTGCTTCCTCTGGTCTTCCTGAGGAGAAGAATGGCGGCGCGGGGCGTCTGGGTGACCGCTTGCCTGGGGCTGGTTCTGCTGGCTGGTGCGGTTCTCTGCACCGGCTGCGGCGGCGGTGGAGGCGGCGGAGGGAGTACGGGTGGCGGCGGAGGAGGGGGTGGAGGTGGGACGCAAACTCACCAGGTGACGAGTTCGGGCGTGGTCACCCTCACCGTGCAGTAGGGATCTTCCTTCTGATGATTGGTACGCTGGTTCGTAATGCCTCACCTTTACGACAAAAACAAGAGAGCCGCGAGGGGCGCCGGCAATCCGACCTATCACCCCAATGGCAAGACGGTGCTGCCGGGGCCGGGCAATCCGGTGGGCACGCGCTAGATGGGCCTCAGCATCGCCGGCTACGGAATCCATGGAACCAACGAACCCAAATCCATCAGCAAGGCCGCCTCGCATGGATGCATCCGCATGGCTACGATGGCATTGTCACCGCTTCTAACTACTTCCGAAAGGCCCTCCTCATCGATCAGGCTAAACTGGAAGGCTATCCAGGCATTCAATTTCTTAGGGTCGTAATGGAGATAAAATCGCCATGAGCGTATCCCACGGTAAGGCAACCCACTCGCGCAATTGGTAATACAACCATCGTGAGGCCTTGTTTTGAGACCGTCCGCTGGCAACCTTACCCGGAAGCGCAGGTATCCCGTATAACTTGAAAAGCCATCTGCAGCGCGGGATATGATAGGTATCTGAACAAACAATCACATCGCCGAATTTTGGTAACGCCCTGAGAATTCTTGTGCAGTTGCGTACAGATTCGAGTGTGTCGGTCGCCTCTTCGTCAAGCAATATCCTCTCTGTAGGAACATTGCTGTCTTGCAGGAGCTTCGCCATGATTGAAGCTTCCGAAGGGGGGTATTTTCCCACTCCTCCACTCACCAGGAAAAGAGCATCTTGCAGACCTTGGGTGCTCGACAAAGCGCCCTCAACGCGTCGCCGCATGGCGTTGCTCGCTCTGCCGCCTTCCCAGACGGCCGCTCCCATAACTATCACTACTGAAGGCGCAGAATTCATATGATCAGCGGCATGACATATACGCCCTCTTTGCGACTTCGTAGCGGTTCAAGTCTGGACGAATAAGCCGGCCGGCCTGGCCCTTTCCAATATAACTTGCAGCCCAGTGGCAGCCCTGGCTGGCCGCCTTTACGTCAAAGGTGAATTCCACCTGGCTGGTGGGTTGCACGAGGCCAAGCGCCAATCCATAGGCCGGAGGTTTACGCAAGGGAGGCCGCACAACCATGACCACAGGGTATCCGTTGAATTTCATACCCGCTTTGTCAAACTGGGTTTTCGCGTACACCGCGCGGTCAGCGCAGTTCTTTTCTGGCGGGTCGCCACAGACCGCAGAGGCAAGCAGGATTTCGTATTTGTTCTCGTTATTGGGGACGATGTACTTGCCGGTCCACTGGAACGCTCCTACTTCAGATTGAATGGGCGGAATTTCCGCTGCGTCACGCAGGGCAATATAATCTCGATCTAAATCCTGACGGAAGACAACCGTGGTTCCGTTCAAGAAATAGACCACCAGATGCAGCTTCTCGTACCCCTCGAACTGCCCAGTGAAGTTCAGATTCTCCAGCCCGAAGCGAATATGATTCTCAGTCCCCTGCTGCAAGGCATCCTTCTCAACCCCTGGCGAGAGGCCGCCGATGTATACGGGCTGGCCGTTCACACGAAGGGCATAGTAGTATTTATCGGCCCGTTCAGCGATGCCCTGCGGCTTGAAACTGACGTCGAACAGGGTGTAGCCAACCCGCTCACGGTCGGTCATCTTTTGTAGGGTTTGAAGGAACGGAACATCTCATCCTGGCTCGCGCTGACCGAGGCGTAGGCATGCAGGTAGACCTCTTCGTACTTGATGGACTTCCAGATTCGCTCGACGAAGACGTTGTCACGCCAGCGGCCCTTCCACCCCGCCTTCCACCCCACGGACGAAGACCTGTCCGTGGGGACCCCGCCTTCTACCCCACGGACGAAGACCTGTCCGTGGGGACCCCGCCTTGGTGAGCGCCCCTTCTAAAAAATCGTTCTCCAGCGTCAGCTCAAATGGTATGGCTTTTCAGCAGGCCGGGCTTTGCGAACTTCCGTGTCGGTCAGCGGCATTTCAACCCCCCAAATACCCCCGCCAGGAAAAGTACCCCGGAGAGAATCAAGATACCCTCCGACTCCCCCCGCAGGACTTGGCTTTCCTAGTACGCCTTCGGACGCAACAATACGAAATCCCCAATGTTTATTGTGGATTTGCACCTTTCTTAGGATGTCTTTGGATGGCTTAGAATGGGCTTTTGGTGGGCAGTGAGGGACTCGAACCCCCGACTTCCTGCTTGTAAGGCAGGCGCTCTAACCAGCTGAGCTAACCGCCCACGCGCGGCGGGAAGGCGCTTTCGGCCTCTCTTCATCATAACAGCGCGCTTGCTCGCCGGTGAGCGACGCGACTCCTCCAACGCGCACTCAATTGCTCTGGGGCCCGTGTTGATAGACTCACGGGGTGGGCCGTCTCATCCTCAATGCCGACGATTTTGGGCTGACCGCAGGGGTCAACCGCGCCGTTGCCGAGCTGCACCGGGCCGGAGTGCTGACCAGCGCTACGCTGATGGCGCGCGCCGCCGCCACTGATGAGGCTATCGCGATTGCCCGCGCCACGCCTACTCTGGGGGTGGGCTGCCACGTGGTGCTGGTGGATGGCGAGACGGTGCTTCCTGCGCAGAAGCTGCCTATGCTTGTGGACCAGTGCACCGGCCGCTTCCAGCCTACGTCGGGCGCATTCGTTCAACGGCTTCTTACAGGGCGTATCCGTTCCTCGGAGATCGAAGCCGAAACCGCCGCGCAGATTGCGTTGCTGCAATCCAGGGGCGTCGCGCTGACGCACATCGACACGCACAAGCACGTACACATCTTTCCCGCTGTGTTGCGGCCGGTGCTGCGGGCGGCGCGGGCGGCGGGCATTCGCTTTGTGCGCAATCCCTTTGAGCCGGTGTGGAGCCGGCGCGCCACGCCCCATGCTCCATGGCTGCGCCGCGCCGAGGTGAGCCTGTTGCGGCTGCTGGAGCCGGCCTTTCGGCGCATTGTGGCGGAAGAAGGCTTTACCACCACCGACGGCGCCCTCGGTGTGCTGGCCACTGGAACACTCGACGCCGCCACGCTGGCTGCTTTGCTCAGCAATCTGCCCGTCGGCACATGGGAGCTGGTCACGCATCCCGGCTACAACGACGCCGATCTGGCGCGGGCTCACACGCGCCTGCTGGCCTCGCGCGATACGGAGCGGCTGGCGCTCAGCGCGATTGACGTGAACACGGAGTTGATCAGTTTTTCCCGGCTGGGCCAAGGTTGATTCCGGCTCGGCTTTCAACGGCAAACAGCGAATCTGGCGAAGCTCGGGAACCTCAATTGCCGCGATTGCGTATTCCCTTGCGACACAACCGGCAGGAGATCCCTGCTTTGCGCTGGAAGATGGAGGCATTTTGGAGATCGCTTTCTTTTGGAAGGTACTGGTTTACAGTTGGGCCACGTGCGAGACCTTGCTTGCAATCGCAACGCGCACACGGCGCGGCGGAGGCGAGGTGAAGGACCGCGGATCGCTGCTTGTCCTGTGGATGGTGATTTTTCTGGCCATCTTCGCCGCAGAGGCGATCCATTCCAAGATGCCTTCAAACATGTTTCGCGGCGCGCACTGGCTGATGGTGGTGGCCATTCTTGTGCTGCTCGCCGGCATCGTCCTTCGCGCGACGGCAATTCTTTCGCAGGGCAACGCCTTCAGCTCGAATGTAGCCATACGCAGCAACCAAAAAATCTATCGTGGCGGCCTTTACCGCTATCTGCGCCATCCCGCCTACACCGGCTCCTTGCTGGCGTTTCTGGGACTGGGAATTGAACTGCGAAACTGGATTGGGTTCTGTGTGCTGGTCGTACCCATCACCGCTGCCTTCCTCTACAGAATTCACGTTGAGGAAATTGCATTGAATGAGGCCTTCGGCGCCGAGTACGCGGCCTACAGCCGGCAAACCAAGCGGCTGATTCCGGGGATTTATTAGGACTGTATTCATTTGAGGCTTCCCACACTTGCGCCAGAAAACAAGAAGCAGGTGCTTCGACTGCGCTACGCTCCGCTCAGGATGACAGCAAGGATGGGGCACGGGATTCATAGAATTTACGGACCTGACAGACACGCATGAAACAGGCTTGAGAAACTCTGGGGCCTCCGGCCGCGTCTATCTCCAAGAGTTTGAATTCGCAAGCGACGAGAAAAATATGCGCATCGGCATTACCTGTTATCCCACCTACGGCGGTTCGGGCGTGGTGGCCACGGAGCTGGGCATCGAGCTGGCCGCGCTGGGCCACGAGGTGCACTTCATCTCCTATTCGCAGCCCTTCCGGCTGAGCGGGCGCGACAACGGCATCCTCTATCACGAGGTTCCTGTCTCCAGTTATCCGCTCTTCGAGTTCCCGCCCTACGATCTGGCGCTGGCCTCGCGGATGGCCGAGATCGCCGAGTTGTATTCGCTGGATCTGCTGCACGTGCATTACGCCATTCCGCACTCGGTGAGCGCGCTGCTGGCGCGGCAGATGCTGGCCTCNNACGCTGGTGGGCATGGACCGCGGATACCTGCCCATTACTCGTTACGCCATTCAGGAGAGCGACGGAGTGACCAGCATCTCCAGTTATCTGAAGGAGGAGACGCTCAAGCACTTCGGCATCACGCGGCCCATCGAGGTGATTCCCAACTTCGTCAACTGCAACGAGTACGTGCCCATCAAGGATGAGGCCGCGCGGGCCAAGGCGCGGCTGAGGCTGGCTGCTCCGGGCGAGGCGATCCTGATGCATCTGTCGAACTTCAGGCCGGTGAAGCGGGTGGTGGACGTGGTGAAGATCTTTGCCCAGGTGCAGCGCGAGCTTCCCGCGCAACTGGTGCTGGTGGGCGACGGGCCGGAGCGCTCGGCCGCCGAGTGGCTGGCGCACGACCTGGGAATCCAGTGCCGCGTTCACTTTCTCGGCAAGCAGGAGCGAGTCAACGAGCTGCTTCCGCTGGCCGATCTGATGGTGATGCCCAGCGAGCTGGAGTCCTTTGGCCTGGCGGCGCTGGAGGCCATGGCCTGCAAGGTTCCGTCGATTGCCACGCGGGTGGGCGGCGTGCCGGAACTGATCGACGATGGCGTGACGGGGCTGCTCTTCCCAGTGGGAGATGTGGAAGCGATGGCCGCCGGAGCCGTGAGCCTGCTGAAGGACCGTGACCGGCTGGAATTGATGCGCCAGGCGGGGCGCAAGACAGCGCAGAAGCGCTTCTGCTCGTCGCTGGTGGTGCCGCATTACGTACGCTATTACGAGTCGGTGCTGGGGAA
>PMTP01000172.1:24604-26584 GCA_003167305.1 Acidobacteriaceae bacterium
TCCTGTGAATTCCGCGAGGTATAATTCTGTCTGAAGCGGGAGTAGTTCAGTGGCAGAACGTCAGCTTCCATAGGCCATACAGAGCATTTCGCATTCAATCCCCTTTTAATCAACCAAATCAATTTAATTCAAGTACTTACACATGGTCTAATGGCGCTTTCAAGTGTGTCCATATTTAGACGATTTTGTCACTTTTGAGCAAATTTAGGATACTCTGATCGCGAATATTGTGGAACCTCAACTTGCGCACAGCCTGATGCAGATCCTTGAGATGTTTATTCCCGTCGCCCCCGAACGGACCTTTCTACGAATGAGAAAGGTTGTGTAGGCAGCAAAGATCTGGGGATATCACAATGAGTCAGTTGCGGTCGAGGTCGCCGTGCGGGCAATACGGATCTATATCGCCGATCACCGATCTATCTTCCAACAGAATCCGGAATGTCTTCGTATCCTGCGAGAGATTATGGAGGTCTTCATGTGAGCGGGCTGGCCCCACCGTGCCCTTACTGGCCGCTTTTACTGGAGCTTGTTCCTTTGGTAGCGCCAGGTTCTTCAGGTAGGTCGAAAGGGCGTGGATTGTGATTGTGACGCCGTTCTCTTCAAAAACACGGACCAACATTTTCAGCGTGTAGCCGTTCTCCCGCAACTTTTTCAACTGCGGGTAGCCGGAGCCAATTGAGCGCGTACAGTTTTCCACTTCTATCTGGCGCAGTCGCGCTCGTCGCGGCCCTCCCAAGCAAACGGGGATGCATCTCACTCGGCTTTCCAGCGAAACCAGGCTAACCGGACAAGATATGGAAAGCCTGGGTGCGCTGGATGCTGCCATCTAAACGATGAAGCGATCTGCCGCCTTACTTCGAGGAGGACAAACTCCCTTCCAGCGTGAGATCGACATCAACCACTTTGGCGACCTTGAGGACGAAGATGCTCGGGTCTTTCAGTCCCCACTGGACGTATGGAACCTGGAAGTGAGTTTTGGTGGTAAGAGTTGATCCGTCAATGTGAATCTGCATGGGCACCGTCAGGTCATGTGGAGCGCCATGGAGGGTGAATACGCCGGTGACCTGAATTGTCGAATCTCCAGATGCCGCCACAGTTCCTTGATAGCTCTTGGGCGCGAAGGAGATTTCGGCGTATTGCGCCACGTCGAGAACGTCGGAGTTCATCTTCTTGTCCCGGCTTGGTTCTCCGCTGTTGCCGCTGCCTGCTGCTACGACAACATATCCTGAAATGGTCTGGGCGCTGCGGTCAAAGTCAATCGAGCCGCTCTGCACATGGAAGCTTCCATCCACGTGGTGCCCGCTTCCGCCCAGGGAGAAGGCGACTTTGCAGGCATCCGGATTCACAGTGAAGTTCTGATGCTGGGCGATTGCAATTGGAGCGAGGATGAAGGGGAGTGCGAGGAAGAGTGATTTGGCGATGGTCTTCATGGTTTGTCTCCTGGGTAAATTCTGGTTATTTGTTTTGACTCGGTTGTTTAATCTGCTGCGACAACCAAAGAGAGATGGAAGTGATTTCGCTGTCGGAGATATATTCATGTCCGGGCATATCGCTTCCGTGGATTCCGAATTTGACGATTCTCGCCAAGCGATTTCGTTGCTCGGCAACGTCGTCTGAAAACGATAGATGCAGGTATGGTCCAACCGTAAGATCGGGGGGACGCCTCTTGAAGCCATCCGCCCAGCGCGTTTGTCCGCCTGCATTGTGGCAGGTGGCGCAGTAACGATGAAAGAGCCGCTGGCCATCACTGGCGTTGGCCGTCGCCATCGCGGCTGAGGATGGAAGCCAGTTGTCCTCTTCGATTCGATGCTGCGGCAACGCGCTTCCTTGCAGGCTTACAAGGTAACTCACAAGATCATCTCCGCGCCGATCGCGGAAGAGAAAGGCATAGGAAGGCATGATGGAGGCGCCGCTGACCTCGGGCGGATTGAAGAAGTGCAGCTTAAGCCACAGCGGCGAACGGCGTCCGCCGACCTGGGA
>PMTP01000124.1:0-8478 GCA_003167305.1 Acidobacteriaceae bacterium
CGGATTTTGACAACGCCGCCGATTTGCCGCCGGAGTTTACCGGAACTCAGGTGAGCGTCCCCCATCCGTTAAACGGCGTCCTCTACCTGAAGCTGCGTGACGACCCGGAGACGGTGCAGACGCTGACCCTGCCGGTGAAGCTTGTGAATGCACCGGCATCAGCGACTGGCCCAGCGCAGGCTCAGCCCGTAACTGTCCCGGCGCAGCCCGTCAAAAGCGAGCCGTAAGAGCGGCTGATGCGCACCATCTCCTTGCGGAGGGAGACGGGGGGCAATCCCCGCATAATACCGATTTAGTTGAAGTACGCCTTGTTCTTGGCGGCAAAATGCGCCTTCTCCGCCGGAAGTTCATCTTCCGCGAAGATTGCGCCTGAGGGGCAGATCGATGCGCAGTTGCCGCAGTCGATGCACTCATCCGGGTTGATGAACAAATGGGAGATGCCGACGGCGGCATCGGCGGCGGAGGCGGGTGCGATGGCGGCGGTGGCGCACTCCGCCGCGCAGAGAAAGTCCATAATGCAGGCATCGGTAATTACATAAGCCATGATGAAACTCCTGGGTCGCTTGAGCGCTCTCGGCGCACAGGCCCTACGATCAAGGCTATCCACTTTGACCCGTTGACTCCGTGATTCGGATCACACCGCGGAGGGATGAGGCCGGAATGGAATCAGCTCTGCAATCCCTTACCGCCAGTCGTCGTGGGCGATCATCAGTCCTTCGTTCATCACCGCGTCAAAGCCATTGTGCTTCTTGACGAAGATTTCGCTGAAGGCGCGGTCCTGGCGGAGAAGGATGGCCTGCATGCGGACCATCTCCAGCAGCGCCAGAAAGATGGCGATCAGCGCCCGCTCGCTGCGCGTGTGGCTCAACAGGCGGCGGAGGGCCACCGGCTTGTCTTCCATGTTGAGCCGACGGGCGAGGAACTGGATCATCTGGTCTACCGTGACCGAGTCTTCTTCAACGTCGAGGATGGGGCGCGTCCGGGCGCGCTCCAAAATATCGCGGAAGACGCGCACCAGGTCCACCGTGTCGGCGGCGATCTCCGGCTCCGCGGCCTCCTCTTCCTTGAACTCGCGGATGCCGGGGTTGGACCAGCTGGCCGCTTCGAGCATCTGCTTCTGTTGCAGCATCTGGGCGGCGTTCTTGAAGCGTTCGTGCTCCAGCAGTCGCTCCACCAGTTCGCGGCGGGGATCTTCGGCAAGGTCTTCCGGGCCCGTGGGCGCGCGCGGCAACAGCATCTTGCTCTTGATGTGGATCAGCAGCGAAGCGGTGTAGATAAACTCGCCGGCCACGTCTACGTCGCCGGCCTTGAGCTGATTGACGTAGGCCAGAAACTGCGCGGTGATCCGGGCGATGGGAATGTCGTAAATGTCGATGTCCTGCTTACGGATCAGGTCCAGCAGCAGGTCGAGCGGGCCGTCATAAACCTGCCCCACTAACACCGAAAAGGGAGATTGCTCGCTGCTTTCGTCCAGCTTATTCTGCCGCGCGGCCAGTTTGGCCGCGGCCTTTTCGACAGCCTTTTCCTCGGCAGTCTGGGCAGGGATCGCCTCGGCGGCGGTGCTTTCGGGTTGGGTCGAGGGTTCGGTCAAGGCTCTTTCTCTTCCAGAGGCCGTTTTGGGACTATGTAAAAATGTACGCTATTGGGCGGCGTACTCCTCGCGGAATGGCGCAAAAATGTCGAGAACCTCCGCCGCCTGCTCCGAACTGGCCTGGTGTTCCACGCCGCCGGCCACCAGAATGCTCTCTCCAGCCTGCAATTTGCGGGGAATGCCCGCAACCACGAGCTCGATAGCGCCAGAGACAACGTAAACCAATTGCTCATGCGGGTGGCTGTGCGCCGCACCGGCCCATCCCGGCTCGATTTTGTGCCGTACGAGCATGAGGTTTGGGCTATAGGACATCACCTGCCGCCAGAGGCCGGGCTCGGGGCTGGTCATGCTGCTGTCGTTGGATTGGATCACGTCATTGGCTGCGGACATTCGGTTTCTCCTGCGTTTACTTCAGCGGCTCGTAATTGCTTTGGAGTTCGTCTATGTTCCTGGAAGTTTGCCCAGCGATTCCAAGGAAAAAATGGTTGCCTTCGACTCTTGTGACTGTCACCTGGATTTTTTCGTCCTTTTTCATTGACCTTTTGGCGAAGGCAAATTGTTGAGAAAAAATCTTCTGCGGAACAACAAAGTCGTGGAGCCACTTGTTCTCGCTTCGCCAGCAAAGCAGAGTCCATACTTCGTAGGATCTGGATGGAATCTCGAAATTCCACTTGTCCTCCGTGTTTACATCCCTCGACGTTGTCACAAATACCCGTTTCTTCTTTGCGCTAATAAAGGGTTCTTCGAGTTCTCGGTCAAGGGATGCAAACACACGATTGCTTTCTTGGGAAAGCTGAACATCGCGGGGCAGGAAATTGGAACGCCAGTAGTCGCGCAGCAGCTTGGCGCGTTGGTCCTGTGGCAGCATCCACCAATCGGAATGATGGCTCAGATCGTGAGCGTTCTTAATATCCTCGGCGGAGGTCCCGAAGTAGCGCCGTACCGATCCTAGATCACGGGAGAGATCGAAGATATTGCGTACAGATAGCATGGTTTGCTCAGCTCGCGCGGCTGCCTTTACAGACATCCTGCGCAGCATTTCCCACGTCCCCTCAATTTCTCCTTCGAGCCTGAACCGCTTGTCGGAAATGGGCTGAGTCACCGCGCAGACGGAATTCGCGGCATCAATCTTGCAGAACTCGCAGCGTATTGTCGCGTTTCTGCATCTGTGCTGGATCAACGAGTTCATTTCTGGTGAGCTGAATACCTTGTGCAGATCGCCGACAGGACAAAGGTCGGGGTCGCCTGGATCGGTTTGCCGGATTCGCTGACCGTTCGTTGACATTTCAACAACCTTTTTGGCGACCAATGCTGGAGGCTCTGATATTCCTATGGCGTTTCCATAGCTCTTGGACATCTTGCGCCCGTCTGTGCCGGTCAGCTTAGGCGAGGGTGTAAGCAGGGCTTCGGGCTCCGGGAAGACCACTGTCTTGTACATGGAGTTGAATCGGCGGGCAACTTCTCGGGTCAGTTCGACGTGCGCAACTTGGTCCTGGCCGACTGGAACGAATTGCGCTTGGTAAAGCAGAATATCGGCTGCCTGCAGAAGCGGATAGCCCAGAAAGCCGTAGGTGCTCAGGTCTTTGCCGGTGAGGTTCTCCTGCTGTTCTTTGTAGGACGGCACGCGCTCCAGCCATCCCAGCGGTGTGATCATCGAGAAAAGTAGATGCAACTCTGCATGCTGAGAGACATGACTCTGGATGAAAATAGTGGACTTTTCAGGATCGAGACCAGCGGCCAGCCAGTCGAGAGCGACATCGAGCGTGTGGAGCTTGACGCGGCTCGGGTCGGCGTAGTCGGTGGTCAGCGCATGCAGATCAGCGATGAAGAAGTAGCACTCGTAGGCGTCTTGCAGCTTGACCCAGTTGGCCAGCGCGCCCATGTAGTTGCCCAGATGGAGCTTGCCGGTGGGACGCATGCCGCTCAGCACGCGCGGACGAGAGGTGAGAATTACGGATTCAGGCATTGTATAGATCGATTCCGGATTTCGATTTTGGGTAATGCGAAAAGGATGCGCCGCCCTCAGGATGCGGAAATGTTCTTCCAGCACTCGCGGGAAAACGGCTCATTCCATTGTAGCGGGAAGCGATGGCGGACGGCGTGCGGACCGGCTTATGCCTGCATCAGCGCCCGGATCACCAGCTCCAGCGCGGGGTCGACGAAGGCCCGGATCACCGTGCCGCCCACCAGGATCATGAACAGGTAGCTGACCCAGAGCGGAATCCGGTCGTAGACCTGCACGGCGTTATAGGGCAGCATATTGCGCACCAGGCGGCTGCCGTCGAGCGGCGGAATCGGAAGCAGGTTGAAGACGAAGAGCGAAAGGTTGATCAAAATGGCCACCGTGCAGGCCAGCACCAGCGGCTGCGGAGTGAAGTCGGCGGACGGGTTGAAGGTGGCAAAGAAGGAGGCCAGAACAACGGTCCGCCCGTCGGGAATCATCTTCGCGGTAACGATCAGAACGAGGACGGCCACCAGCACCATCAGCAGATTCGAGACGGGACCGGCCAGCGTGGTCAGGTTGTCGTCGCGGACGATCTTGCGGAAGTTGCGGGTGATGACCGGGGTAGGTTTGGCCCAGCCCACCAGCATTCCGCTGAACATACTGAAGCCGATGAAGGGGCCGAAGATCATGATCGCGGGAAAGAGCAGGCTTCCGATGGGGTCCACGTGGTACATCGGATTCAGCGTGATGCGGCCTTCCAGACGGGCGGTCTGGTCGCCCAGCCGCGAGGCCGTCCAGGCGTGCGCGCACTCATGCACGCAGAGCGAGAAGATGAGAATCACGAATTCGAAGATGGCGATCAGGAAGGCGTTGGATTGCAAAAGAATTCTCCACAGGCTGAAACCTCAGGTTAGCATGGAGGGTCATGAGCGTATGAGCTTGGGCCTGTTCACACTACCCCGGCGGGCAGCGCCGCCCGCCGGGGTAGTGTGAACAGGCCCTAGCGAGATTGCTCGCCGGCGTCCGCCTCGAAGACCGGCGAGAAGCCGAGCCGCCGCCAAAAGCGCTCCACAAGCGCGACGGTCTCCGGCGCGGTGCGGCTGGTCGTGCGCAGCAGAATCTCCCCGCCTGCATCGCCGGCCAGCGCGGCGGCTTCAGCGGCAATGGCGATGCATTTCTCCGGGCGATAGGTGCAGTTGGCCAGGTCGGCGATGGAGAGCCGCGTCGTCGGGGTGGCGAAGACCGTGCGCGGCGGGGCCATGCGGTCGAGCAGCCAAAGGATTTCCAGCTTGGATTCCAGCTCATCCGGCACGCAGTCGATGACCAGATCGGCGTTGCGCACCGCCTCCTCGATGGTGGAGACGAAAGCGACCATCGGCAGGGAGGCGCGGCCAAGCTCCTGGCGCAGCAGTTCCTGGGCATGGTGCAGGTTGGCTGGCATCACGTCTTCCAGCTGCACGTGAAATCCCGCGCGAGCAGCCGCGAGGGCCAGCCAGCGGCCCAGCGGGCCGGCTCCGATGATGGCGATGCTTTCAGGCAATCGGGCTGGGCTTGGCGGCCAAAGCCTGAGCCACGTCGTCGGCACTGGGGCTGGCGTGCAGCAGGTGCTCGGCAACGCGGAAGCGCTCCTCATCGGAGAGCGTGGGGACGGTGGCCAGCACCCGGCGCAGGGTCACGGCAACATCGTCAATGTAGTTCATCAGGCGAATGGCTTCTCCGGAGAGCGGCATGTTTTTCCTCGATGGTACAAGTTCCGGTTTCATTGCAGGGAAGGATGTCGTCCTTTGTTTCTTCGCGCGCGCCAGGGTTTATACGCCCAGGCCGAAATCGCCCGCCTGCGGTTCGTTACCGCTGGCGTGGTCGTAGAAGTCGTAGGGAGTGCGGTGGTTGAACTTGTAGCGGCTGCGCAGTTCGCGGCCTACGAAGATGCCCAGCGCGGCCACAGCCATCCCTACCGAGAGCCAGGTAATCACTTTCAGCGTGCTGGATTCTTTCTTTTCTTCTGTGGGAGTCTCTTCAGCGGCGGTCTCTCCCGCGACGGCCGGGGCTTCGGATTCAGTGGACATGAGCGGTCTTTCTCCTACCGTTCCATGATAGCGCGCTTTGGCCTGGATAGGTTGGCGGGGCGCTCGGTCGAAGTTTGCTCACTTCATCAAGTCGATGCGGAAGAGCCATTCCGTCTTCTCCAGTTCTGGAAGGAAGCTGGCGCGGATGGAGTTGGCGGCAAGCTGGCGAAGTTCAGCGCGGGTAAATCCCTGTTCGGTGTGCGCCAGCAGGTATTCGTTGGCCAGATCGGAGCCGAAAAACGCCGGGTCGTCGGAGTTGAGTGTCACCAGCAGGCCGGTGTCAAAATACTTGCGCAACGGGTGGGCGGCATAAGAGGGGCAGACGCCGGTGCGCACATTCGAAGTCAGATTCAACTCCAGCGGAATCTCGCGCTCTTTCAAGTCCTGGAGCAGATAGAAGTCGTGGCCGGCGGAGAGGGCGTGGCCGATGCGCTCCGAGCCAATCGCCAGGGCCTCGCGGATGGCCTCGGGGCCGGTGGTTTCGCCGGCGTGGTTGGTCAGCCTCAATCCGGCACGCGCCGCTTCCTGGAAGAGGGTATGGAATGCCGCGGAGCCGCAGCGGCGCTCGTCGCCGCCCAAGCCAATTCCGATGATCGAAGGGTGCGCAGGCTTGAGTTCGGCGGCCTTCAGGAAGACGCGCTCGGCCTCCTCGACGGTGAAGTGGCGCACCGCGTCGAAGATCCAGTAAAGCGAAATCCCCAGCTCGCGCTCACCGCGCAATCGCGCCCGCTCCAGCCCGGCGAAGATCGGCTCGAAGGCTCCGGGATCGTCCTTGCGCCAGAGATAAATAACGCCGACGGCGACGAAGACCTCGGCGTGAACGATACCCTGTTCAGACAGTTGCTCGATCATCCGCCATGCGGCCAGCTCGTAGTCTTCGGGGCCGATCAACTGCTTGCAGACGGTTCGGAAGGCGTCCAGGAAGCCGGTAAAGTCGGTGAAGCGGTAGAGCGCCTCGGCCTCGGCCAGCGTCAGCGGTTGCGCGTCGTGTCGCGCGCTCAGCTCCACCAGCGTCGCGGGTAGAATCGTCCCTTCGAGGTGCAAATGCAACTCGGCCTTGGGCAGGCGGCGGATGAAGGCTTCAATGTCGTTCACACTTCAAGTTTACCGGGCGAGCGTGAAATCGGAAGGTTTTGAGTTCCCAGGTCTCAAAATCGAGACCTGGGGCACCCGCAACTATCCATTCGGCGGTTTGACTTATTTAAGTCGCTCAGTACACAATGAGGCATGGAGCAAAACGCCGTCCGCACATCCATCGACCTTCCGCGGGATCTGCACCGCCGGCTGCACGAGGCAGCCGCGCGCAAGGGGTGCTCCGCGCGCAAGCTGATACTGGCTGGAATTGAACAGGCCATCGAGGAGACCGCGCCAGCCAGGCCGAAGCGGAGGCTCAACCTCGATGAGCCGCTGATTCCACCCGCGGGACGCAAACTCGACATGACCAATGAAGAGATCTATGAGCTCATCGAGTTCCCATAAGCAGTTCCACGATTTCATCCCCGCAGGACTCGTCATTCCGGACATCAACGTCTGGCTGGCTCTCTCGGCGCCCGAGCATCCCCACAATCGAGTAGCGCGGAGCTGGTGGCGCCAGCACGACGGATTGATCGCATTTGTTCGTCCGTCCCAACTTGGATTCCTGCGCCTGATCACAACAGCGGCAGCCATGGACGGCAAGCCGTTGAGCATCGATGAAGCCTGGCGCGTCTATGACCGGTTTTATGACGACGACCGGGTCACATTCAGCTCCGAGCCGGCGGATGTGGAGCTGAGGTTCCGCGAAATAGCGGTTGGCTCAGCTGCATCGCCCAAGGTGTGGGCCGATGCCTGGCTGCTGGCCGTTGCGGAAGCGGCAGGCGGCGTGCTGGTCACCTTCGACAAGGCGCTTGCGGCGCGGGGAGCGCATTGCCTGCTGTCAAAGAGAGGCTGAGCCGACAGGCAACATGGTGTCAGGGTTACTTGAGCCCGGCGAACTCCGAGCGGTGGCGGCTGTAGAGGAAGTAAATCACCAGCCCGATCGCCAGCCAAGAGAAGAATCGAATCCAGGTAATCACTTCCAGCCCCATCATCAGCACAATGCAAAAGACGATGCTCAGGATCGGGAAGAGCGGGCCTAGCGGCGTGCGAAAGCCGCGGTAGCGCTCAGGCTCGCGATAGCGCAGGATCAGCACGCCCACCGCGACCAGCACAAAGGCGAAGAGCGTTCCGATATTCGACAGATTCGACACCGTGCCGATGTCCAGCAACCCGCCGGGAATCCCCACCACGAATCCCGCGACCCACGTCGCCACATCGGGGGTGCGGTATTTTGGATGAATCCGCCCGAAGACCTCGGGCAGCAGGCCGTCGCGCGACATGGCGAACCAGACGCGCGCCTGACCAAGCTGGAAGACCAGAATCGACGAGACCATGCCCAGGATGGCGCCGATCAGCACAAAGAGCCGCACCCATTGCAAGCCGCCTGCGCCCGGCAGCAAAGAGAGCCGCTTGAGCGCGTTGACCACCGGCGCCGCGTCGCCCATCACCGACTGCCAGGGCACAATCCCGCTGAGTACGATGGCCACCGCGCCGTAGAGCACGGTGCAGGCCGCCAGCGTCGCCAGGATGCCGATGGGCAGGTCGCGCTGCGGATTCTTGCACTCCTCGGCCGCCGTCGAAACCGAGTCGAAGCCGATGTAGGTGAAAAAGATGATCGATCCGCCGGTCAGCACGCCCGTCCAGCCGTTGGGCATGAAGGGATGCCAGTAGTGCGGCTTGATGAAGCTGGCCCCGGCAAAGACAAAGACCAGAATGGCCGCCGTCTTCACCAGCACCATGATGTTGTTGGCGCGCGCCGACTCGCGAATGCCGCGAACCAGAATCACCGTCAGCAGCAT
>PMTP01000124.1:8512-9277 GCA_003167305.1 Acidobacteriaceae bacterium
ATGTTGCTGAAGGCGTATTCCAGGATCAAATCCCAGCCGATAATCCAGGCGATCAGCTCGCCCAGCGTGGCGTAGGTGTAAGTGTACGCCGACCCGGCAATGGGAATCATCGACGCCAGCTCCGCATAGCAGAGCCCGGTGAAGACACAGACGATGGCCACCAGCACCAGCGAAAGCGCCAGCGCCGGTCCCGCCCCCGGCCGCCCCGCCATCGCCGTGTGGTGCAGAATATAGTGCAGCAGCGGAGTGTCGCGGATATTCGGCGCGTCGAACTTCTGCCCGGCCATGGCCGTGCCGATGACGGTGAAGATGCCCGAGCCGATCACCGCCCCAATCCCCAGCGCGGTCAGCGACCACGGGCCGAGCGACTTCTTCAACGCGAACTCGGGCTCGATTGAGTCGGCAAGCAGCTTGTCAATGGACTTGCGGGCAACAAGTTGGCTGAGCAGTTCGGTTCTCCTCATCCCGCCCGTCGGCGGCGAAGATAGAGTTGGGTTCCGGACCGGGCATGCACATGCTGACCGGCCCGGAACCCTCTAATTCGTACGGGGCTCTTACCGCTTCGAGACGCCGCGCGCCATCTTTTTAACCTTCTTCTTCTTCTCGCCGCGCGGTCCAGTCCGTGCGGCCTTGGGGGCGGCTGCCTTGCGGGCTGCCCGTTTAATCTTCTTGCGTTCCTGGGTATCTTCGATCTTGGTGGTGTCTGCCACTAGTAACCTCTTTCGTTGCAATCTCTTCGGGGTTTCCCGTCGAACGGGTGGATGT
>PMTP01000114.1:0-341 GCA_003167305.1 Acidobacteriaceae bacterium
GCAGTGCGCCGGATTGCCGTCCTGCCGGTCCGGGATACGGTCCTCTTTCCCCACGCTGTCTTGCCCCTCACGGTGGGCCGCGAAAGCTCCATCCAATTGATCGAGTCGCTGGGCGAGGAACGGGCAATCATTGTCGTGGCTCAGTTGGACCCGCGGCTGGACTCGCCCAAGCCTACCGACCTGCATTTGGTGGGAACCCTGGCCACGGTGCACAAGATTGTGCGCATGCCCAACCAGAGCCGGTTTGTCTTCACCGAGGGTGTGGAGCGGGTGCGGCTGGTTCGCTATGCACAGACGGAGCCCTTCATGGTGGCCGAGGTGGAGGTGCTGGAGGACGTGGA
>PMTP01000114.1:391-12603 GCA_003167305.1 Acidobacteriaceae bacterium
AGATCGAGGTGCAGCAGTTGCGCTCCAAGATTCAGACCGAGGTGCAGGATCAGGTGCAGCAGTCGCAGCGCGACTACTATCTGCGCGAGCAGCTCAAGGCCATTCAGAAGGAGCTGGGCGAGCAGGACGAGGGCCAGCGCGACATCGAAGAGATGCGCCTGAAGATCGAAGCCGCCGGCATGCCCGATGATGTCAAAAAGGATGCCCTCAAGGAGCTCGCGCGGCTCGCTCGCATGTCTCCCATGGCCGCCGATTACTCGCTCACCCGCAACTACATCGAGTGGCTGGCGGTGCTGCCGTGGGCCAAGAGCTCGGCCTCCAAGATCGACATCAACAAAGCCAAGGAGATTCTCGACGAGGACCACTACGAGCTGAAAAAGGTGAAGGACCGCATCCTCGACTACCTCAGCGTGCTCGAGCTGAAGCCGGACATGAAGGGGCCGATCCTGTGCTTTGTGGGGCCGCCGGGCGTGGGCAAAACCAGCCTGGGCCGTTCGATTGCGCGCGCCCTGGGCCGCAAGTTCCAGCGCGTCTCGCTGGGCGGCATGCATGACGAGGCGGAGATTCGCGGCCATCGCCGCACCTACATCGGCGCGCTTCCCGGCCAGATCATCCAGAGCATTCGCCGAGCCGAGACCAACGACCCGGTCCTCATGCTGGACGAGATCGACAAGCTGGGCAGGGACTTCCGCGGCGATCCCGCCTCGGCGCTCCTGGAAACACTGGACCCGGAGCAGAACTACACTTTCCGCGACCATTACCTCGACGTGCCCTTCGACCTCTCGAAGACCTTGTTCATTTGCACGGCGAATATGCTGGACACCGTTCCGCCGCCGCTGCTGGACCGCATGGAACTGATCTTCCTGCAGGGCTATAGCGAGGAGGAGAAGAAACACATCGCCTTCCGCTACCTGATTCCCCGGCAGATCAAGGAGAACGGCATCACGCCCGAGCAGATCGAGTTTCCCGAGGATGCGGTGCGCTATATTATCCGCCACTACACGCGCGAGGCCGGCGTGCGCAAGCTGGAGCAGACGCTGGGCACGGTATGCCGCAAAGAGGCGCGGCGCGTGGTCGAGGGCAACGCGGAAAAACTGATCGTGACCCGCGACGTGGTCAAGGAGTTTCTGGGCGGCATCCAGGTGCGCGTCGATACCGAGGTCTCCGAGCGTGTCAAGCGCCCCGGCGTGGCTGTTGGTTTAGCCTGGACGGCGGCCGGCGGCGACATCCTCTTCATCGAAGCCAACAAGATGAAAGGCAAGGGTGGCTTCACCATGACCGGTCAGATCGGCCAGGTGATGCAGGAGTCGATGCAGGCCGCGCTGACCTGGGTGCGCTCCAACGCGGCGAGCCTGGGGCTGGCCGACGACTTCACCAAGGAGATGGACCTGCACATTCATGTCCCGGCAGGAGCGATTCCCAAGGACGGCCCCTCGGCTGGTGTCACCATGGCCATGGTGCTGGTTTCGCTGCTCACCGATACCCCGGTGCGTCCGCAGACCGCCATGACCGGCGAAATCACCCTTAGCGGCAACGTGCTGCCGGTGGGGGGCATCAAGGAAAAATTCCTGGCCGCCCGAAGGGCAGGGATCCAAACCATCATCCTGCCCGCCGAAAACCTCCAGGATGTGGAAGAAGACCTGACCCCGGAGCTGATCGCGGGCGTCACCATCCACTACGCCAGCCGCATTGAGGATGTGCTCGCCGTAGCCCTGCCGCTGTTGAAGGCCAGGCCGGACACGCATCCCGACCCGCCGTCGGTGGCGGAGGTGGAGCTAGCGGCAGGCGCCGTGGCGTAATCGAACGCTGCTCAGGCTCGAACCGCGTCATCGCCAGGTTGATGGGCGAGCTCGGGTTCCTGTACAAGTTTGGTTGATCGCACCCCGCTTCGCCGACTGATTGCCGCCTGTTGCGTCTAACCAGCAGGCGGTATTCTTTTGCAGGCAATGCATCTACGCATTCTCACCATGGACGGACGGAAACATAGCTGGCGTACCTGTTGCTGGGCGCTGCTGGCTCTGGCGTCTTTCTGCCTGCCGGCGCAGGAGCTCACCCTGCGCATGGACGTGAGACTGGTAAGCGTCTTTGTGAACGTGATCGATCAGAACGGGGCCATTGTCAGCGGTTTGACGCGCGAGAACTTCGCGCTCGCCGAGGACGGTCGGCCGCAGCAGATCGCGGTCTTCGAGCACCTGTCGGATCTGCCGTTGAATCTGACGCTGGCCATCGACACCAGCGGCAGCGTGCACAAGGACATGGCCGAAGAGGCGGATGCGGCCAAGCGCTTTGCCCACGCGCTGCTGCGTCCGCAAGATCAGATGAGCCTCTTGCAGTTTGCCACCGAGGTGCGCGAGCTGACGCCATTCACCAACAAGGTGAGCCAGATCGATCACGGCCTGGGCCAGTTACATGGCGACTGGGCTACTTCGCTCTACGACGCGATCTGCCTGGCCTCCGGACGCCTCGGCGGGAAGGAAGGCCGCAGGGTGCTGGTGCTGGTCTCCGACGGTGACGACACCGCCAGCAACGCCACCTACGGCAAAGCCGTCGAGCAGGCCCTGCGCAATGAAGTGATGATTTACTCGATCATCGATGTGCCCATCGAGGCCAGCGCCGGCCGCGACCTGGGCGGCGAACACGCGCTCATCACGCTGGCCGAGCAGACCGGCGGCAAGAGCTTTTACGTCAGCGACGGCGGCCTCGACAAAGCCTTTGCGCGCGTCAGCGACGACCTGCGTACGCAGTATTTGCTGGGCTACTATCCAAAGAATCAAGAGCCTGGAAGGGCCTTTCACCGCATCCAGGTGACCATCCCCAGAGCCGCCGCCGGCGCCTTCAACGTTCGCCATCGCACCGGCTACTACGCGGATTCGCCGGACAGGAATTAGTGATTCATCTCAATCCGCGTCTGCGGTCTATAGCAAAACCAGGGATGGCGTATCCCGAACCCAACATACTCAAGTCGACGCGACCAACAGCCCGGGGTCCCCGGCGACAGGTCTTCGTCGCTGGGGTGGAGAGAGCGGCGACCTTCGACGAGGCTAATCAGGCTACAGTATCCCTGGTTTTGCTCTAATATGCAGATCGTTTTGCCTGGGCGTTGCATCTAAAATGGCAACATGACCCCTCCTTTATCCACGCGCCGCCGTACCAAGACGCCTCCGCCGGGCGATACCGGCCAGGAGGCGCTCTACCTGCGCTCTCTCAGCGATCGCCAGGTCAACATCCAGGTCAAGCTGCGCGACGGCGAGACGGTACGCGGCTGGATCGAGTACTTCGACGAGGGAATGTTGCGCTTGACCCGCGAGGGCAAGCCCAATCTCTTCATCTACAAGCACCAGATCCGCACCATCACGGAAGTGGGCAAGCAGGCTCCGCACCGCGCCAGGGCCGCGAGTCCGGAAGCGAACGGATCGGTTGAGAATGGGGCGGTCTCGTGAGCGGCGGGCAGGCGGCACAGCCGGAGTGGGAGTGGGTTCCCGCGGCCTCGGCAATTGCCCGCGAGGCCGGAGTCGTATTGCGCACGTTTTTCTCCGAGGGCGTCGCCACCGAGTACAAGGGCGATGTGGACCTGGTTACGGTGGCCGACCGCACCTCGGAGAAGCTGATCCGCGAACGGCTGGCCGCAGCCTTTCCCGAGCATGGAATCTACGGCGAAGAAGGCACGCGCGACCGGCTCGAAGGCGAGTTCCGCTGGTACGTGGATCCGCTGGATGGAACCACCAACTTCACCCACGGCTTTCCGCAGTTTTGCGTCTCGCTGGGTTTGGAGCAGCGCACTGCGGGCCTTGCGCCGGACGACGACGGGACCCTGGTGGCCGCGGTCATCTACGATCCCCTGCGGGATGAGCTTTTCGCCGCCGAACGGGGTCGCGGCGCGCTCCTCAACGGCAAGCCGATGCGGGTTTCGTGCACCGCGGAGCTGGCCGAGGCGCTGATGGCAACCGGCTTTCCCAGCCACAAGCGCCACCAGAACCCCAACATTCACTTTTACCAGGAGTTCACCTTGCGCTCACACGGGGTACGCCGGGCCGGCTCGGCCGCGCTTGATCTGGCCTACGTCGCCGCCAGCCGCTTGGATGGCTTTTGGGAGTTCAACCTCAATCCCTGGGACACCGCCGCCGGCATTCTGCTCGTCGAGGAGGCAGGCGGGCAGGTGACGGACTTCTCCGGCCAGCACTTCCGGCTCGACAGCCGCGAGATTCTCGCATCAAATGGGCTGATCCACGTCGAGTTGCTGGGCTTTTTTGAGGATATGTTTGCCGGACGCAATCTCTCGCCCATCCCCACGCCCGAAGAGTTCGCAGCCCATCGGAAGGCGCGCGAAGCGTAGAGCGTGTATCACGAACCTGCCTTGTAACAGGGCACGACTACAGTCGTGCCGCAGGTGAAACATAATAATTGCTGGGCTTTAGTCCCTGCGTTATGTTTTTCGTCTACGTCACAATCAAGCATTTTTTCGCCATCTGAAAACCAGTTCACTTTCGGAATCGCAATGCGCGGAATCCGCATCCAATTCCCGCATCGCAAATGAAGCCGGAGAGGAATCAGTCACCGACTGGCCTCCTGTGCTACTATCAGCCTCGAAGGATTCATTCCCCGGGAGAAATCAGAATGGCTTACGTCATTGCAGAACCCTGTATCGGCACCAAGGACACCGCCTGTGTGGACGCCTGTCCGGTCGATTGCATCCACCCCAANNTGCCCGGTCTCGGCGATCTTCGCGCAAGACGACCTGCCGGAGAATTGGGCCAGCTTCACCGAGAAGAACGCCAAGCACTTCGGCCGCTAAACGGCTTTCAGCTTACCGCCGCAAACGCGCATTCCGCCCAGCGGGATGCGCGTTTGTGTGTCTGTGAACGCGGCGCATGAAGAATGGTTGCCAACAGTGCGAAGATAGAAACGCATGAGCGTGCTCNNGGCGGCTCTCTGGAGCCGATGACGGTGGCCCGCGCCTGGTTTGCCGAGCGGCCCCGCCAGGAACTGGTGCGCCTCGATCAGTTGGAAATCCTCCACTCGCCGCTCTCGTCGCCGGTGGATCCGGTGCGCCTCACGGTGCTCAGCTTCTTTGCCGAGCTGTTGGACGAGGCGCTGCCCGACCACGATCCCCATGAGACGGTCTTCCGCCTGCTGCTGGCGGTTCTTGACCTCACCACGGTCGAGCAGCCCTGGATGCCGCTGACCTACTTCCAGCTCTGGATGACGCGGCTGATGGGCCTGTTGCCCGACCTCGTTCATTGCACGGCCTGCGGCGAAGCGCTCCAGGCCGGCGAGACCAGTTTCAACACGCTCGGCGACGGCTTGTTCTGTCCAATTCATCGCAACGGCAACGCGAGCGAGCTTTCCGCCGACTCGTGGCAATTGGCGCAGCGTATGTTGCGCGCCCCGGCCTCGGCCTTTGCCACCGAAGACTGGCCCCGCCGCCGCGCCCAGGACCTGCGCCGCTTCACTTTGCAAGCCCTGGAGCGGCACCTGGAGCGCAAACTGCGCTCAGCAGAGGCCTTGGCTCGGCTGGGAGTTTGATTGAGCCGCTACATAAGCTGGGTACCCCATCCTTTCCGCGCACCTTGCGGAAAGGGTGGGATACTACGAACCTAATCCGCCGCGGTCCGGCTGCTAAAATCTACCCAGTCCCATCAAGAGAGAAATGCCCGTGCCTTCATCCCAGCTTGTATCGAATCCGAAGACCAACCCGCTCACCTTTCAGGAGCTTTTGTTCCGCTTGCAGAGCTTTTGGGCGGAACGCGGCTGCGTGATTCAGCAGCCCTATGACGTGGAAGTAGGCGCGGGTACCATGGCGCCGGAGACCTTCCTGCGCGTGCAAGGGCCCAAGCCCTACAAGGTCGGCTATGCGCAGCCCTCGCGCCGCCCCGCCGATGGCCGCTACGGCGAGAATCCCAACCGCCTCTTCCGCCACACCCAGTTCCAGCTCATCCTGAAGCCACCGCCGGTCAACGTCCAGGAGTTGTATCTGCAATCTCTGGAAGCCATCGGCATCGACCTCTCGCAGCACGACCTGAAGTTTGAGGAAGATAACTGGGAGGGTCCGACCGTCGGCGCATGGGGCGTCGGTTGGCAGGTGATGATGGACGGCATGGAGATCACCCAATTCACCTACTTCCAGCAGTGCGGCGGCCTCGATCTCGATCCCATCTGCGCCGAGCTGACCTATGGCCTGGAGCGCCTCTGCGCCTTCATGCAGGACGTGGACTCGGTCTACGACGTGGTCTGGGCGCGCGATCCGGATACTGACGCGGTGGTGACCTATGGCGATGTTAGGTTGACCGAGGAGCTTCAGTACTCGGTCTATAACTTCGAGGACGCCGACGTGGACCGCCTCTGGGCGCACTTCAACAGTTACGAAGCCGAGGCGCAGGCGCTGCTCGACCGCTGGAAAATTCTCCAGTTCAACGAGCAAACGACCGTTACACAGAAGCAGCGCTTCCCGTTGATGTCAACCTATGAACTGGCGCTGAAGTGCTCAAACCTTTTCAATCTTCTCGACGCCCGCGGAGCCATCAGCGTCACCGAGCGAGTCGGCATGATCGCCCGCATTCGCAATCTGGCCATCGGCGCAGCCAAAGTCTACGCCGCGCAGCAAACTTCCTGACGCGCAGTGATTCTGAATCTCCCATTGCTCTGTCATCCTGAGCGACCGGAGCGCAGCGGAGGAAGTCGAAGGACCTGCGGTTGAGTAGCTCGTGCAATCACAACTCGTCCCGGAGGGACGAATCGACAATAGCCCAGGAGAAGCGCAGCGAACTCCTGGGTGCAAATCCACCGGTTTCGCAACGCGTCCCGTAGGGCCGCGGCGATCCTGATTTAGGAATTGATTTTGAAAGCAAAAACACTATGACTGACTTTTTATTGGAAATAGGGCTGGACGAGATTCCCGCCCGCATGATCGCCGGGGCCGAGGCCGAACTGGGCCGCCGCGTGAACGACTTGCTTACGCGTGAACGGCTGCTTGCCTCAGGCTCCAAACTGACCACTTATTCGACGCCGCGCCGTCTGGCCGTGCTGGTCGAGGGCGTACTCGCGAGTCAGGCCGACTCGCAAGACCAATTGACTGGCCCCTCGTGGAAGGTAGCCTTCAAGGACGGCGCGCCGACGCCGGCTGCCGAGGCCTTCGCAAAGAAGGCCGGAGTCGCGGTTGCCGCGCTCGAAAAAGTCACAAACGCCAAGGGCGAATATGTTGGCGCGACCGTCAAGCGCCTAGGCCGCGCGGCCTCCGAGTTACTGGCTAACGAGTTACCCAAGGAAGTTCTCGGCCTCTACTGGGCAAAAAATATGTACTGGCGCGCGGGCAAGCCGGAGCGCTATGTCAGGCCCATCCGTTGGGTAGTGGCGCTGCTCGATTCCGCGGTTATTCCGCTGGAGATTGCCGGCATCAAGGCTGGCAATACCAGCCGCGGTCATCGCATTCTGCATGACGAGTCTCCGGTAACACTGGCCAAGCCGACTGACTACCCCGAAGCTCTGCGCAAAGCATTTGTAGTCGTCGATGTAGCCGAGCGCCGGCAGTCCATTCGCAAGGCGCTCGATGCGGCCACCCGCACCGTCCCCGGCGCACGATGGCGTGAGGATGAACCACTAATTGAAACCGTAGTTCATCTGACCGAGTGGCCGACCGTGGTGCTAGGCGACTTTGAACCCGAATACCTGGCGCTGCCGGAAGAGGTTCTGGTCACCGTAATGCGCGACCACCAGAAGTATTTCGCCATAGAGGGCGCGGACGGCAAGCTCGCCCCTCACTTCCTCGCCGTTCTGAACATTCAGGTGGACCAGGAAGGCGAGGCCGTCATCCGCCACGGCAACCAGAAGGTTCTCCGCGCTCGCTTCAAAGACGCCCGTTTCTTCTGGGAGTTCGACCAGAAGATTTCTCTCGCTGACCGCGTGGAAAGCCTCAAGTATGTCACCTTCCAGAAGGAGCTGGGCAGTTATTTCTGGAAGACGGAGCAAAATCTGGCAGTCACACGCGCACTGGCGGAGAAGGTGAAGGCCGCTGGCGTTGACTTTGATGAAGCTGCACTTCTTAAGGCTGTCGAGTTAGCCAAGACCGACCTGACCACAGAGTTAGTGAAGGAATTCACCGAGTTACAGGGAGTTATTGGCGGGCTTTACGCAAAGGCGCAGGGCCTCGGCGAGACCGTGGCCATGGCCATCTACGCGCAGTACACTCCGGCCTCCACGGACGACGCTATTCCTCAGACCGTCGAAGGCCAGTTGCTGGGCCTTGCCGACCGTATTCAGACCATTACCGCCATGTTCGGCATCGGCAACGCGCCCACCGGCTCGAAAGATCCCTTTGCACTGCGTCGCGCCGCCAATTCTATCGTGAAGATTCTCGCTGAATCCGAGTTGCCGCTGACGCTGGCCGATGTCGTTGGATCAACCGGAGTTGAAGGAGCGAACAAAGATCAGGTCGATGCCTTCTTCCGCGAACGCCTGAGCTTCTACCTGAAAGACGTGCGCGGCTTTGCTTACGACGTCGTCAATGCCGTGCTGTCCGCCGGAGCCGACGACGTGCGCGACGCGATTGCGCGCGCCGAAGCATTGACCGCCGCGCGCGAGTCCGCCGATTTCGCCGCCATCTCCGCTGCCTTCAGGCGCATAAAGAACATCCTGCGCCAGGCCGAGGAAAAAGGATTTGCCCTCGGCTCGCCGACGGACGTGCAGCTCGCACCCGAGGCGCAGCAGCTTGCCGATGCGGCTGCGCTGCTGGCTCCTGAAGTGGCGGCGTTGCGCAAGCTGCGCTTCTACGGTCAGGCGCTGGAAGCCATCGCCACGCTGCGCCCGGTGGTAGACGCCTTCTTTGACAAAGTGATGGTTCTCGATCCCGACCCGGCGATTCGCGGAGCTCATCTGGGCCTCATTGACGAGGTACTCAGCGGCTTCTCCGGCATCGCCGACTTCAGCGAGATCGTGACCGCCTGAATCTTGCCTCCCTCCCGTTATGCGCGTTAAGCAAAAATGGCTCTTCCCTGCCCTTCTCCCCCCTGGAACCAAGACGCTGCCCGCTGCGTATGAGAGAAGAGCGGGGCGGCCTCAGCATAGTTGACGAGGGCTGGTTTCCGCCGTCTCAGCTATTTCGCTTGCATGATCGCTGGATTGCGCCTCTCGTTCCGGCAAGAGTGCGTTGCTATTCTAAGTCTTAGGAGGTTCCTGGTGGCCGCATCACGCAAAAGCAAAAAATTCTGGATATGGTTGTCTGTCATCATACTTGTGGTGGTGCTGCTACTCGGCTTTGGGCTGGTGCGGATGGTCTCGGGATCGTCCCTTGACCCCAACAAGATAGCCAAGGTGACGCGCGGGGATGTGGCGCGCTCGGTGGTGGCTACCGGCAAGATTCAGCCGATCACCAAGGTCGAGGTAAAGTCGAAGGCCTCCGGCATCGTGGAAAAACTCTTCGTGGACATCAACAACCAGGTACATAAGGGGCAAGAGCTGGCGCAGCTCGATCAGCAGGAGATTGTGGCGCAGGTGGATGCGCAGCGGGCACAACTGTCAGCCGCCGAGGCCAATGTGGCCACCTATGAGGCCAATATCGAGCAGGATAAGGTAAACGCCAACGCTCCCGACCTGCCTATGTACAAGGCCACGCTGGATCGCAACCAGGAGATGCAGAAGCAAGGCATCGTGAGCCGCCAGGCGCTGGACGACGCCAACAAGGATTACTTGGCCGCGCTCACCCGGCGCGACAACTCCAAGGCCCAGATCGGCGTGGATTCGGCCCGCCTGAAACAGGCGCGGGCGCAGGTGCAGCAAGCCCAGGCCGGCCTCAAGCAGCTTGAAGAGCAGTTGAGCTATACGACCATCGTGGCGCCGATGGACGGAGTGATTCTCTCCCGCGATGTGGAGATCGGTGACGCGGTCAGTTCCATCCTGGTGCTGGGCTCCACGGCCACGCTGGTGATGACCGAGGGCGACATCAACGAGGTGTATGTGCAGGGCAAGGTGGACGAGGCCGACATCGCGCATGTCTATATGGCGCAGCCGGCGCGCATCAAGGTGGAGAGCTTCCGCGACCGCGTCTTCAACGGCAAGGTCACCAAGATCGCGCCCCTGGGCGTGGAGAAGGACAACGTGACCACCTTCGAGGTGCGCGTCTCCATCAACAATCCGGGCGGCGAGCTGAAGGCCAACATGACGGCCAACGCCGAGATCATTCTGGACGAGCACAAGGGCGTGCTGATGGTGCCGGAGAGCGCCGTCATGTATGACAACCAGAAAAAGGCGTCCGTAGAGATTCCGGACAAAAAACAGAAGGAAGGCAAGCGCAAGGTCCCGGTCACGGTGGGATTGTCGAACGGATCGGTCACCGAAGTTCTGAGCGGGTTGAAGGAAGGCGATCAGGTAGTTCTACAACAGTAAAAACAGCTTCCAGCTTCTAGCTACTAGCTACTAGCTTTTTTGCTGGAGGATTTTGGGCCTACTTGCGGCAATAGCTAGGAGCTAGTAGCTAGCAGCTAGAGGCTATTTTCCATGAAACGAGGAGCACCATGAAGAAACTTTGGATTGCAGCAACGGCATTGGCGCTGGCGGCGCTTCCGGCGCTGGGCGCGGAGGCTACCTTCGACCGCACGCTTTCGGTCAGCGGGCGCGTGGAACTGTCGGTCTCGACCGGCTCGGGCAACATTCACATCACCCACGGCACGGGCAACCAGGTACACATCTTCGGCAAGGTGAAGTCCGGCTGGGGCGGCAGCGAAGAGCGGGTGCGCGAGATTGCGGCCAACCCGCCCATCGAGCAGACGGGCAGCATCATCCGCATTGGCGGCCACCACGAAAACCTGCACAACATCAGCATCGACTATGAGATTCAGGCGCCCGAGGACGCGTTTCTCGACGCCGGCTCCGGCTCGGGAGACATCCGTGTCGAGGGCGTGGGTGAGAACGCGAAGATCTCGACTGGCTCTGGCAACATTCACGCCACCGGCCTGCATGGCGGCTTCAAGGTAGACACCGGCTCGGGCGACATCTACGCCGAGCAGACAGGTCAAGGTGATGTGAGGGCGTCGACCGGCTCGGGCAATATCGAACTGCGCAATCTGCGCGGCAGCTTGTACGCCCATACTGGCTCCGGAAACATCAAGGCAGGCGGAGCGCCGACGGCGGACTGGAAGCTGGGGACGGGCTCCGGCAACGTGGAACTCTGGCCGGGCAGTGCCGCGCTCACGCTGGATGCATCGACCGGCTCGGGCAGCGTTCACACCGACCAGGAGATGTTGACCCACGGCTCATCGGACCACCACCACGTCTCCGGCAAAATCAACGGCGGCGGACCCACGGTACGCATCGAAACCGGCTCGGGGGACATTCGGGTGCATTGATAAATGGCTTTCAGCTATCAGCTTTTAGTCGTTGGTTTCAGGCTGACAGCCGATAGCTGAAAGCTGATAGCTGCTTCTTTTACACTAGAAGCATGGTACGCATTCTTCACCCACTTCCCGTCGAACAACTAAAACTGCTCGTCTTCGATCTGGACGGTACGCTGATCGACTCCGCGCAGGATTTGTGCAACAGCGTCAATGCCACGCTGAGCCAATTCGGGCGCGAGCGGTTGCCCGACCCGGTGGTCGCTGGTTACATCGGCGACGGCGCCATCATGCTGATGCGGCGAGCGCTCTTTGGTCCGGACGCGACGGATGTCGACGAGGAACTGCTCTCGCGCGCCTACGCATGGTTTCTCGACTACTATCGCGAGCACAAGCTGGACAACACATACGCCTACGAGGGTGTTTTGGAGGCGCTGACTGCTCTTCGCCAGTTGCATGAGCACTCGGAAGAACCAGCGAGGTTGATGGCCGTGCTGACCAACAAGCCGGTTCGCCCGGCCCAGGCCATCTGCGAGGCGCTGGGCCTCGCGCCTTACTTCCTGCACATCTACGGCGGCAACAGCTTTGCCACCAAGAAGCCCAATCCGGAGGGGCTGCGTGCGCTGATGGACGAGGCCGGGGCGCTACCCCAGGAGACGCTGGTGATCGGCGACAGCCAGGTGGATGTGGAGACGGCGCGCAATGCGGNNACTATCCGCCGGATGTGCTGGTGGATTCACCGGCAGACTGGCCGGCGGCGCTGGCTCCCGCGAAATAAGCCGGGTGACCCACCCTTGATCCAGCTACAAATGATTGGGTGCCCCGTCATTCTGAGCGAAGCGCAGCGAAGTCGAAGAACCTGCGTTTTGTACTTTGCGAAGGGTGGGAGACCGC
>PMTP01000114.1:12622-12902 GCA_003167305.1 Acidobacteriaceae bacterium
ACTTTCAGCAGCAAGGCCATCACGTAACCGTGATCACCCGCGGCCCTTACGCCGCGCCTTGGCAAACCGTTCACTGGGACGGCGGGCAGACCGGCCCGTGGACCGAGTACCTGGAAGGCGCCGACGCCTGCATCAACTTGGCCGGACGCAGTGTGAACTGCCGCTACGATGCGGCTAACCGGCAGGCCATCTACGACTCGCGCATTCAATCCACGCAACTACTGGGCAGGGTGATCGCCTCGCTCGCCGAGCCGCCGCGGGTGTGGCTGAACGCTTCGGC
>PMTP01000114.1:12958-26905 GCA_003167305.1 Acidobacteriaceae bacterium
GAAACGCCGCGCACCCGCAAGGTGGCTCTGCGCAGCGCCGTCGTCCTCAGCCCCACGGCCGACAGCGCCTTTGGCGTGCTCTCCAATCTTGTCCGGCTCAGCCTCGGCGGCCGTCAGGGCAACGGACGCCAGTTCGTCTCCTGGATTCATGAGGCCGACTATGCGCGCGCGGTTGAATTCATCATCGGCCATGAGGAGTTGCAGGGGCCTGTCAACATCGCCGCGCCCAACCCGCTGCCCAATCGAGAGTTCATGGCGGCGCTGCGCTGGGCCTGGGATGTGCCCAACGGGGTGCCCGCGCCGTCGCTGGCCATCAAGCTCGGCGCAATTTTTCTGCGCACCGAGCCGGAACTGGTGCTGCAAAGCTGCCGCGCCATCCCCGGACGCCTGCTCGACGCCGGATTTGAGTTCCAGTTTCCCGATTGGCCCGAAGCCGCCGAAGACCTGGTGCGCCAGTGGAAAAGCAGGGGCGATTGAGTGCGGTGCGTTGGTCAGCGAACAACCTGTGGTGAAGTCAGGTTTTGAAAGCCTGTGGTGAAAATCAGGTTTTGAAAGGGCACGGCTTCAGCCGTGCCGTAAATGCACAAAATAAATGTCGGGCTTTAGCCCCTGAGGGATGGTTTTCGGCATTTCGACCTTCACCACAAGTTGCGAAGGATCAATCGTGTTCCGCATCAGCGCGCCGCTCGGTGGATTCAGCCGATCCTGGAAGAACGCGCAGGATCAACGGAAAGACGAGCGCCACAATGAAGTAGCCTACCGTGGCGGCGAGCGCCAGCCACGGCAGACCTGCCCCGCAGGCCATGCCGATGCCTGTCACCAGCCATACGGTAGCAGCGGTAGTGAGTCCTCTGACCCGGTCCTGGCCCACAAAAATAAGACCAGCCCCGATGAACCCGATGCCTGAGACGATTTGCGCCGCCACGCGTGAAGGATCGAGGACAATGCGGTCCGCGATGAGAACGTCGGTAAAGCCGTACTTTGAAATCAGCACAAAAAGCGCGGCCGCGGTGCCAACCACGGTATAGGTGCGCAGCCCCGCGCTCTTGTGGCGAATCTCGCGCTCCAGCCCAATCAATGCCGAGAGAAAAAATGCGAGGCCAAGCTCGATGAATTGCCTGGCGTCTTGTCCGCTAATTTCAGAGATAGGCATTGTGGCCTCTCACTGTTTTGCCGGCGTAATGTCGGTAACGGGCAGGTCAATGTGGCCGAGCAGAATCTCAAACCGCCTCTGCTCTTCTTTCAGGTAAGTCGCATGGTCCGGCCAAAGCTCCTTGATGAAGGCCTCTTCGTCGGGGTTGGCGGTGGTGGCTACGGTCGAGTTCTTGTAGCGGATGGTCACGCGATAGTCCCAGCGCAGCTCCTCTGACGTGTGGTAGGCTGGCGATTCGATCTTCACGGAAAGAATGCGCCCGGTGCTCTCGATCTTCTTCAGCAGGGGGTAATGATTCTTCAGGAAGAGTTGCAGGAACTCCGCCTGATGGCCCCACTGGCACTTGTAGTAGTACTCGATGGTGTAGGGCTGGTCGGCGCTGACCTGCGGCGGCGCGCCCTGCGCTGCCAGCGGAGCGGACAGCGAAGCGGAAATGGCGGCGGCGAGAACGGCGAGAAGAATCCTGCGCATGGAACCTCCTTGATTGAAAGTATTGTAGCGTCAGCTCCCGGCTGCCGCCCCGGTCAACTAACCCCTGTTCACTGACCACTGTCTCATCAATGCAGATGTAAGAGACGCTTCCACTCCGGAGAAAACTCCCGGACGAGGTGGATACCGCCGATGAGGCCCATCTCAATGTGGCCGCCCTGCACTCCCTGGACCAGTGGGTTGTGGGAAGATGGATACCACATATCCTGGATCATCGAACTGCCATAAGCGCCTGAAAGCTGTGGAATGTCGACCGTCAGATGACCGCTGTGGTTATAGGTCAGAAGGGTCATCTTCAGCGCGTGGCCGGTGCGGGGAAAGAAACCGGTACAGGCGCATGCAAAGTAGCGTGTATCCGTGCCGGCCACCGCTGCCATGCTCTCCTGGATGGAGTTCTGAACGACGTTACTGGCTAAACTGCTTCCCGTGCGGCGCAGATATCCGCGAGGGGTCCGCCCCCACTCGGATGGGGTATTGATCGCCTGTTTATACGCGGCGGCCCCCAGCGACATAACGTATATATTGGGGCCGGCGCCGTCATCTTTCACCCATTCGCGCCAGCGCTCCTTCCCGGTCTGAGGCTTGTATGTGCTTGGATCGAAGGGGCTTTGCGGATTGAACGAATCGGCAAACGACTGCACAAACGACTGGCCATAGCCCAGGCTGGGCGCAAGAAGGAGAGCGAGGAGCGCAATGCGGGTTTTCAAGTTCACATCTCCCATTCTCTATGAAAACCGTCGGAAAAGAGTGCGCAAAGAGACATAAATCCTTGTTTATTTGGTTACAAGCCGCTCCATCCTCCTGTAAAATCGCGCCATGAAGGGTAATCCGAAGGTCATCGAGCAACTCAACCACGCGCTCCGCGAGGAGCTCACCGCCATCAACCAGTACTTCATTCACGCCGAAATGTGCGAGAACTGGGGATACGACCGGCTTGCGAAGCAGATCAAGACGCGGTCCATCGTCGAGATGAAGCACGCCGAATCGCTCATCGAGCGCGTCCTCTTTCTCGATGGCGCGCCCAGCATGGAGCCTCTGGCCCTGTCGATCGGCAAAAACGTCAAGGATATGGCCGAGTCCGACCATAAGGCCGAACTTGAAGCCATTGCCCTCTACAACGAGGCCGCCCGCGTCGCAGCGGAGGAAAAAGACAACGGCTCGCGCGATCTTTTTATCAGGCTGCTCAAGGCCGAGGAAGAACACCTGGACGAGCTAGAAATCGAGTTGCACCAGATCGCCGAGCTGGGCTACGAGCGCTATCTGACCACGCAAACCAGCGAAGCCAAGTAGGGACTGGCCGGCCAGGCGAGAGCCTTCGGCAGAGCGGCTAGTACCGGGACAGCGTGATTGTGTAATTGCTGGAATGTAGCGCCGGTCTCCAGACCGGCTGTTGCGCGGGCGTCCTCGCCCGCATTTGTTCTGGAATAATCACCAAATCACACAGTCTCAGCTTGAGTAACGTTGTTGCGCCGTACGGATCGCAGCAACTCCATCCGCTTGCCGGTGAGAACCCGGGCGATTGTATCCCAGGTCTCAGAAGCGGCACCTGGGTCACCCGCCTTATGGCTTCCATGCCGCTCGAGCCAAGGGACCGCAACAAGAAAATATTTCACACCAGGCGTGTCTTTCAAGCGTAGTATGGTGGACACAGAGTTAGGTGTCTTCCCCGTTCCCAAATCAAGAAGTTTCCCCACAAGGTCAGGAGAATACAGCCCATGGATGAGCAGGAGATCCTCAGCCAGATAGACGCATGGCTTCACGCCCCAGCCATGTTCGATGACGAGCCACTCGGCGCCGCCGCCCCCACCCCCATCGTTTCATCGGCCATTCTTGTCGGATCCAGAGCCTCTGAAGCCCTCGCCAATGCGAAAGCAATGAAGGCCACGACGACCGACGAAGAAGAATTCAATATTTTCAAGAACGATTACGCTTGCGCATGCGCCACCATCGTTGACATCGCGCGCAACAAAGCCGGCTACAACCCCACCAATCCGAACGACCCCAACGGCAAAAAGAAATTCCTCGACTTTCTCGACCGCGTGCAGAAGGCGCCGTTCTTCACCCTCACCCACGCGGAGACCGAGAGAATCCAGAGCGAGTCGAAGAGCTACGATCAGCTCATTGATGCCATCGCCAACACCTTTCAGGGCCTCATCGAGAAGAACAAGAAAGCCATCGTCAGCGCCCTCGCCGACATGGCCAAAGTCGCTGCCAACACCGAAAGCACAAAGCAGACCAAAGACCTGTTCGTGCAGAACGTAATCTCGGCCAGCGACCAGTACAGCGTCTATCTTTATACCTGCCACGTCGACATGGAGTCCGCCACCAAGAAGGGCATCAAGGAAAAACAGAGCCTCTTCGAGGTCTCCTGCACCAAGCTCGACTTCAAAAAGTCCCTGTGGCCCTCCGCCGCCAGGAAGGTCTACGACATCACTGTGGTCGCCATCGACGACTTCCTTGAGGGCTATACCACCGACGCGGAATCCGACACCTTCAAGCTCTGTCTTGAGGAGCGTGTGTGATGGGTGAAACCACGCCTCAATTTGTCGAACTCAAAAGTCCACCAGCCCCTTACTTCGGCGTGACCGGCGCGCAAGCCGAGCAGGCCAAACAAAAGGATAAGGCCGTCCAACGGCTGGCTCAATATCGCACCCAGCCGTCAACTCCGGAGTACCAGCAGCTTTTGGAGGCATTCAAGGCCAGCCCAGCCACGGGCTGCACCACGGTGCTCGACCAGCTCCGCCGCAAAGCCGGATACAATCCTGCCAATCCAAGCCCCTCTCGGCTCATGATGTTTTATATCGAGCTGAAGCAGCATCCGCTCTTCAGTGATCTTCCGTTCGATCAATTCAGCTTCGAATTGAAGGTGGGCATGGGTCAGCCGGCCCTCGATCCGGACGCCATCATCCGCCGCTATCAGGGCAGCGACGGAGAGGCCAGCCGCCGCATCCGCCAGCATTACGACGCCATCATGCAAGCCGCCCTCTCGAATCGGGGCAAAACGCAGGAGGGCGACCTGCTGCAGGAACACTCGCTCGGCGTGCGGGAGAGGATCACTTTCCTCTATATCCACACCACGCTTTACGCGAACCTCAATATGCTCCCGCCCTCGATGCTCATCGGTGTCGTTGGCGGCGCCCGCAATGGCATGGAGTGGGTCTTCGATACCGCAAAATGGCCCAGCTACGCCGAAGCCGTCCTGAAGCAGGATCTGAAGACGATCGATGATTTTCTCAGCGGCCTCTGAAGGCTGACCTTGAAACCCGCGTCCAAAATGCGCCGGGTGCTGGGTACCCCATCCCTGATCCTGCTACAAAGGTGGAGTGAACCCCAAAACTGAGACAGCCGTGTGCCCCATCCTTCGCGTTCTTTGCGAAGGGTGGGAGACCACGAACCTCGACCTATCCCAGGTCTCAAAATCGAGACCTGGGATACCCACAGTTGTTTGGCCAAAAAAATGACAATCTACCTATGCTTCGATGAATAGCCTTTCTTGCGCAAAAGGAACGCGCAGCTTGCAAATATCTTCGCCTCTTATTCGCTCCTGATGTATAATCCCGCCATGGACTTTGAACTGGTAACCAGCTACAAGCCGAGGGGAGATCAGCCACGGGCGATTAGCGAACTGATGGCAGGCCTCGCAGCGGGCGAGAAGCACCAGGTGCTGCTCGGCGTGACCGGCTCGGGCAAAACCTTCACCATGGCCAAAGTTATCGAACAGTCCAACCGCCCGGCGCTGATCCTGGCGCACAACAAAACCCTCGCCGCCCANNCTTTATCACGAGTTCAAGCAATTTTTCCCCAACAATGCTGTCGAATACTTTGTAAGTTATTACGACTATTACCAGCCGGAGGCCTACATTCCGGCGGGTGATTTATACATCGAGAAGGAAGCGACGGTCAACGAAGAGTTGGACAAGCTGCGCCTCTCGGCTACGCGCAGTTTATTTGAGCGGCGGGACGCGATCATTGTCAGTTCGGTCAGCTGCATCTACGGCCTGGGCTCGCCGGAGGCATACTACGGGATGCTGCTGCTGCTGGAGAAAGGCCAGCGCATCAGCCGCAAGGACATCACTCGGCGGCTGGTCGAAATCCTTTACGAGCGCAATGACACAGACTTCCGCCGCGGCACCTTTCGCGTGCGCGGCGATATTATCGAGGTCTTTCCGACCTACGATGACACGGCTTACCGGATCGAGTTATTTGGCGATGAGATCGAGAGCCTCTCTCAAATCGATCCGCTCTTCGGCACGGTGAAGCAGCGCTATGCGCGGCTGCCGATCTATCCCAAGAGCCACTATGTGATGCAGCCGGAGCGGAAGGCCGAGGCGATTGATTCGATTGTGGCGGAGCTGAATGCGTGGATTCCCGAGCTGGAGGCGCAGGGCCGCATGGTGGAGGCGCAGCGCATTCACCAGCGCACGCGTTTTGATCTGGAGATGATCAAGTCCATGGGCTACTGTCACGGGATCGAGAATTATTCGCGGCACTTCAGCGGCCGTCTGCCAGGCGAGGCGCCACCCACGCTGCTGGATTATTTTCCCCGCGATTTTCTGCTCTTTGTGGATGAGAGCCACGCGTCCATTCCGCAGGTGCATGGGATGTGGTTTGGCGACCGCAGCCGCAAGCAAAACCTCGTGGACTATGGCTTCCGGCTGCCCTCGGCCATGGACAACCGGCCGCTGAAGTTCGAGGAGTTTGAGAACCGCGTGCAGCAGGCGATTTATGTCTCCGCAACGCCGGGTCCGTATGAACTGACGCGCTCGGCGGGCGTCGTGGTGGAGCAGGTGATTCGCCCCACGGGATTAGTAGACCCGGAGGTGGAGATTCGCCCGGTAAAAGGCCAGATAGACGACCTCCTGGCGGAGATTCGCGACCGCGCCGCGCGAAATGAGCGGGTGCTGGTGACGACGCTGACCAAGCGCATGGCCGAGGACCTGGCCGGCTACTACACCGAGGTGGACGTACGCTGCCGTTATCTTCACTCCGAAATCGAAACATTAGAACGAGTCAAGCTGCTGGCTGGTCTGCGCCGGGGTGAGTTCGACGTGCTGATCGGCATCAATCTGCTGCGCGAAGGGCTGGACCTGCCGGAGGTTTCGCTGGTGGCGATTCTGGACGCCGACAAAGAGGGTTTTTTGCGCTCTGCCGGCTCGCTGATCCAGACCATGGGCCGCGCCTCGCGCCACATTGCGGGCCGCGCCATCCTCTACGCCGACCGCATCACCGACTCCATGCGCCGCGCGATCGACGAGACTGATCGAAGGCGAACAATTCAGAGAGCTTATAACGAGGAACACGGGATTACGCCGCAATCGATCATCAGCCCGGTGGACATGGGCCTGGCCGCAATTCTGAAGGCCGAGTACGGCGATGTGGATGTGGAAGAGACGGTGGGACTGCCGGAGTTTGCCACCCAAGCGGAACTCGACAGTTTCATCGCCAAATTGGAAACGGAGATGCGCGAGTCGGCCAGGAAGTTCGAGTTCGAACGGGCGGCGCGTCTGCGCGACTCGATCAAGGAGCTGCGCGAGAAGGAGTTTTTGTTCGGGTGAGGGGTTCGTGTATTCCATCCTTCGCAAAGAACAAAACGCAGGTTCTTCGACTTCGCTGCGCTTCGCTCAGAATGACGGAGCACCCAATCAAATGTCGTCTTGGGGGACGATTGTGTATGTATGCCTGCAGGGCGACTGAAAAAGGCGATTCTGTGGGCCTATAGGTGGACAGAAGGGCGGGATAGCGTTCAAAACTGGAAAATGTCGGGTTGCGGGTATACCGAAAAGGGTCAAAGGTAGGGTTGTCCCCGGACCAAAAGTCGAAAAAAAGCTCAAATTAGGCTGTATTTGGTCGTTTTTTGGCGCATTTTAGGCGCGTTTTCGGCACATTTTGGGCGGGTTTTGCAACAGGTTCGGGGCAAATTGGGGCGACTTCAACCTCGCGGGTTCGCGCCACGGGCGGGTACTGTTTCCGTTGGGGCCGGGTTCCGAGCCTTTCAGATTGTGTTGTCTTGTCCCTGAGAGGTTGGGGTCCATGGTTTCCAGGTCTCAAAACGAGACCTGGAGCACCCGCCCGCTCATCGCGATAAGACTGTATATCGCTTGAGCGAGGCACAGCTTTTCAAGACTCAGTGTAATTCTTCGAGGCTGATGATCGGGCCACCTGTCAAAGACGGACCGGATAGACTTGAGCGGAATTCCAATCTGCGCCGTCTCATAGATAGATTTGAGGAGGAGTCATGCGTCGTCTCGTTTTCGTTCTTTCCTGTGCCGTCCTTGTTTTTTCCTGCCTGTCCGTGGCCGCGCAGGAGCAGACAGCACCCCAAACCGCCCCGTCCGTATACACCACCGTCAGCGGCCGCGTCACCTGCGGCGACACCGGCCATCCGGCCCGCTTTGCCGCCGTGCAACTGATCCCTGAAAAGACGCAGCCAAGCCAAGCTCTTGATTTGACCAACGTGAAGAACGAAAAGGATATGGCGAACCGCCTCGCTAAAAGTATGTTTCAGACGCGGAAGAGCACAGGGCTTTCCGCCGTCAGCGCGATCGACGGCAGCTTCGAGATGCCCCAGGTTCCGGCCGGAACCTATTACGTTGTCGCCCAGCTCAAAGGCTATCTTTCGCCGCTCGATGCGCTCACGGAAGAAGACCGGTTTAAAGGCGGAGCCGACGCAATCAAAAAGATCCAAGCCCAAGCCGAGAAGATCGTCGTGCAGGATGCTCCAGTGCATGTGGATGTACGCATGGAGCGCGGCGGCTCGATCAACGGCGTCATTCGCTACGATGACGGCAGCCCGGCTGTCGGCGTAACGCCCGTCCGGATGGTCATGCAGGAGGATGGCAAATGGAAGACGGGTTCCTTCAATCCAGGCGCACAGCAAACAAACACTACCGACGACCGCGGCCACTACCGGATCAGCGGTCTGGCCAAAGGCAAATACGCTGTCAAGGCCACGCTGCCCACGAATCAATCGATCCAGGGTCTGGCTGGATCGAACGATAGTCACTTCAACCAGGGCGATGCCCTCGTCGTGTACTCCGGCGGAGTCTTTCTCGAAAAGGACATCAAGCCCATCGAGGTCGTCCAGGGTGAGGATGCCGATGGCATTGACATCGTCTTCCCGGTCGACAATCTCCACGTCGTCTCCGGCACGGTTACGGCTAAAACCGATAGCCACCCTCTGAACTCCGGCTGGGTGAGCTTGAAGGACCCCGAAACCAAGGCCATGCTGCGCGGAACCATGATCGAAGAGGACGGTAGCTTCAAATTCAACTACGTTCCCGAAGGCCAGTACCAATTGGTGACATCACGCGCAGGTGACGCGGACAAGAATGTCCCGGGAGGCGCTTTAATGTGGAATCCCACGTTCCTGAAGAACTACCAGGACGCCACCCTCCCGATCGAAGTGAAGGGCGACCAGACCGGCCTCACGGTGCAAGTGGCCGACCAGCCCGCCACCGGGGCGCCGGCCAAGCCGCCCACGCCCTGACCCCAATGCTGTCCACGCTTATTGGTGGGTGGAGAACCCTTAGTTTTTCAAAATCTTAACTTTCCTACAAAAGTGGGTGCCCCACCCTTCCGCGTTCTTTGCGGAGGGATGGGGCACGGAGATTTTTTGGCTCCCGAGTCTCCAGCCCCATTTGATTCTCCACCCGTAGTGTGAGCCAGATCACACCGGAAGCGGCTATGATGGAATGAGAATTGGTTCGCCGGGAGGCCGTTTGACTCCCCGTCCGCGTGCGAAAATCATTCTGGAGTCTTCATGGCAGCTTTTGGCAGTTTTGCTCTTCTTATCGCGTTGGCGCTGGCCGCGTGGAACCTGCTGGCGGGGGCGGTTGCGCTGCGGCTGATCGCCACCGGGCAGCCCTCGGCGGTCTCGCCCGAGCGGCTGGCCGACACGGCGCGGCGGGCGGGAATCGCCGGCTTTTGGGCCGTCACCGCGGCGGCCTTTGCGCTGGTCTGGTCGGTCTTTACCAACGATTTTTCCATCACCTACATTCTGGAGCACTCCAACCGCGCGCTGCCGGGGGCCTATAAATTCTCCGCGCTGTGGAGCGGCCAGGAAGGCTCGCTGCTGCTGTGGGCGTGGCTGCTGGGCGCGTATGGCTTTGTGCTGCGGCTGACGCACAAGCGGGACGTGAAGCTTTACGCCTATGCGGGAGCGATTCTGGCCGGAATTCAGGTCTTTTTCCTGGCTATTTTATGCTTTGCCGCTCCGCCGTTTTCGCTCTATCAGGGAGCGATTCCCGCCGACGGCGCCGGACTGAATCCGCTGCTCCAGTACCCGGAGATGGTGATTCATCCGCCCATGCTCTACCTGGGCTATGTGGGATTTTCCGTGCCATTCGCCTTCGCTCTGGGCGCGCTGATGATGCGATACCCCGGCGAAAAATGGATCAAAATTACCCGCATCTGGACGATGGTGACCTGGCTCTTCCTTACCTGCGGCATCTTCCTGGGAATGCACTGGGCCTACGCCGTGTTGGGCTGGGGCGGCTACTGGGGATGGGACCCAGTGGAGAACGCCAGCTTCATGCCCTGGCTGACCGGCACCGCCTTTCTTCATTCCGTGATGATGCAGGAGAAGAAAGGCATGATGAAGAGCTGGAATGTGTGGCTGATCTTCGCTACCTTCCTGCTGACGCTGCTGGGCACGCTGCTGACCCGCGCCGGGCTGGTCAGTTCGGTGCATGCCTTCGCGCAGTCATCCATCGGCACCTGGTTCACGGTCTTCATGGGGATCGTGCTGGCGGTCTGCATCTTCACCTACATCTTGCAGCGTGACCACCTGAAGAGCGAACATCATCTGGAGTCGCTGGTCAGCCGCGAATCGAGCTTCCTNNTACGTGGTGGGCAACAAGGTCACGGTGGGCGCGCCCTGGTATAACTCCGTCGCTGTTCCCATCGGGCTGTTTCTGCTCTTTCTTACCGGCGTGGGGCCGCTGCTGCCCTGGCGGGCTACGTCGTTCAGAGCCATCAAACGCAACTTTGTGCTGCCGTGCATCGCGCTGTGGGCTACGGTCGCTGTCTGCCTTGCCGTGGGCGTAAAGCCGTGGAGGGACGGCGTCTTCGATCAAGGCAGCTTCTATGCAATTGTGGCCTTTGCGCTCTCGGCAGCGGTCTTCACCGCCATCGCTTCGGAGTTCATGCGCGGAACCCTGGTTATTGCCCGGCAGAGCGGGCGCAATCTGATTTGGGCGAAGTATATGCTGATTCGCCGCAACACGCGCCGTTATGGCGGCTATATTGTTCACATCGGCGTGGTGATTGTCGTCGTCGGGCTGGCCGGCGCGGCCTTCAATCGCAGCGTGGAAAGCGAGATGGCGCTGCACGATAAGCTATCCATCGGACCCTATGTTTTGGAGTGCGTCGGCGCGACGCAAGACTCGAACGCCAACTATAACTCCGAGTACGCGCTGCTCGACGTGTACAAGGGCGGCAAGAAGCAATTTCAAATGTCGCCGGAGAAACGCGTTTATCTGGCCAGCGAACAGCCGCAAACCATGGTGGCGATTCACTCGAGGCCCGAGTGGGATTTGTACGTGGTCTACGAGGGCACAAATCCCGACACCGGCCAGCCGATCATCAAGGCTTTCCTCAATCCGCTGGTGAGCTGGATCTGGGCCGGCGTGGCGCTGATGTTCTGGGGCACGCTGATCGCGCTGGTTCCCAGCCTGAAACCGGCGGCGCAGAAGGGAGGCCATGCATGAGAGCTTCCAGTCGCTTTACGTTTTGGATCAAGGGCGCGCAGGCGCTGGCGCTGGCCGTGGCCGTCTGCTTTTCGCTGGGCGCGACGGAACCGAACTCTCGCTTCAACGATCTGGACCACCGGCTGATGTGCACCTGCGGCTGCGCGGAGATTCTGGGCGAATGTAACCATGTGGGCTGCCCGAACTCCACGGGCGAGTTGAATGAACTGCGCGCGGGCATTGCCAAGGGCCTCAGCGACAAAGAGATTCTGGACACGTTCGTTGCAAAATACGGCGCAGTGGTGCTGGCCGCGCCCACCACCCATGGCTTTGACCTGGTGGCGTGGATTGCGCCCTTTGCCGTCTTCGCGGCGGCGCTGCTGGGCACGATTCTGCTGGTTCGGCGTTGGTCGGTGGGCAAGACGCAGAGCGAAACTCCAGGCCCCGATCCGGCCATGGAAGCGCTCAGGGATAAGATTCGCCGGGAGACCGGCAGCGACGGAGGGTTTTGAGCTATGACGCCGACACTGGGTTTAATTGCTGGAGTGCTGTTGTTATTTGTGCTCTTCGTCTACACCTTCTGGCCGGAGAATGTCTTCGCAAGCCAGCGCCAAAAGACGCGGCTGGACTACCTGCTGGAGCGCAAGGAGCAGCTTTACGAAAACCTGCGCGACCTGAACTTCGAGTTCAAGGCGGGCAAGTATCCTGAAGAAGACTTTGTCGTCCAGCGTGCGCAACTGGAAAACGAGACGGCGCAGTTGCTCAGCGAGATTGAGCTTTTACAGCAGGCGTGACTCACACAAACCAGGGTGCCCCACCCTAGCCGCGTATTTGTTATTGCGGCTAGGGTGGGATGCCGAACTCACTCACCCAAATCACACATTGGACATCCAAACGACCATGAAATCGACTTTCTTTCTTTTTCGCACTATTGCCATGAGCTTGCTGCTCACGGGCTCGCTGGCTCAGGCCGCAACCATCACCGGCACAGTAACCGACAAGACCACCGGCAAACCCGCCGTGGGCGATACTGTGGTGCTGGTGGACGTGCAGGCCGGCATGAATGAGGCCGCCAAGGCCACCACTGACACCCATGGACATTACTCGCTGAACGAGCCGGGCAGTGGTCCGTACCTGGTGCGGGTAACTCACCAGGGCGCGGGCTACTTCATCGCCGCTCCGCAGGGCAGCGGTCCGGGCGACATCACGGTCTATGACGTGGCCGCCAAGGTCGATGGAGTCGGCATCGATGAGGATGTGATTGGGATTGTTGATTCAACCAACGGACAGCTTCGAGTGGTCGAGCGTTACGCAGTCCACAACGCCAGTTCGCCGCCCCGCACCCAGTGGAGTCCGCGCACCTTTGAGATTGTGCTGCCGGATGGAGCGGTGGTGGACAGCGTCAGCGGACAGCGGCCGGGAGGGCTGACGACCACCATCAAGCTGGACCCGGACGGGCCAAAAGGCCATTACTCCTTCAACTTTCCCATCCAGCCCGACGACGCCGACAAAGGCACGCTCTTCCAGCTCGAATATGAGCTACCCTACAGCAGCAAGCTCACCTTTCATCCCCAGGTTTCGATTCCGGCCAGAACTGTCTGGGTAATGCTGCCCAAGAGCATGACCTTTACCGCGAACGCGGGATCGAACTTCCAGTCTTCGCCGCAAGATCCCGCCTTTCAAACCTTCGTGGCCCGCAACGCTCTTCCCGGCAAGGCGCTGGAGTTCACCGTCTCGGGCAGCGGTTCCCTGCCCCGCGATGATCAGAGCGCCCAAGGAAGCCAGGAGGCTGCCTCCGGCATGGGAGCGCAGGAAGGCGGCCAGCAAGCAAGCGCCGTGGGCGCGCAACCCGGCGGCGGCATCGGTAATCCCATCAACACGCCCGACCCCCTCAGCAAGTACAAGGGCTGGATTCTGGGTGGACTGGCGCTGCTGATGGTCGTCACCGCGGCCTTCCTGCTGCGCAAGCCGGCAGCGGTCGCGGCCTTCGACGCCGGGGTTGCACAGCCGCCCGCGGCCAAGAGCGCGGCACTGCTGAATGTGCTCAAGGAAGAGCTCTTCGCGTTGGAGAGCGAAAAGATCGCCGGCACGCTCACTTCGGAGGAGTACGCGAAGCTCAAAGCGGCGCTGGATACGGTCTTGAAACGGGCATTAAAACGCGCCTGAGAAGCGCTCGATTCTTCCCAGTTCCGGCCATCGCTCGCGTAAGGGCGGATGCTGTGCTGATATTCACTGTTTTAACCCGCCCGGGTGCGATAAACTCATGCGGGTACGTTGTTTGCAATTGCCGATCTTCAACCACAGGGAGGAAACATAGAAATTGGGAAAAAGCATGGTCCCGAAGAAGCTGTTTTTCACCAAGGGCGTAGGCAAACACAAGGAGCGTTTGACCTCCTTTGAGCTGGCGCTTCGGGATGCGGGGATTGCCTCGCAGAATCTGGTGCGCGTTTCATCTATCTTTCCGCCGCGTTGCAAGATGATCACGCGCAAGGAAGGCCTCACCTACCTGTACCCCGGCGAGGTGGTTTTTGCGGTCATCGCGGAGAACTCGACGCGCGAGCCGCACCGCCTGCTGGTTTCCAGCATCGGTGTGGCTATCCCCGCGGATAAAAACACCTA
>PMTP01000114.1:26935-27072 GCA_003167305.1 Acidobacteriaceae bacterium
CTGGATGTGGAGTTCGATCCGGACAAAAGCTGGGATGAGAAGAAGGAGATTTACCGTATCTCCAACAAGATTGTCCGCACCAGCAACGTGACGCAATCGGCGATGGGCGACAAGCGCGGGCTGTGGACCACCACGAT